>JBGPBZ010000077.1:0-11166 GCA_041481535.1 Dehalococcoidia bacterium | reverse complement strand
CGATGGCGGCCGCCATCCAGGCGCTGCGCCCGCAGGTAGACGTGCTCGCGGTGGCGTTCCACTGGGGGATGGAGTACGTCGGCGTACCGCAGCCGGCGCCCGGCATCGCAGACGACGACCCGATTGAGCTTGCGCACGCAGCGATCGACGACGGCGCGGACTTCATCATCGGCAATCACCCGCACTGGATCCAGGGGGTCGAGATCTACAAGGGGAAGTGGATCACCTACGCGCACGGCAACTTCATCTTCGACCAGGAGTGGAGCTACGAGACCACCGTTGGCGTCGTCGGCAAGTACACGTTCTACGACGACACGCTCATCGGGGTCGAGTTCATCCCGGTCCACATCATGAACTACGCGCAGCCCGTCCCGATGGTCGGGCAGGAGCGACAGGATACTCTCGACATAATGAAGAAGGACACGGACGACCTCGCCGCGCTACTCGCCGGCCGCGACGGCTGATATGCGATAATCCCGGCGCTATGACTAACGACATTCGCCCCTTCCGCATCGACATCCCGCAATCCGACATCGACGATCTGAAGGATCGCCTCGCCCGCACGCGCTGGCCCGACATGCTCGACGGCGTCGGCTGGAACTACGGTGCGCCGCTCGACTACGTGAAGGAGCTCGCTGAGTATTGGCGCACGAAGTACGACTGGCCGGTGCACGAGGCTCGCCTCAACGAATTCCCGCAGTTCACGACGACCATCGACGGCGAGAACGTCCACTTCCTGCACGTCCGCTCGCCCGAGCCGGATGCGATGCCGCTGCTGGTGACTCACGGCTGGCCGGGCAGCATCGCCGAGTTCATGCGGATCATCGACCCCCTCACGAACCCCGCTGCGCACGGCGGCGACAAGAAGGACGCATTCCACGTCGTCGCGCCGTCGATTCCGGGGTTCGCCTTCTCCGGTCCGACGAAGCAGACCGGCTGGCACATGCGCCGCGTCGCCGACGCCTTCGCCCAACTGATGGCGCGCCTGGGCTATGAACGCTACTTCGCGCACGGCGGCGACTGGGGCGCCGGCATCTCCCGCGATCTGGGCCTCCGCGACCCCGATCACGTCGCTGGCGTGCACCTGACCATGCTCGTCACGATCCCGGCCGCAGAGGACTTCTCGAACCTCACGCCCGACGAACAGAAGCGCCTGATGCGCGGCCAGCAGTTCCGGACGGAGGGGATGGGCTACTTCATGCTGCAGTCGACCAAGCCGCAGACGCTGGCCTATGGGCTGGCCGATTCGCCTGCCGGGCAGCTCGCCTGGATCGCTGAGAAGTTCAAGGAGTGGACGGACTCGAAGGACCGCCCCGAAGACGCCGTCGACCGCGACCAGTTGCTCACCAACGTCTCGATCTACTGGTTTACTAACACGGCTGGCTCCTCCGCTCGCATTTACTACGAGACGACCAAAGCCCGCGTCGGCTTCACAGATTCCGTGCAGGCGAGCACCACGCCGACCGGCGTCGCCGTCTTCCCGCGAGAAATCGCGCCGTCCATCCGCCGCATCGCCGAGCGCACCAACAACATCGTCCACTGGTCAGAGTTCGACCGCGGCGGCCACTTCGCGGCGATGGAAGTGCCGGATGTGCTTGTGCGCGATATCCGGGAATTTGCGCGAAAGCTCAGGTGACACCCTCACGGCGATGCGGATCATGGGCCTGGAGGTAGACGATGCCAACTGAACCGAAATCGGATCGACCGCAGATGTCCGGGTATGGCATCTCGGAGAAGCGCAAGGGCATCCTTCCGTGGAAATGGGCTGAAGACCGCCTCGCCAACTCGCACAACTACTACGTGTCGACGACGCGGCCGAGCGGTCTGCCGCACGCGATGCCTGTGTGGGGCGTCTTCTTCGGAGGCAAGTTCTACTTCAGTACGGGCGAAGACTCGCAGAAGGCACGCAACCTACACTCAAGCCCCTACTGCGTTATCACAACGGAGAACGCGACCGAGGCCGTGATCCTCGAAGGCCACGCCAGGAAGGCGACCGCCAAGGCTGCGTTCCTACGCTTCGTGCGGGTGTACCGGGAGAAGTACGACTGGGAGATGGACCCAAACGACGGCAGCGTCTGGGTTGTCCAGCCAGCGAAAGTGTTCGCGTTCAAAGAGGGCGCCGACGACTTTTCCACATCCGCCACTCGCTGGACGTTCTGAGTCCAGCGAATTTGGCTTGACCCACGGCCCTTCGCACGTGCTAGTATCGGGCTGCCCCAGGTTTACCAGTTGATACAGGAGGTAGGCCATGCGATTTATTCTCGGAATCATCCTCGGCATCGCAGCAGGCGCTGCTCTCGGCCTCATCATCGCCCCGAAGTCCGGCCGTGAGACACGCGAAGCCATCCGCAAGCGCGTACAGCCGATCCCAGAAGAGGCGCCGGAAGCGCTTCAAACGGCCTAGGCTGACGCTGCACTTTGGCTAACGGCGACCAGAAACTCATCGTCGTCATCACCTCGAACGACGAGGCGGACGCGCTTATCAAGAAACTCGTCGAGCGCGGCTATCCGGCGACGAAGGTCAGCAGCACGGGCGGCTTCCTGCGCCGCGGCAACGCCACCATCTTCTCCGGCGTCGAAGCCAGCGACCTGGACAACGTTATCGCCATCATCCGACACGAGTGCAAAGCCCGCACCGAGTACATACCCGCCCAGGCGCTCCCCTTTCCGGAGAGCATCCACCCGGCAGAGCCCGTCCAGGTGCGCGTGGGCGGCGCGATCGTCTTCGTGCTGCCGGTGGAGCGGTTCGAGAAGACCTAGGGTGGGCTCAGGTTGATCTGTGGTGTCGGGAAGATGTCCACCAGTTCGCCCGTCTCGTAGATGATCGTCGCGCTGATAATCCCCGCGTCCAGCTGAAAATGCTCCTGCCGAACGGTGTAGCCGGGCGGTGGTAACGCGCTCGGGGTGCACTCACCTCCCCGGCCGCCCATGTCGAGGCGTGGCAGGTCAGCGTCTACGGGCACCGGCTCTGCAAGGGCGAAGCTCACGCTTACAAACGTCACGCCGTCGGCAAACGGCCACGCGCTTACAGCCACAAGTGGGGTGCGTTCAACGTCGCCCAGCAACGAGCGCAGCCTCTGGTCAGCCTCGGCGGCGCTGATAATCGACTGCTTCTGCGCCTCGGTGAAGATGATGTCATGCGAGGGATCTGGGACGCACAACGTATCGCCGCTGGGGTGTGGCGTCACTGTTGGCGCGCTGGAAGTCGCGGAGGGAGTGTCTGAGACTGGCAGCGTCTCGTCGTCGTCGCTTCCGCACGCGACCAGCGCGAGGCCGATCGTCGCCGCCAGGACCGAGAACCATCTCATCAGCGAGCATTATATAAGCGAAGAGGCCGCTCTATGCGGACGGCCTTCATGCTGAGTGCTGAAAGCTGGGTGCTACGGGATGAACAGTGGCGCCATCACGAGCGTAATCGTAGCCAGCAGCTTGATCAGCACGTGCAGCGATGGGCCGGCGGTGTCCTTGAACGGGTCGCCGACGGTGTCACCAACGACAGCGGCCTTGTGCGGCTCCGTACCCTTGCCCAGAGTGTTACCCTCGGCGTCCTTCAAGTTTCCCGCCTCGATGTACTTCTTGGCGTTGTCCCAGGCCCCACCCACGTTGTTGAAGAACGTGGCCATCAGAATGCCGACGATCGTTCCGATCATCACCATGCCTGCGACGGCGAGCCAGCCGGAAGCGCTCTCGAACACGACCCCACCACCCGCGTAGTCCTCGCCGCGGACGTACCGGAAGATCACACCGACCGCGATCGGCAGGCCGACCGCGAGAAGACCGGGAAGGATCATCGCCTTCAGAGCCGCCTTCGCGGTAATGTCCACTGCGCGGCCGTAGTCCGGGCGAGACGTCCCCGCCATGATCCCCGGGTCCTCACGGAACTGGCGCCGCACTTCTTCGATGATCTCGCCCGCCGCCGAGCCGACGGCCCGGATCGCCAGCGAAGCGAAGACGAACACGAGCATGCCGCCGATTAGACCGCCTGCGAACACGTCCACGTTGGAAAGGTCGATCGGCAGCTCCTGGTTGAGCGGGTAGCTGATGCGTTCTTTCACCTTGTCCAGGTAGGCGCTGAAGAGCAGGAACGCTGCCAGTCCGGCCGACGCCACTGCGTAGCCCTTCGTGAGCGCCTTGGTGGTGTTCCCAACGGAGTCGAGGGAGTCCGTGATGTGACGGGCACTCGCCGGTGCGCCGGACATCTCCGTAATGCCGCCGGCGTTGTCCGTGATCGGCCCGAACGTGTCCATCGAGAGGACGTATGCAGCGGACATCAGCATGCCCATCGTCGCCACGGCCGTCCCGAAGACGCCGGTGGTGAACCCGCCGACGCCGGGAATGTCCGCCTGTGAACCGAGGGCGAACGAAGCGACCAGCGCGATGCTGATGGCGATGGCTGTGGCGGCGGTGGTCTCGAGGCCGACTGCGGTGCCGATGATGATGTTGGTCGCCGGGCCCGTCTTGGAGGCTTCGGCGATCTCGCGGACCGGGCGCCAGCCGCCGGCGGTGTAGTACTGCGTGATGTAGACGAAGGCGATACCGGTGGCGATTCCGACGAGGCCGCAGAAGAAGAACCAGTACCACTCGGGGCCGAGCATCACCTTCGTCGCAATGAAGAGACCGACGACCGAGAGCGCCGACACCAGGAAGTAGCCCTTGTTGAGCGGCGTCATCGGGTCCTGGTCCGGGTCGTCCTTGGCGAACATCGGAACGGAGTGAAGGCCGACGATCGTGGCGAGGATGCCGAACGAGCGAAGGATCAGCGGGAAAACGATCCACTCCAGGTCTTTCGTGACCGAATAGATCGCGACACCGAGGATCATCGCCCCGATGTTTTCAGCCGACATCGACTCGAAGAGGTCGGCGCCACGGCCGGCGCAGTCGCCTACGTTGTCCCCGACGAGGTCCGCGACGACGGCGGCGTTGCGGGGGTCGTCCTCGGGGATGCCCGCTTCCACCTTGCCGACGAGGTCGGCGCCCACGTCCGCGGCCTTCGTGTAGATACCGCCGCCGAGCTGCGCAAACAGCGCCACGAAGCTCGCTCCGAAGCCGAAGCCCACGATCAGGAACGGCGCAATCGCCTCGGAATTGCCCAGGACCTTGCTGTACATGAAGAAGATCGTTGAAACGCCGAGCAGGCTCAGCGCCACGACCAGGAAGCCTGATACTGCGCCGCCACGGAGGGCGACCGTGATCGCTTCCTTAAGGCTGCGTGTTGCCGCGGACGCCGTCCGAGAGTTCGACCGCACCGAGATGTACATCCCGATGTATCCGGCCAGGCCCGAACAGGCCGCCCCGAGAAGGAAAGCGATCGACGTGAGTAGACCCTCTGTCCACTGGCCGACTTCCGTCTTGCCGTAAGTGATGGTGGTGCCATCAGAGAGGATCTCCCTGACGCCGTCTGAAACCGCACCGACGACGAGGCCGATGATCACGGCCGTCACGACCGCCAGTACTGCGATCGTGGTGTATTGGCGCTTCAGGAACGCCATCGCTCCCTCGAAGATCATCGAGGAGACGTCTTGCATCTCCGGGGTACCAGTGTCGCGCCGGAGCACATCCCACACCAGGTAGATGGCGTAGAGGACGGCCGCGACGCCGGCAATCGGTATCAGCGGAACTAGTTCCATACGTGTGTAAACCTCCGAAGCGGCAGTCTAGCAGGCGTTAACTTTAAGAACAAATTACAAGTGCCGATACCGGCAATCGAAGTATGTCGGATCAGCTACCTCGGGAAGCGCGAGAAGTCGGACTCGCGACGGTCGAGGAACGCCTGCTTGCCCTCGTCCGCCTCGCCCGTCTTGTAGAAGTCGGGCGCGAACTCGGCTACCCAGTCGCGGCGCGGCTGCCGGAGCGGCTGGAACACCTCGCGGAACGAGGCCTTGAGTATCCGCAGGCACGACGGGCTCTTTTGCATCAGCTCCGCGCACCAGCGGTCGACCTCCGCGTCGAGCTCCTCGTGGGGGACGACGGCGTTGACGAGGCCCATCTCCAGTGCGTCCTGCGCGGTGTAGCGCCGCGTGAGCATCCAGATCTCCTTCGCCTTCTTGGCGCCGACCACGTGTGTCAGGTACGACACCCAGTGCCCGGCGGCCGGGCTGCCGACGCGAGGCCCAACCTGCGCGAACGTCGCGCGGTCTGAGGCGATCGTAAAGTCGCAGAAATAGGCCAGGTGGTTCCCTCCGCCGATGGCGTATCCGTTCACGCGGGCGATCACCGGCTTCAGGAAGTCCTCGATGCCGGCGTGCGGGTCCATCGGCACCTGCTCGCCCTCGCGCTGCACCTCCTGCAGCCAGCGGACGTCCCCGCCGGCGCAGAACGCGCGATCGCCGGCGCCGGTGATTACGAGCACGCCAACGCTATCGTCAGCCGCGGCGTCTCGTACGGCCTCGCGCATCTCGCTAAGCGTGTGACCGGTGAACGAGTTCATCAGGTCGGGCCGGTTGATTGTCAGCCAGGCGGCCCCGCGGACGCGATGGTGCTTCTCGTAGAGGATATCGGTATACGTCATCGTCGGAAGTGGTGCCCCCAGCGGGATTCGAACCCGCGATCTCCACCTTGAAAGGGTGGCGTCCTAGGCCGCTAGACGATGGGGGCAGCGAATCGATTGTACGGGAGCGGGGAAACGGGCGGCAAACGCTCTACGGCGCTGCGCCGCTGACGTCAGGCACCTGTGTCGGCGTGGGCCCCGACGCCACCTGCACGATCGGGGAATCATCGAGTATTAGCGCGACGCTGCCTTCGATGATGCCGTCGTCGCCGCGGGAGCCCCAGACGATCGCGCGCTTGCCCGACTCCACTTTCCCGATGACCTTTGTGGTCGATGGCACGTGGACCTGCCCGATCTCCAGCGTCCAGCGGCTGCCGTGCGTCTCCAGGATAGTGCCCTCAACCTGGACGAGCGAAGGGCCGTCGGGCTTCTCGACGACGGTAAAGCCCGTCACGACGAGGGCATCGTCCTGGCGGTGGGCGTCAGCAATGATAAGTGCGCCCTCCGGTGGGTCATCTGCATCGGGGATGTCCGGAGACGCCGTGACGGAGAGGCCGCTAATGCTCCAGGTGCCTTCCTGCTTCGAGATGTAGCCGTCGAAGGTGCCGATGATGGTCGACGTGTCGCTTGCAGCCTTGCTGCTGAGCACCGTGACCCGCTGCGCTTGGAGCTCTTCGCCGCTAGCGACAGCCTCGATTTGAACGCGCGCGCCATTCGCGGCGCTGCCCGCGCGAGCGTCAAAGCCGGTGCTGGGTGTGATATCGAACTGAAGTCCGCTGACCGTCCAGCGACTCGTTGCCCGGCTGATGTCGCCCTGGATTGTGCCCTCGAACCACAGCGTTTCAGGCCCGTTGCTGCTAGCGGACGCCTGGCTAACCTGGCCGGCCACGACGCCATTCGAGGTGTTCTTCACCACGACTGATACCTTCTGGCCAAGACTGATCGGAGACGTCTGCAGGGTGTTTGAGTCGAACGGGATCCATTGTCCGGCGATCCGCACTCCGTCGTCGGTGACTTCTTCTACAGCACCGGAGACGACCGCCTGCGAAGGTGATCCGGCCTCGATGCTGCTGAGATTGAGCGCGTGGTAGCGGCCGTTTGAGCTGCGCGCGACGAGGACGGTGGCCGAGGCGCCGGTTTGCAACAGCGTCCGGTTCAGCGTCTGGTCATCGATCCGTACGTCGACGCCACCGACCTGCCACTGGTCGCCACCGGTGTTCTCTGCCTGGCCGGAGATCGTTAGGATGCCCCCGGTAAGCTCTTCCGGCTGCAGGGCGGCAACCGCGGCGCCGGTACCGCCACCGAGCTGCGTGTTGTGGAGCTCCGCGACAGCTTCTGCGTAGGTGTTGTGAGCGTCAATCGGCACCTCTTGCCAGAGCGCGAGCAGCCGGTTCTCTTGCTCCTGCGCCTGCGAAATGACGCGCGCGCGAAGCGTTGTGTTTTCCGGCTGGTCCTGCAGAATCTCGTAGGCGCGGCTGTTGCGGGTCTCCATCGCGGAGAGCGCGTTCTCGGGGACCGAGTCGCCGTCCTTCACCGTATCGTTGATCTCTTCCATGCGCTGGCGCGACTGGTCGAGCAGGACGTTGGCTTTGTGCGTGTCGTCCGTGATGAACCAGACGCGCACGTCCTCGCCGGCGAGCTTGACGCGATACAGCGGGCTGTTGGGCATCGCGCTCTGAGCCGCAAGCACTGTGCCACCGCCGGCGGCCGACAGCGTGAGCACGGCAACTGCACTGATCGCGACGGGCTTGAGCCAGCCGGCGTAGCCGCCGCCGCGGATCGCGGACGGACCGAACGTGACGGACTGCTTGGTCGTCTGCAGTTCCGCCAGGCGCTTCTCGATCTTCTTCCAGCCCTCTGCCTGCGCGTTGGGGCGCACCTGCGCGGGGGGCGTCTGGCCCACACGCTCAGCTAGGAGCAGAGCGGGGCGCAGGCGCTCGGCCTGGCGCGGGTAGCGTTCGAGGCAGTCTTCGACGGTTGCGCCCAGATGCATCGCATCGATGCATTCGGCGAGGACAGACTCGTAGCGCCGGAAGGCCACTAGTAGCGGTCCTCCGGGTGGATGATGCGCCGGAGCGCACCGAGCGCGCGGTGTTGCAGCGACTTGATCGCGCCTTCGCTGCGGCCCATGATGCGGCCGATCGAGCGGTTGTCGAACCCTTCGATGAACTTGAGGACGATGACCTGTCGCTGCTCTTCCGTCAGGTGCTTGAGCGCGATCTGAAGCTGCCCGCGTTCGAGCGCGCGTTCAGCCAGCGCCTGCGGGTTCGCGAGCGCTGTCGAGAGCGTTTCGCTCAGGTCGACTTCACCGCGGCGCTTGCGGCGGCGGTGAAGGTCTATCAGGCGGTTGCGCGCGATGCGGAACACCCACGCGCCGAACGGCAAACCGCGGAACGTGTACTTGTTTATCGACTCGATCATCTTGAGCATGACGTCGGAGGCCAGGTCTTCCGCTGCCTGGACGTCGCCCATCTGCATGAAGGCGTAGTTGTAGATCTTCGGGAAGTACTTCTCGTAAAGCTTGTGGATCGCCTCGTTATCGAACGATTGTGCGCGCCGGACGAGATCCCACTCCGTGCTCAGCTCTTCCTGGGCTTGGGAGGCGTCGTCGTCCGCTGCCGCTGGCTGGGCGACGACGTCCGGTTTCCTCTCTTTCGGGAGGCTCGTCAAGGTTTGAGACCAGGCAACCGCGCGCATGTTTTCGATTGACAAACGCGCGGATTAAGGCGGCAGATACGGTTGGTAGCCATAGGTTTACTCAGAGATGCCAAGGAGACGCTTGCGTGCTGCCTCGTAGGCTTCGAAGTGGCGGGCTTCGCGGTTCAGGAGGCCTTTCAGCTTGGGAGGCTCCAGGCGATCGCCGTCCAGAAGGACCCTGTGCAGGTCCGCCAGCTGCGCGCTCCACGAGTCGTAGGCGCGCCGATATTCCTCCTTCGCGTCCTCCATAGCGCCCCCTTCGGCATCTAATCCTACGGTAGAACGGGCGTTTTGGGTAGATTGTTCCGGCGACTACGGACAGACGCTAGGACCGGCGGGCCTTCATCGCCCGTCTGGCCAGCAACCTCCAGCCAATGGCTACCGTACTCAGGACCAACGACAGGGCCTCCATCACCCTAAATGCATGCCAGTCAGGCCAGCCCGTAGCAAACGACGACACGAAGGAGGCGCATGTCAGACTCAAGACCATAGCCAAGGCCAACTGCCACGTCGTGACGCGCCGGTGCCTGAACAACAGCAAGGCGATCAGCCCGAGCAGCAGTCCCGTAGCCGTAAACAACGCCGCCGGGAGATACACCCTGTGTTTGAGTCCTACAGCCAGCGTGACTTCACGTCTCCATCGATAACGACGTCCAGCAGCCGCGGCTCCCCCGACGACTGCGCCTCGCGGAGAGCGTCGCCGATCTCGTCCGGGTGCTCGATACGCACGCCCTTCACGCCGAACGAGGCCGCGATCTTCGAGAAGTCGAGCTCGGGGTCGGTCATGTCCATCGCGACGAACTTGCGTCCCGCCGCGCCCTCGCCCAGGTAGTCGAGCATGTTGAGCTTGAGGATGCGGTAGCTGCGGTTGTTGGCGATCACCCACGTCACGGGGATCTTGTGGTGCGCCGCCGTCCACAACGCCTGGATCGTGTAGAGCGCCGCGCCGTCACCGACGATCGAGAGGACCGGCTTGTCCGGACGCGCGAGCTTGATGCCGATCGGTGCGGGCATCCCGGGGCCGAGGCCGCCGCCGGTCGTGCGATAGTGCCGGCCGGTGTCGTCGAAGCGGACGTAGCGGGTGAGGTAGCCGCCCGAAGTGATCGCTTCGTCGAAGAGAACGGTGTCCGGCGCCATCGCGTCCGCGATCTCGGACATCATGCGGCCGGCGTTCATCGGCGAGGCGTCCCACTTCGCGCGGGCGGAAGCGTCGAGCGCCTGCATCATCGCGTCGCCGCCGGTCGTGATCTTCGCGACGCGTTCCTTCGCCGCCGTGCGTTGCTCGTCCGACTGAACGCGGCGCAGCACTTCGAGGACGTCCGCCATCGCCAGACGCGGATCGGCGAGTACGCCGAGGTCGAGCGTCCAGTTCTTCCCCAGTTCACGCAAATCGTCGTCGATGTGCACGACCTTCGCGTTCGGGGGGAACGGCGGTTCGTCGAGAGGGAAGAGCAGCGTCAGAACAGGCGCGCCGATGATGACGACGAGGTCTGCCATCGCGAGTTGGCCGCGCAACATCGACGCGGAGACGACGGCGAGAAGGCCGGCGTACAGCGGGTGCTTCGAAGGGAACGGCAGCTCCGCGGCGAAGCTGGTGAGGACTCGCGCTCCCACCGTCTCGGCGAGCTGGACGAGCTCCGCCTGGCCGCCGCTGATCGACACGCCGTCCCCGGCGATGATGATCGGCGACTTCGCCTCCGCGAACATCTTCGCGAGGCGGTCCGTGGTCTCGGGTGCGGGCCGGGTGCGGCCCTCGATGCGATTGGAGGGCCAGATCTCGACGTCGGCCTCTTCGTCCATCACGTTCGCGGGTATCGAGACGAAGACGGAGCCTCGCGTCGGCTGGGCGGCGTCCTTGAAGGCGCGACGCAGCAGGACCGGCACCTCGGCGGCGTCCGCGGCCTCGGCGGCCCACTTGGTGACGGGCGCGGCGAGGCGGACGAGGTCGCCCGCGAGGATCGGCTCCTGCGATGAGCCGCGCT
>JBGPBZ010000076.1:0-11802 GCA_041481535.1 Dehalococcoidia bacterium | reverse complement strand
GTTAGTTCGTCCAGAGCCTTTACGCTCTGCATCGGGCGTTCTCCTTTCTCAGCTTGTTCGTTGCTTGCTGGAAAGGGTACGCCCCCTCGCTTTTACACAGAGCCCGTTACGCTACCACGGTGCGTTCCTCCCTTGACCGCCCGCTCTTTTGCGTGTTAGCATCCCGCTCAACTGAATAGACCTTATCCAGAGAGGCGGAGGGCGACGGCCCTGTGAAGCCCGGCAACCGGTTCCCCCTTTAGAGTTAAAGCGCGAATACGGTGCCAATGCCGTCCCCCGCATCCGGCGGGGGAACGATAAGGAGGCATAGCACCCTCTTCTGGCTACGGAAGGGGTTTTTCTTTTCATGGCACACCGAATGGCAACGATGGCGATGGTACAGGCCTCCGCTCGCGAGGGCGGGAGGCCCCGCTAGCACACATTCCGATTTTCACCGGAGGTAAGCCATCGTGCCTGTTCTGAATCCTGAAGAAGGATCGTTCGCCACCAACCTTAGATGCCGCGAGTGCGGCCGGCTGTACAGCCTCGAGCCGTCCAACGTCTGCGAGTTCTGTTTCGGCCCGCTTGAGGTCTTCTACGACTACGAAGCGCTCAGGGGCCACCTCACGCGCGCGCGCATCGAGGCCGGCCCGCCGACGATGTGGCGCTACGCCGACCTGCTCCCCTGCGATGCCGAAACCGCCGTCGACATCGGCACCGGGTATACGCCGCTGCTCCGTGCGAAGAACCTGGGCCGCGTGCTTGGACTGAGCCGGCTGTACATCAAGAACGACTGCCAGAACCCGACGTGGTCGTTCAAGGACCGCGTCGTCTCTGTCGCCAGCAGCGTCGCCCGCTCGTTCGAATTCGATACGCTCGCCTGCGCCTCCACGGGCAACCTGGCAAACAGCGTCGCCGCCCACGCGGCCCGCGCCGGCATGCACGCCTGCGTCTTCATCCCGGCCGACCTGGAGCAGGGCAAGATCATTGGCTCGGCCGTCTACGGCCCCACGCTGGTCGCTGTAGACGGGAGCTACGATGACGTCAACCGCCTCTGCAGCGAGCTCGGCGACAAGTATCCGTGGGCGTTCGTCAACATCAACGTGCGTCCCTATTACGCCGAGGGCAGCAAGACGCTGGGCTACGAAGTGTGCGAACAACTCGGCTGGCGCGCGCCGGACCACTGCATCGTGCCCATGGCGAGCGGGTCGCTCTACACCAAGATCTACAAGGGAATAAAGGAGCTGGCCTGGCTCGGCCTGATCGACTGGACCGGCATGCGGATGAGCGGTGCCCAGGCGCTTGGCTGCTCACCGATCGCCGAGGCGTGGGGGCGCGGCAGCATGAACATCCGCCCCCAGAAGCCGAACACGATCGCGAAGTCACTGGCCATCGGCAACCCGGCCGACGGATACTACGCACTGAAGACGATGAAGGACACGAACGGAGCCGCCGCCGCCGTCACCGACGATGAGGTCATCGCCGGCATCAAGCTCCTCGCTGAGACCGAGGGCATCTTCGCCGAGACCGCGGGTGGTGTTGTCGTCTCCGGGCTGCGGCAGCTCGTGCGCGAAGGCCATGTTGGCGAAGATGAGGTCGTCGTGGCATTCATCACAGGCGCCGGGCTGAAGACGCAAGAGGCGGTTGCGCCCTTTCTGCAGCCTCCGCTGCAAATACAGGCGACGATCGAGTCGTTCGAGCAGGAGCTGGAAGCCCGCGAGGGCAGCCTACCTCTGGCGAAGGCGGTGTAACGTGGATTCTCAACGCGTGAAGTTCACCTTTGTCGAACAGCTCATCAAAGAGCCGATCATCTGGAAAATGGCCAAGGAGTTCAACGTCATTACGAACATCCGTCGCGCGGACGTCACCGACGCGCGCGGCTGGGTAGTGCTCGAGCTCGAAGGCGAACGAGACGAGATCGAGCGCAGCCTGGACTGGGTCCGCGAGCAAGGCGTGCGCGTCGATCCCGTGTACGAAGACGTAGTAGAAGGCTAGGACGTATGGCAATCAAAGTACGCATCCCCACGCCGCTCCGGAAGCTCACGAAGGAGCAGGACATCATCCAGGGGAGCGGCGATACGCTGGGCGAGATGATCGAGACGCTGGAGCGCGAGTTCCCCGGCCTGAAGGAGCGCCTCTGTGACGAGACGGGCGAGTTGCGCCGCTTCGTCAACGTCTACGTGAACGGTGAAGACGTGCGTTTCCAGGAAGGCCTCGGCACGAAGCTCACCGGCAACGACGAGGTGAGCATCGTGCCGGCCGTCGCGGGCGGCTAGCCGTGGAAAAGCGGCTCGATTACTGGAAGGTTGCGCCGGAGGCGTACCGCGCGCTGGCCGCACTCGAACGATACGTCGTCAACAGCAGCATCGAACATCCGCTGCTGGAATTGGTGAAGCTGCGCGCCTCGCAGATCAACGGCTGCGCGTACTGCATCGACATGCACTGGAAGGACGCCCGCGTTGCCGGCGAAAGCGAGCAGCGCCTGTACTCGCTCGACGCCTGGCGCGAGGCGCCCTTCTACACCGACCGCGAACGCGCGGCCATCGCCTGGACGGAAGCGCTAACGCTGATCTCGCAGACGCACGCTCCGGACGACATTTACGAGCAGGTGCGGGCGCAGTTCAGCGAGCAAGAGACGGTGGACCTGACGCTGGCGATCGCCACGATCAACGCCTGGAACCGCATGAGCATCTCGATGCGCGCTCCTGAGGCGGGAACATACGACCCGAGTCGGCGCAAAGTGGCCGCGGCATCCGAGACGGCGACGAAGGCGATGGCGGGAGACTGACTCCGAGCGCTCTTGACGCGACCCGCCACGCGCGGATAATTGGGGCCAACCAGAGCCATTACACCTCTCCGCCGCGGCGGACCGCAGGGAGACGCCCAATGCAAGACCCGGGTCTGGCTTTTGTGCTGGAAGAAGCACTGTCGCTGCTTGACGCCGGCGAAGCGCCCGAATCCATCATCGAACGCTTTCCGGACGTGGCGGCCAACCTTCTCCCGCTGCTCAATCTCGCGTCCACACTCAAAGAGACGGCCGAAGACGCCGTCGAGGTGCCGCTGGAGGCGCTCGAAGACATCGGCGACTTCCTCCAGGACAAGTTCGACGACATCATAGGGGATCGTGCCGACTGATCCGCTCCCTGACACGACGCCGTCACACTCGTCCGCCTATACTCGTCGCATGAACCGCGAAGCCATCCAGGAGCTCTACGCCCACATCGACTACGTCTGGCCACAGGTCGTTGAGATCATCTCCGAAAGTGGCGACGCCACACTCACCAAACCCGCCCCCGGCTCAGGCTGGCCAAACCTCCGCAACTGCTTCGCGCACCTCATCTTCGCCTACGAGAGTTGGCTCGGGTTCATGACTGATACTCTCCCCACGAACGCCTGGGAATCCGTCCAATCTTTCTCTGAAATCGACGCCGCTCGCGCCGCGCTCCGTGGCCGGATAGACTCCCTCCTGGCCGGCCTCAGCGACGATCAGCTCGCGGAGATCCGCACGTTCAACATTCGTGGCGAAAAGATGCCCTACAGCTACGCTGAGCTGCTCGCCCATGTCGCTCTCCACGAGCGGGGCCATCACGGCGACGTCACTACCCTCTTCTGGCAGCTCGCCATCGGCGACGACCCGTCCTTCGACTACCGCTGGCACCTGGAGCGGGAACCGCTCCCCTGACCTCTCTTGTCTCACGTGTCTTGAAACACCACACTTGTTTTACGTTGCCGACAAACGGTAGTACGCTTGACTCCTCAGGGGTTTTCCACATACAATCCCGAGTAACCAGACCGACAAAGTCGACATCTGGAGTTTCCTAATGACTACACAAGAAAAATTCGCCCCGGTCGCGCATCCCAAGGTCCCCCACGACCTCAAGCCCGGCTGCGTCTTCGTTACGCTCGACGAAGAGATCGAGAACTACGAGCTCGAGGCAGACCGCTACCGGGCAGACCGTGAGGGTCTGGAGGCTGAGTTCACGCCGTTCCGTCTGCGCATGGGCACGTACGGCCAGCGCCAGATGGACCAGCAGATGATGCGCATCAAGCTCCCGTACGGCGGCATCAACTCCGAGCAGATGGACGTCATGGCTGAGATCGCTGAGCGATACTCCGGCATGCGGCGCGGCCACATCACGACACGAGAGAACATCCAGTTCCACTTCGTTGACCTCGTCGCAGCCGGCGACGTCATGCGCATGCTGGCCGAAGTCGGCCTGACGACGCGAGAGGCCTGCGGGCACACGGTGCGAAACATCACGGCCTGCCCGTACGCCGGCGTCTCCAACCACGAACTCTTCGACATCACGCCGTACCTGGCCGCTTACGGCCGCAACATGCTCCGCAACCCGATCTGCCAGAACCTCCCGCGCAAGTGGAAGACGTCCTTCTCCTGCGGGCCCACGGACTGCGCCGGCAGCCTCTTCCACGACATGGGCTTCGTCGCCGTCGTCAAGGAAGAGAACGGCGTCAAGGTGCGCGGCTTCAAGATGGTCGTCGGCGGCGGCACTTCGACGATGCCGCGCCAGGCGTCCACTCTCTACGAGTTCGTGACGGCTGACGACGGACGCTACATCCGCGTCGCCGAGGCCGCGCTCAAGGTGTTCGACAAAGAGGGCGGCCTGCCGATGCTCCTCCGCAAGAACATGAACAAGGCCCGAGTCAAGTTCCTCGTCCACAAGATCGGCATCGACGCCTTCCGCCAGCAGGTGGAGGAAGAGCTCGCCGAGCCGTGGGCGTTCGAGCCGCTGGACATGGAAGCGCTGATGCAGGTCGCGCCGGAAGGCCCGACCCCCGGCGAAGTGCCGAACGGTCGCCAGCCCGACGCCGACTTCGACCGCTGGGTAAAGACGAACGTCATCCCGCAGCGCCAGCCCGGCTACACCGCAGTCACGATCACGATTCCGATGGGCAACCTGACGCCTGAGCAGTTCCGCGGCCTCGGCCAGCTGATGCGGCGCTTCTCCGGTGGCAACGCCCGCACCCAGCAGAACCAGAACCTGGTGCTCCGCTGGGTACACGAGGCGTCGCTGCCGCTGCTCCACGCCGAGCTCACGACGCTCGGCCTCGGCGCCCCGGACGCTGGCCTCCTCGCCGACACCGTCGCCTGCCCGGGGACAGACTCCTGCAAGATGGGGATCACCTCATCTCAGGGCGTCGGCTACGCGGTCCGCGAAGCCGCCGAGGGCTGGGGCTACGACGACGACGCACTCGTCCAGAAGATCCACGTCAAGGCCAGTGGCTGCCCAAACGGCTGCGCGCAGCACCACCTCGCGGCGATCGGCCTGCAGGGCTCGTCCTTCTCGGCTAACGGCGCGACAATTCCTTGCTTCGACATCTCGCTCGGCGGTGGCAACTACAACACCGAGGGCGGCGGCAAGTTCGGCGTCCGCGTCGCCCGCGTGCCGTCCAAGCGCACGCCCGCCGCAATCAAGAAGATCATCGACCACTACGTCGCCAACCGCAGCGAAGGCGAAGAGTTCGTCGCCTTCGTGGACCGCGTCGGCGCCAAGAGCTTCGACCCGCTGCTGGACGAGTTCAAGGAAGTCGGCCCCGTGCACCAGGACATCCACATGTACATGGACTGGGGCAAAGAGGAGCTCTTCGAAGTCATCCGCGGCGAGGGCGAGTGCTCGGTGTAGGTGTCAGGTGTTAGGTGTGAGGTGCGAGAGCCCCTCCACTCCACCGCTGAACTAAGTAAAACAAAATCGGGAGGAGACAGGCATGCAAGAGGCAGTTAAGTACACGGCGAAAGACGTCGACGAGCTGAACGCAAAGCTCGGGGGCAAGTCCGCTGAAGAGATCGTTCGCTGGGCGGGCGAGGCGTTCGGGCGCGACATCAAGTTCGCCAACAGCTTCGGCGCGGAAGACGTCGTGATGATGGACATCATCGCGCGCATTTCGCCACAGATCCGCGTGTTTACGCTGGACACCGGCCGTCTGAACGACGAGACGTACGAGGTGATGGAAGCGACGCGCTTCAAGTACCCTGACATCCACATCGAAGTCATGTTCCCTGAGGCGAGCAAGGTCGAAGCGCTCACACGCGAGAAGGGCTTCTTCTCTTTCCGCGACAGCGTCGAGCTGCGCAAGGAGTGCTGCGCGATTCGCAAGGTGCAGCCGCTGAAGCGCGCTCTCGCCGACGCGCAGTCCTGGATGACCGGCCTCCGCCGCGACCAGTCCGTCACCCGCACCGACACTCCCGCGATCGAGTGGGACGAGGGCAACGCGATGGTCAAGATGAACCCGATCATCGAGTGGTCCAACGACGACGTTTGGGCCTACATCAAGACGAACAAGATCCCCTACAACAAGCTGCACGACAAGGGCTTCCCCAGCATCGGTTGCGCACCCTGCACACGCGCGATCAAGCCGGGCGAAGACATCCGCGCCGGCCGCTGGTGGTGGGAGAATCCCGAGTTCAAGGAGTGCGGCCTCCACGAGTGACCGTAGGTCATCCTGAGGCCGCAGCCGAAGGATCTAGCCCGCCAGCGAAGACGGAGGATACAGTCGACGCTTCAGTTGGCTAGGCCACTTTTGAACGAACGCTGGAGGCGCCCCACGTGGGCGTCTCCACCATCTCTGGAACGGAACTAACATGACCACTGGTGAAACCAATCCTGCCCACGGCGGGCGGCTGATCGATCTTGTCGTCTCTGGCGACGAGGCGAAGACGTTGCGCGAACAGGCGGCGACGCGGCCCGTCGTCACGCTAAACTCCCGCTCTCTCTCAGACCTGGAGCTGCTGGCCGTCGGCGGATACAGCCCGCTCGAGGGCTTCATGGCGCAGGCGGACTACCGCTCCGTCGTGAGTGACATGCACCTCGCCTCCGGCCTCCCGTGGTCGATGCCGATCACCCTCGCTGTGGACGACGACGCCGCGCGTTCCATCAGCGAGGGCGATGACATCGCGCTGGCGGACGAGAGCGGGCGAATCCTGGCGACGATGCAGGTGCGCGAGAAGTTTGCTTACGACAAGCAAGTCGAGGCCGAGAAAGTCTACCGTACGACCGACGAGAAGCACCCTGGCGTCGCGGCTCTGTATGATGAAGGCGACACACTCCTTGGCGGGCCGGTCCGCGTACTCGAAGTGCCCGGCCACGACGACTTTCCGCAGTACCGCCTGACGCCCGCTCAGACCCGCGCCGAGTTCAAGGAGCGAGGTTGGCGGACGATCGTTGGCTTCCAGACGCGCAACCCCGTACACCGCGCGCATGAGTACATCCAGAAGGCGGCGATGGAGATCGTCGACGGGCTTCTCCTGCACCCGCTCGTTGGCGACACGAAGTCGGACGACATCCCGGCGGATGTGCGGATGCGCTGCTACGAAGTGTTGATCGAGAACTACTACCCGGGCGACCGCGTGCTGCTCTCCGTCAACCCGGCGGCGATGCGTTACGCCGGTCCGCGTGAGGCGATCTTCCACGCGCTAGTCCGCAAGAACTTCGGCTGCACGCACTTCATCGTTGGGCGCGACCACGCCGGCGTCGGAAACTACTACGGCACGTTCGACGCGCAGCTCATCTTCAACGAGTTCGAGCCCGGAGCGCTGGGCATCGTCCCGCTGATGTTCGAGCACTCCTTCTTCTGCAAGAAATGCGACGGCCTGGCGAGCGTCAAGACCTGCCCGCACGACGCCGAGTCTCGCGTGAGCCTCTCCGGCACGCAGGTGCGCGACATGCTGAAAGGCGGAATCGCGCCGCCGCCGGAGTTCTCCCGGCCGGAGGTAGCCGAAGTTCTGATCGAGGCGATGCAGGAGCGGGTGACGCCGCATCATGCAATCTGAGGGTGTTGAAGCGGTTGCGTCCGAAGGCCTCTCGCTAGGCGTTCACGTCCCTCCGCGGCGCTGGCACACGATCAGAAACGTCGGCACGCGGGTCGCTTACAGCGCGGCCGGGCTCTTTATCTTCATCCTCGCGATGCAGTTACTGAAGACGGGCGCGAAGGGCCTGAAGCCAATCCTCACGGAGGTCCACGCGCACGGCGTCATCAACCTGATGGGCTTCGGCTGGCTGGGCGCTTACACCGTGATGAGTGGTTCGCCCGTGGCGGCGATCTCGCTCAGCCTCTTCTCTTCCGGCACGACGTCAGACGTCGAGGCGTTCGCGATGATCAACGGCTCGCGGTTGGGCGCTTCGTTCATTGTGTTGTTCGTCGGCTTCATCCTCTGGGTCACGCGCAAGAAATCGGCGGACGGGCTGTACATCGGAGTCGTCGCGCTGCTCACCGCGTTCACGTTGTGGCTGCCGGTGCTGCCAATCGGCGTGCTGATCCTGCACGAGGGTTGGTTCGATTCGATCCACATGGGTTCGCCCGGGCCGATTACATCGCTGATCAACGTGATCTACGATCCGATCGTCAACCGCGTCGCCGACAACGTGCCGACGATCGTCGTCTTTGGGCTGGGCATCGCCATTCTGCTGAGCGCGTTCGCCGTTTTCGATCGGGCGCTTCCCAACCTGGAGTCAACGCAGGGAAGCAACTTCGATCACTGGCGCGACCGCTTTCAAAAGCCCCTGGCGATGTTCCTCATCGGGCTCGCCGTCACGGCCGTCACGCTCTCCGTCTCGATCTCGCTCACTCTGCTGATCCCGCTCTCACTTAAGGGCTACATCCGGCGCAACGCAATCATTCCGTACGTGATGGGCGCCAACATCTCGACCTGGGTGGACACGCTGGTGGCCGCGCTGCTGCTGAACACACCGCGCGCATTCACAATCGTCTTCACGGAAATGGTGGTCGGTGCCAGCGTCTCGCTATTCGTGCTTCTCTTCCTCTACAAGCCGTACTCGCAAACGATCATCGCCCTGGCCAACCACATCACTCAGAGCAAGCGTTCTTTCGGCCTTTTCTTGGGCACGATCATGATCGTGCCCCTCGTCATGTTCCTGGTCTGAACGATGGTTTCTCATCGTCTCTCGTGGCTGCCCTTTCATACCCCACCGGGGTATGTTATGATTGTTGACGGAGAATATCAGGAATACAGATGAAAGTCTCGACAAAGGGCGACTACGGCATCCGCGCACTGATTGAGTTGGCTCACCACTACGGCGAGGCCCGCCCTACTCAGAGCAGCGAGATCGCCGCGCGTCAGAAGGTGCCCGAGTCTTACCTGGAGCAGCTCCTGACGACGCTGCGCCGGGCCGGCTTCATTCGCAGCGTGCGCGGGCCCTCGGGCGGCCACGCCCTCATCCGCGACCCGCGCGCCTTGCGCATCGCGGAGGTGATCGAAGCGCTTGAGGGGCCGATAATGCCCAGCGACTGCCTCGACGACGGCGGAACCTGCGCCAAGGGCGGCGGTTGCGCCCAGACCGACATGTGGTCTGCGGTCCGCGCCGCGATCATGGGCGTGCTTGATACGACGACAATCGCCGATCTGGCGGAGCGCGACCGCGCTGCCCAGCCTGTCGGCGCACGGTACAACATCTAGGAGCAAGACATGGGTCAGAAAATCGCAAACAGCGTCCTCGACCTCGTCGGGAACACGCCGATGGTGCGGCTCAACCGAGTCGTCCCGGCCGGCTCCGCCGAGATCGTCGGCAAGCTGGAGTCGTTCAACCCGGCGGGCAGCGTCAAGGACCGCATCGCCCTCAACATGATCGAAGCCGCCGAGCGCGAAGGAAAGCTCAAGCCCGGCGACACGATCATCGAGCCGACCAGCGGTAATACCGGCATCGGCCTGGCGATGGTCGCCGCCGTGAAGGGCTACAAGCTCGTCGTTACGATGCCGGAGGACATGAGCCTCGCGCGCCGCGACCTGCTCGCGCGCTACGGTGCTGAGGTTGTCCTCACCCCGGCCATCGAAGGAATGACGGGCGCCGTTTTCGCAGCGCAGGAGCTGATCGCCAAGAACAAGCAGTACTTCATGTGCCAGCAGTTCGAGAATCCCAACAACCCTGACATCCACCGCAAGACCACCGCGCAGGAGATCCTGGCTGCGACCGACGGCAAGATCGACGCGTTCGTCGCCGGCGTCGGCACGGGCGGCACGATCACTGGCGTCGGTGAGGTGCTACGGGAGAAGCTCGGAAAGAATGTGCTTATCGTCGCCGTCGAGCCCACGCGCTCGCCGGTGCTGCAGGGCGGCCGCGCAGGCGTCCACGCGATCCAGGGCATCGGCGCCAGCTTCGTGCCGGGCGTACTGAACCGCGACGTCTATGACGAAGTGCTGGCCGTAACGGATGAAGACGCGATCGATATGTCCCGCCGTCTCTGTAAGGAAGAGGGCATGCTCGTCGGCATCTCCGCGGGCGCAAACGTTTGGGCATCGATCAAAGTGGCGAAACGGCTCGGCGAGGGCAAGCGCGTGGTAACTGTGCTTCCCGATACCGGTGAGCGATACTTGCAGATGGAGTCTTAGCATGGTGCTCCAGGACAAAGAGATGACAGTCAGTGTTTACATACCGACACCGTTCCGCCGATTCGCGGGCAATCAGACATACGTGAAGACGGAGGGCAACACCGTGGGCGAAGTGCTGGACCGCCTGGGCCGGGACTACCCCACGCTCAAGCACATGATCTACGACGACAAGGACGAGATTCCCGGCCACATCAACATCTACATCAACAACACCGAGATACACACGCTCCAGGGCAAGGAGACTCCCGTCAAAGACGGCGACGAGATGGCCGTGATCCCCGCGATCGCCGGCGGCTCGATCGGTGCGCTCAAGCCCGAACAGGTCGACCGCTATTCGCGGCACATCATCATGCCGCAGGTCGGTCCGTCCGGCCAGCGCAAGCTAATGGAGGCGAAGGTGCTGGTCGTCGGCGCGGGCGGCCTCGGCGGTCCCGCGGCGCTCTACCTCGCGCTGGCCGGCGTCGGTACGATCGGCATCGTCGACTTCGACACAGTCGATCTCTCGAACCTGCAGCGACAGGTGCTGCACCAGAACGACGACGTGGGCAAGGCGAAGGCGGTTTCCGCACGCGAGACGCTAAACGCCTACAACCCCGACGTCAACGTCGTCCTGCACGAGGTGCCGATCACCTCCGATAACGCGATGGAGATCATCCCGCAGTACGACTTCGTCGTGAACGGTGCGGACAACTTCACCACTCGCTACCTCGTTAACGACGCTTGCTACTTCGCCGGCAAGACGCTGATCGACGGCAGCATTCTCCTCTTCGACGGGCAGGCGACGGTGTTCGTGCCCGGAAAGGGCTGCTACCGCTGCCTCTTCCCGGCGCCGCCCCCGCCCGGCATGGTGCCCAGCTGCGCCGAGGCCGGCGTGCTCGGCGCGTTGACCGGCATCATGGGCTCGATCCAGGCGACGGAGACGATCAAGGTGATACTCGGAATCGGCGAGCCGCTGGTGAACCGCCTGCTCCTCGTCGACGCACTGACGATGGACTTCCGCGTCGTCAAGCTGCGCCGCGACCCGAAGTGCCCGCTCTGTGGCGACGAGCCGACGATCAAAGATCTGATCGACTACGAGGTGTTTTGCGGATCGCCGTTCCCCGGCGAGCACGTGGTTGGAGCGAAGTCGTGAGCGTCAAGGTCAACGTGACCGGCAGCATGCAGAAAGCGATCGGCGGCGTAAAGTCGGTCGAGGCGAAGGGGCAGACGGTGCGCGCCGTCATCGATGACGTCGAGAAGCAGCATCCCGGCTTCCGCGACCTCGTGATGACGGACGGCGAGATCCACCGCTTCGTCAACGTCTACCTGAACGACGAAGACGTCCGCTTCCTCGGCAAGCTCGACACGGAGCTAAAGGACGGCGACGTGCTCTCGGTGCTGCCCGCGCTCGCTGGCGGCTAAGCCGCGATGCTCTTCGAATCGATCCTCGATACCATCGGCAACACG
Source organism: Dehalococcoidia bacterium (assembly GCA_041481535.1). GTDB lineage: Bacteria > Chloroflexota > Dehalococcoidia > SM23-28-2 > RBG-16-64-32 > DATKKM01. The sequence goes on along the minus strand of JBGPBZ010000076.1, from coordinate 17 downwards.
CCGCTTGTGCATCTGCG
>JBGPBZ010000075.1:0-11827 GCA_041481535.1 Dehalococcoidia bacterium | reverse complement strand
CGGGCCTTCGTCGAGCGCCTCATGCGAGCCGGGCTCGTGAAGCGGAACGCAGCTGCCAAGGGATCAACAGGCCGCGGTGGCGGGGGGATGTTTTCCCTCCGCCGCGTTTCTTCGAGAAAATCCTCCCGAAGATCACAGTCTTGAAGAGTGGAGGCGGGGGGAAGCGTACCGTGCGATCGGGGACGCCCGAGGAGTAGAAAGTAGGGCCGGCGCGGTCTTGCGCGATGAAAACCTTCTCACAGCTACCGCAGCCTACCCTTTCTCGTCCCCTGGGGACGCAAACCTCCCGAGACCGATGGGCTGCATGGTGTGGGCGTCGCGAGGACGGGGAGAACCGATCCGCGACCGACCGGTCGGGCCCACGACTTGACCCGGAGTACTGGATACGGCGTTGCTGATGTTCTGCGGTGCCCTGTCCCTCGATTCACGGTGGTCTATGCCGAACGAAACCGCCCGGGACTGTGAAGACTGGGCTCCGACTGCTACCCTAAGCATCAATGAAGCTCACTGTCGATCGTGATGCGATTCGACGCCTGGCCGCCCACCATGGTGCACGCGACCCGCGGATCTTCGGCTCGGTCGCCCGCGACGAATCCAAGAACGACAGCGATGTTGATGTCCTCGTGACCATGGAACCCGGCCGGACTCTCTTCGACCTCATCGCGCTCGAACAGGACCTCGAGGAGTTGCTTGGCCGTCGCGTCGACGTGATTTCGGCCGCCGGTCTCAGCCCGTACCTTCGACACCAGATTCTCGCCAACGCCGTCGCGGTGTGAAGGACGATTGCGTCTACCTGCTGCACGTGCGCGACGCGCTCGAAGCGATCGCGACATACACCGTCGGCGGTCGCGACGCGTTCATGGCGGATCGGAAAACCCAGGACGCGGTCATCCGCAACTTGGAGATCATCGGCGAGGCTGTGAAGCGACTGTCACCAAGTCTGACAAACGCGCATCCGGGCGTTCCATGGCGGCAGATTGCCGGTATGCGTGACAAGCTCGTTCACGACTATTTTGGCGTCGATCTCGACCTCGTGTGGGGTGTCCCGTCGGAGAATGAAATGTCATGCTGACACAGGGCGGCCTTGATCGTGCCGTAACAGCGCGCGGGCGCGCGGTGGACCTTTACACGAGGATCCCACTGGAAACCCTCGATGCTGCTCGGCTCGATTTCCGCCGGTGGATCGACAAGGAGCAACGTGCCACGGTCGAAAAGGAGACGCACGGGAAAGGAGACCAGCAACCGGGATGCCGGATCTCCGTCGCGTCGACGTTCCCGTCTACGGGGCGTGATGCACGCACGTGGCGCGGATCAATCCCCCCAGTCATTACCGCTCAGCGGGCCAGAGGACGAGATCGTGGCCGCGCACCACGTTCCGTCCCCAACTCGTCCCCAAGCCGACGATTGCTGAACAAAATCAAGTGGGCGGGGGGAATCGTACTACCGCCTCAACTCATTGATTGTCCGTCCTTCAGGAACACCACGTCGGACGTGTTGCCCCCAAAGTTGCCCCCACGGCCCTCGTGTGGGGGTCGCGATACCCATCCGTGCGGCACGGCACCGGCAACCTTCACCAGCCATCTCCAACCCTATGCGGCCCGACCTCGGCCTCGTCGCTGCCGTGCGCTCCGAGTTGTTGTCTGGATCAGGGACTCCGCCGGAATCCCAAGCTTACCGTGGAGCCGGCGAATCATCTCGATCGTGAGCGGTCGCTTCCGGTTCAGCACCTCGGACACCCGACTCTTGCTCCCGAGCACCTTCTCCAAGTCACTCCGGCTGAGCCCCCGCTGCTGCATCCGCAACTTGATGGCCTCGATTGGGTCGGGAGGGTTCACACGCCAGTGTTTCTCCTCGTAGGCTTCCACGAGGGTCACGAGGACATCCAGGCGGTCCCCCTCGGGGGTGTTCGCGCGGGCGTCCATCAGCTCGGCGATTTCCGCCAGGACGGCGTCGTAGTCGGACTCGCTCTTGATCGGCTTGATGTCCATCACACTGCCTCCGCATCCACTCGGTCGTACTCCCGATGGGTCCCGACGAAACGGATGTAAACCACCCGATACGGGAAGTTGATCTTGGCAATCACGCGATACTTGTTACCGCAGATGTTGAACACAACCCGACCGCCCTTGAGTATGCTCGCATCTCCATACATGGCCTTCACGTCTGCGGGTGTTGTCCAGTCGGCCTTCCGCACCTGGGCGTGCCAGTCCTCCAAGGCTCGCCTTGCATCCGCGTATCCGCGACTCTTCTGCCAGAATCTGCGCAACGTCCGCTTGGCAATGATTCTCACCCACCGCCCCTTAAAGCAGGTTCCCACTTTGGGAACAAGGGACGAGAATGCCACGACTCCGTCAGCGACACGGCCCGCAGCGGCTCGTGGCCGAGCGCGCGCTGTCCCTGATTACGCCCCTCACAGTGATGGCCACGGACCTGTCGATCTCGTCCGTCGTCGCGTTGCCGTCCGGAAGGCCGGATGTGTGGATCGCGTCGTGGCCCTCGGCTGCCAAGGCGCGACACAGAGAAGGCGGCAAGTGGGCGTCGATCAGGAACTTCACACCGCAGTCGGTACGTGAAGCGTCTTCAGTTTGATTGCCGTCGCCGCGAACTGAAGGCAAGCGAGCAGGTCTTCCCGTTCGAGGTCGGGGAACTCCGCGAGCAGGTCGTCGATGCTGTCGCCCGCAGCCAGGTAGTCGAGCATGGATTCGACCGGGTAGCGCAGGCCGCGAATCACGGGCTTGCCGTGACACACGGACGGATCGACGGTGATACGGGCGAGCAGGCTCACGCCTCCGAGGATACGCGGATCGAAGCCGGGAGAACAAGGAACTCGGTTGCCCGCGACCCGGCCCGACCTGCACCTGCCAGCCTACCGGAGCGTTCCCCCCTTGCGCAGTTCACGCGCCAGCGCGCTGGCTGCGGTCAAGCAGGAGACACGACCGGGAAGCCCACGCGACCCACGTCACGCGCGGAGACTCCTGTGCGCCGACCCCCGACACGAGCGGACGCGCGGGGGATGCACACTCACTACGCTTACGTGCGCGATTTCATTGCGTGGCCGAATGCTTGAACAACCTGGTCAGGATGGCTACATCCGTCGCGAAAATCGACGATGCGCCGATTTCTCGGCGGAAGTGGCCAACTTGGCTTCCATTTTTCGATACTGTTGAATCACATACTTATCGAAGGCGAATGGATAGCGTATGTGTCCGAAATTGGGATTCGGCCAACAGCGGAGAACGACCGACCGCACACGCGGCGTGAACCAAGCGAGCGGCGTCGGTCACTGTGCACATGTCGAGAGAGAGATTCTCACCGTCACAGCCGGTTTTTCAGCAAACTGCTAGTCTAGTTGACCTTCTGAAGTGCCCCCATGGTGAGGCCCATCAATGCCCGCGCTGCCGGGAGCCGAGGGTGGATTCCTCGCTGGTTCAGGTTGGTCCTATTGATATGGTACGGCACAAGCCCCCGGCGTGCAGCCCGTGGGATAAATGACTGACCAAAACTGCGGGGGGGGGGCAATCGGTGCTGGTTGTACAGTTGCTGCTGCCTGGCTCGACGCAAATGTTGGGGCCTCCCCCGCATTGGAGAACGCAATAGCCGCTATCACCTGACCCGCAACGTGCGCCTTCCGTAATGCACGACGGAGGTGGGCAAACGAGGGACTGGCGGCGATCGCGCATAGACCATCACGGCGGTGCTCTGCGTCACCAATCTTTACCGTTTGACGGGACACTACCGCTGCATGCGTCGAAAACGTCTCTGCACCGCCTTGAGTAAGTCCACGCCCCCACAGGGTCGCGGAGCCTCAGATCGCGTGCGTCACAAACGGACGTTTCCGACGCGGGCGCCTGCATCCATAAATGAGTTGTCACTTCAGGTGACCACTCACGCATAAACGCGCGTAACCGCACCAATGAGTCGAGGCAGGTCATCCTTAATAAAGGCCCGCCAGGAAGTGTCGATGACGTCGCGAACGTTATCGCCGGCATTATCACGGGGCGTGATGAACGTTTTGCTGAATAATCGCGTGTATCGTTGAGAAGCACGGTTCGAGAAGCCTGGAAATACCTCCTTCTGCCGCTGCGCTTCGGCGACTACGCGCTCCCGAATCGCCGCATCGCTGCCAGGCCCGACGTATAAGTCCAACATCAAACGGTCTCGCCCATTCTGAAACTCGAACAATAGTAAACGCCTTGTCGATGTCCAGCCATCACCGGTTCCCTGAGCAGATAACCCCTCCCAGGCAATCGGCGCAAATCTAATGTACTGATCCGTACTATCATCCTCCCGGAGGTCCTGGCACGATCGAATCAGCTCCTCTATAATGCGCCTGATCTTCATTCGCGGATCCGGACGATGCTCGAAAATCAGATCGAGAGCCAGCTTGTGCCGACGGTACAGCCATTGACAGCGGGTCGCGATTTCCGATGGCGTCACAATATGCCTCCTGATCAATGCGATGTATTGATGGACAAACGCCGATACGTTTGCATCCGTGTGAGTCTTCCAATCGACGGCGGATTCTAGACACGTCGCAATATCAGCATAACCCAAAGGGACCCAGTCCGACTCTGAAGGTTCGACGCGCCCAGGAGTGAGGTACACCAGGATACATGGTACGCCGCGAAACTCTCGTTGCATCAGCTCACGATAACGCCGCAGCTGCGTCGAACGCTCGCCGGAATCGATCTTGTTCTCGATCGCGCATACCAGCGATGGTCTAGCATCGATCACAATATCGATGTTGCGCCACTCACGCTGCACTGTCGTGCTAGTTAAATCCGCAGAAGTGACGTCCACCCCGACACTCGCGGACCGCGCTACTATTGTGAAGAACGACCGAAGGACTCCGTCAGACAGGCCATGAGGTTGTAGAGGATCCAGCAAGAAGGCCAGGAGGTCCGAGTGCCGGAGCTCCTGCCTCCTGACGCCTATTGCCTCGAATATATTAAACTCGCTCAATGCGCGAGTAAGTTCAGATAACTCCGCGTCAAGCGCTGCCAGAGCAGCGTCGCCGGGAAGTTCTGAGCCACCCATCTCTACCTGCGTTTCGATCTCGCCCATCATGGGCCTCCTTATTGCGAGCCGCCTGCTGCCTCGTTTCGATGTACTCCCCCACGCGCTCCCGTGGCCGCTACGGCTCGTTCGATACCCCCATTCTGAGTGCCCGATGTAGCTCCACGAGCGCAAGCGTGTCACGCTGGCAGTACGCGAGGAGTTGGCGGCGAATCCGTGCTTCCTCCTCGGAATCGCACTCTCCAGCGGCGATCCGCCTGAATGCGGCCGACGCCTGACCGCCGTCAGCGATCCCTTTCAGATCATCGTATCCGAATCCGGGCACAAGAGCGGGCGCTACGCTCTTCAGCGAGAACGAAAAGCCGAACGCCGGGTGGTAGACGTGGCGTGCGACGGCGGCGTAGAGGTCACCGAGACGTGTTCGGAGCGACTCAAGCTCTGCGGCCAAGTCCGGTAGCGCAGCAGCGAGTTCAGCAAGGACGCTGGCCTCGAACGAAGAGTACACGAGAACGGGCGTCGTGCCACCGCCGACCTCCTTGAGGAGTGATGTCACGAATGCTCTCCGCGGATCGGTGCGACCATCCGCGAGGAACTCCCAATGCGTGCGCCCACCCTGCGCGTCAACGCGATGGAGCGACCACTGGAACGGAATCCGCTCGTACGGGCGTGTACCGGCGTAGAGCGGGATCGCGGGGTTCATCGTCTCGAAGTCGAGATAGTCGGCCGGCGGCCCAAACCCGGCAAGCGCCGCGTCGAGTTCGGGCGAAATGAACGTGCGTCCCGAGCGCAATACTTCCCTTATCCGTGCCTGGAGCGCCGAGACGGGGAAGTCTTCCGGGATCTCGGTGATCCGCTCGATGCCAGCCTCCCGCAAAACCGCGACGCGCGCCGCCCGGAGCCGCGGCAAGTGCAGGATCCAGTCCGCCGGCTTGTCGCGCGTACAGTGTCCCCAGAACTCGCAGCCATACGGCGTCCAACAATGCGACGACGGCTCGATCGACGGCGGATCCCTCAGTGCAAGTGCTTCGTGCATCCCGTGCACGAGGGCCGGCACTTGTGGCAGTCGGAGCGCGATCTCCGATGTCACGTCGCAGCGCGTGAAGAACCGCTGCCACTCGATCTCATCGCACCCGCGGATGTACGTGCTGTCGACGTGGATCACCTCGGCCGATGCCACGCGCAAGCCTGCACCCTCGAGCACGCACTGCTGGATCGCCACATCGTCGAGGTGGACGTCTTTCACGTGCGTGCCGGACTTGACCTCGCGGAGCCCCCACGCGCCGTCCACCAGCCTCTCTAGGACGTCGACCCGCACGCGGACGCCGTCGGATGTGAATGCGGCCTCGAAAATCGCCGGTACCCCCTCATTGCGTAGCAGCTCCTGCGTCCGGGCAACCGCCTCCTCGTGGCGCATCCCGTCCTCGGCAGCGAGGACCCCGCCACGAAACAGGAGGTGCGCGCGGCGGCCGATCTCGGCCCCAGTCTCGAAGATCGCGAGCATGTTGTCATCGGGCGCTTCGGCGAGCTCCGGCGCGTGAGTGCCGAGCCACAGCCGCATCAAACACTGACGCCCTGCGAGGTACTTCGATTTGCTCAGTCGTTCGTCCATAGTCACTTCACCGCGAAATGCGCCGCTCCGGTAGCGCGCCGAGGCCGCGGCCGCCCGTCTCAGGGCGTCTGCAGCTCACACCGGGGTCGCGTACGTCTTCACCTGCCACGCGTTCGCCGTCAGATCCTTGGCTTCGCGCTCGAGCGCCGACTCAAGCACTACTACCGCTCGGCGCGGCCAAAACCGGAGCTCCCGATCATCGCCGTTCGTGTAATCGAACGACGCGACGAGCGGTCCTACCTCCCAGAGCTCACGACGCCAAGCAGATCCATTGGGATACATCGCCTCGTAGCCATACACGAGTCGGCGCATCGCCAGTCGTGCGAAGAGCGTCTGCGCCGCATGCCCATAGAAGACGGCCGTCGTCTCGACGGTCTCGAGCTCGGCACGCACGAAGAACGCCTCGGTCTCCTCTAGCGACGGCGGCTTCGCCTCGGTGCCGGCACACGCCGCGATCATCACGTAGAGCGCCCGGTCGTCGGGGTCGCCGACTCGCGCCGCCCGGCTCGTCCCCCAGTCGATCGCGAATCCGCCGTCACAGAGCACCGTCGCCCAGGCGCGGAGCTGCGCGGCGTCCTCCCACCGCTCCGTGGAGACGAAGAGCCCTCGCGGCTGCAAAACTCGCCGAATCGCCGCCACGATCTCTGCAGCCGTCTCGTCGGGCATGACGTCATGCAGCTCGCCCGGCCATGCACGATCGCCCCGAACGAGGCGGCGGAGCGCGCAGCGCGCCGTCACCAACCCAAAGGTGCGGTCCGCGAGAACCGCATCGAGGTTCTTCGCATCGCCCTGGACGAACGTCACGTTGTCGATACCGACGATCGCTGCCAACGCTCGCGCGCGCGTCACCGATTCAGACGAGCGGTCGAACCCGACGACTTGTGCGCCCGGATAGAGCCGTCCGTAGAAGCACGTGAGAAAACCGTCGCCGCACCCGAGGTCGAGGAGTGCCGACGGCTCGGGGAGCTGCCACCCCTCGAACGCCTTGAGATAGCTCTCCTTGCCGTAGGACGACGACGCCCACGACCGTTCGCCGTCGGGAAACGCCGTGCCCGCATTGCGAATGAGTGGGAGCGCCAGGAGAAAGCGCGTCGTAACTGGGTGGTCCTGCAAGCCGAGATTGCGGTCGCGCAGCGGTGCGCGTTGAACCCACCCGTCTCTCGCATCCATTTCGACCTCCATCTCCGATTCCAAGGGTACCGGTACTCGCCGGTCTGTTCTCAGACCGCGCGCATCTCAGTGTACGGTCGCATCGTCGTCGTCCGCGCTCAGCGCCGCGTACGCGTCAGGTGGCGTCGGCCACCCGCTGAAGATCATCGGCGGACTCGTCTCCTCAGGGCGGCGAATCACGACCACGACCTGTTGCGCAGGATCGTAGCTTCCGAGTTCGATCGGATGGCAGCGGCACGGCGATCCGAGCCGGTACTCGATGTGCACATTCTCATCCACCCGTGAGAGCCCCACGAATCCGGGGCCGCTCGTAATGGCGCCCGTCCAAGCCGTCGAGGCGATGCGCGACCAATGGGTGAGGATGAGGTCGAAATCAGGATGCGTTGCCGTCTCAGTAATCGCCTCGACCGACGGTTCACTCGAGTCGGGTGTAACGTCGTTCATGCCGCATCCTTTCTCTGCCCTCGGTAGCCAGGTGTGCTCGCGAAGGTTCCGCTCCACGGCGTCGCACCCAACGATCTGCGTCAGCAGCGATTGAGGCGGTCCCTCTTCCGATGCTTGCCAATCTAGTTCCCGGCGGATGACAACGGTTGACGCGCGAACCGCGTAGACTCTGTCCCGAAAGCAGGAGCCTTCCATGCAGCATCGCCGAAGACCGACCTATGGAGCAGCAACGCGACTTGCCCGCCTCGTGCTCGAGCTGTCGTCCCGCCCTCACGGCTGGAGCTTCGACGCCATCGCGGCCGAGCTCGGGATCTCCGAGCGCACCCTACTCCGCTATCTCCGCGCGTGTCGCACCGAGCTCGTCCTTCCGGACGGCCAGCCGGTCCTCGACGTCATGCGCCGCGGCGAAAAACGGTTCCTTCGCCTCGCGGAGCCGGCGCGCTCCGATGAGGTTGGCATCTACCAGGCCGTCTTCCTCTACTTCACGCTCGGCGCACTCACGTTCCTCGAAGGCACGGTGCTCCGGCATGGCGTCGAGGACGTCTGGGAGCGCCTGGAGCGGGCACTTCCCCAGCGCCAACGTCTTCGGCTCGCGAACCTGGCGCGGAAGTTCCACGCCGTGCCCTTCGCGCCGAAGGACTATCGCGCCTTCGACGATCTGCTCGACCGGATCGTCCGCTGTCTCATCGACCAGTACCGCATGCGGATCGACTACGGAGGCGTCGCGGGCGAGGGGAAGACCCACGACTTCGATCCGTACACCCTCGTCACATACCGCGGTGGCCTCTACGTGATCGGCTACAGCCACCTGTATCGCCGGATCATCTGGCTCGCTGTGGAGCGGATCCGGGCGGCCGAGAAGCTCGCCGAGCGATTCGAGTATCCGAAGCGCTACTCGCCTGCCGCCCACACCGAGGGGACATTCGGCATCATCGAAGGGCCCGAGACGCATGTTGAGCTCCTGCTGCTCAATTCTGAGACGGCGGCCTTTCTCTCCTCGCGACGCATCCATCCGACGCAGCGGTTCCGGCGTCGGCGCGACGGGACAACGGTCCTGACGATGAACGTGCGCGGGACCACTGAGCTCGCAAGCTGGATCTTGAGCCTTGCCCCGTGGGTGAAAGTGCTCCGCCCGGCAAGCCTCAGGGACGACATCGCCGGGCGGTTGCGCGACGCGACGCGGCTCTACAAAGCCCCCTTGTGATGCCGATGCGGTCGCAGCGAGCGTCGATGGCGGCCTTGGTCGCGATCACTGTCGTGCTCGCGCGGCCAGCTTGTGGCGGTCAGGTATCGTGCCGACCGAACATCTTCGGGGGCCAAGACTGCACGGGGCCAGACGGACGCTCTTCCTCGCGTCCAAATGTCTTCGGCGGATACGACACGACCTTGCCTGATGGTTCGCACTCGTCATCTCGCCCGAACATTTTCGGGGGCGAGGACATCACGTCACCGACCGGGAGAACCGTAGCGCGGCCGAACCTCTTCGGCGGCCGCGACTACACGATGCCCGACGGCACGCGCATCGAGTCGCGGCTCAACATTTTCGGCAGCGACGATCTTCACCAGCCCGATGGAACACGCGTGACGTGCCGGGCGAACATCTTCGGCGGTGTTGACTGCCGATAGACAGCACCCCCCAATGACGGCCGATCAGCATCGATGCAGCCAGGAGAAAACCATGACCGATAGAGGCCCGCGAAACCGGAGCAACCGATCCACGGCGCGCCCTTCGTATCCCCACGTTCGAACGTGCTCTTCGTATGCGCTGGCAACACATGCCGCAGCCCTATGGCCGCGGCGATCTTTCGTTCGCTGCTCCAAGCGCATCCGCGGTTGCGACACCTTGAGGCCGCGCTCAGCGGGAACGATGGCTGACGAAGGCGCTCGAGCGTCGGTCGCTGCCGTCCGCGCGTTGAAGGAGCTGGGCTTGGACATCAGTGACCATCGATCGACGCCGCTTTCACGCGACCGCGTCGGAGACACAGATCTTGTTCTGGCGATCGACGCGGAGCTGGCGCACGCCGCCAGGCGGCGCCTCGGTACCGACGTGCCGGTCCAGAGTTTGGCGGAATATGTCGGGGCGGAGGAAGAGCTTCCCGATGTCTTCATTGAATCCACCGCAGTGTGCCGAGAGATTGCGGAGCGCCTGCTTGACCTGATCTCCCGCGCGCTCTTTCGGCTCGAGCAGCAGGCACGCGAGGAATGAGGTTACCGTATCGACTGCGTCGAAACCGACCGGTTTTGGCGCAGCGGTGCAGGCTGAAGGACCGGTCGCGTTTATCGATCGTTATACGGGCCGATGTGAAGACGATTGTTACGCGGTAGCAGGTGATTGCCGGAGCTACTCAGCGAGCCATTTCCACGCCCTGTACACACCGTACCCCAGTGCTGCCGCGGCGACCGCCGGTGCAGCGGCGGTTACAGCGACGCCTGTCACCATCCCGCCACCAACCGTCGATCCGATAGCTGCGAGGCCCGACGCGATCCCTGCGCCGCTCAGACCTGCGACAGTCCCCGCGGCGGACACGGTACCAATCGCCGCTGCGCTGCCGGCGGCTGCTCCAATCGTCGTCGCGACTCTTCCAGCCTTGCGCGCTGCTCGCTCATCTTCATGAAGGATTGGATCGTCCTTGAGCACGACTCGCATCGCGAGCGCGCTAACGACCGCGGGCGCTGTCCCTACGACGACGATCCCTCCCACCGCTGTGCCCCCGACAGCCGCGAGGCCAGACATGACGCCCGCGCCGCTCAACCCGGCAGCAGACCCCGTTGCGCTGACGACACCGATCCCTCCCGCAACAACTGAACCTGCCCCCACCGTACCGCCACCAATCGAAGCTGCCCGCTTGACCTGCTCGCTTGTATGCTTCCCTATTTTACACCAGACGGCGAAATGCTCGCAGTTGTTGAAGAACAGGTGGTACTGGGTCTCATCGAGGTGACTTTCGGCACGCTCGAGGACCACATCGGCCGGATCACACTTACCGTAGCTTCTCGTTTCGAGCCGGACGCCCCGTAGAAACTCCGCTCGAGCGGTCCGTCGGATAACCGCATTGATCTTTTCGCCAAGAGCGCCAACGTAGTGGATAACGGTATCATCGCCGCAGTCGATGCCGTGGTGCGTGTAGCCGAATCGACGAACGTAAATGTGGTCACCGCGAGCCATATTCGCGCTGCCCGCTCCCTCAAGCGGGTTCAAGGGACTGCGCTGCTCGGAGCATCGCAACGTACAGAACGCCTGGCACGAGTCGCTTGAAGTTCGCGCCCGTCAGCTTCCACAGGGCGAAGAGACCGATTCCGATCCAGCCGATCGAGCCGCGAACGTTCCCGCGGTTCCGACAGCTGCGGCGGTCTTATCGAACTCCTGCGCCGTCTGATGAAGCTTCGCCTCCATCTCGCGTCGCTGCTGCGGCGTCATCTTCTGCCAGACGGTCTTCAGAACCTTCTTAGCGATTTTCGCCTCTATTGAGGCTTGCATAATATAGTTGCTAGTCGCGTCGAGTTATGGTAGCCATGGTCCATGGGCAATCCACGTGGGGTGCGGCGGGACTTCGAGGCGTTGGAGGCACGGCGGTTTGCCGCCGTGCG
>JBGPBZ010000074.1:0-12337 GCA_041481535.1 Dehalococcoidia bacterium | reverse complement strand
GGAGGAGATCGAAGAACCAGAGGTCCGGCAGAACGCGGCCGAGGCGGCGCTCGTAGGCGGCGAGGAATTCGTTCGCGACATCTTCGTCATGATCGAAGACGAGAGCGCCCCGGCACTCCGAGACGTCGTTGCGCGGGTCACCGACGCGCGCGTGCAGCCAGTCGATGACGCCGGTGATGCGCCCGCGCTGCCAGATTGTGTTGCCGGCCCAGTAGTCGTTGTGAACAAGCGTGTCCGGCAACGGCTCAATGCGATCGCAGTGCGCGCGCAAGACTTCGAGGACTTCGTTCGCCAGAGAGTCGTCGCGCACGTCCGAGGCGATATCATCGATACGAGCGCGGTTGTCGGTCCTCTTCAGAATCGAAAGGTTGGTTGTCTCCAGCGTGATCGCGTGAATCGAGAGCAGCGTTGCGGCGAGCGCGTCGGTCCACGGCCCGGTGTTCTTCTCGGCGACGTTCAGCTTGCCGGGAATGAACGAGAGGACGCTGGCTGGTGCGCCGAAGTGCTCGCCGGCGCTGTCCAGGTAGATCGGGCGCGGCGCCGAGATGCCAACCCGCTCCAGCAGCCGCAGGAGTTCACATTCGCGCTCCAGACCGCGTGGCTCATCGGCGTCGTCGTGCGGGCGCAGGCGGCGCAGAGTGACCTTCCAGCGGCTACCGTCCGCCCGTTCGATGCTGAGCGCGTGCATGTGCGCGCCGATTCCGCCGCGAAGCCTCCGAGCGCTGATGAGGCGGCCGCCGGGGGCGACTTGTTGAACGATGGAGTCGAGCGCTGCCCGATCGGTCTTCGAGACGAGCGTGCGACGGCTCAGCGCGCGCTCCGCTCAGGCCACTTCCGACGACGACCGCGCTGGCTCCTGGGCCGCCGGTTGCTTGATGAACGACTCCTTCTCCGTCGGGAAGGCGCCCGCTTTCACTTCGTCGGCGTACCGCCGCACGGCGTCGACGACGATGGGGGCGAGGTTGGCGAACTGCTTCGCGTGCTTCGGGACGAAGTCGGAGTAGAGGCCGAGGAGGTCGTGCCAGACCTGCACCTGGCCGTCGCACTCGGGGCCGGCGCCGATGCCGATGGTGGGGATGTCAAGCTTTTCGGTGATGATGCGCGCGACGTGGACGGGGACCGTCTCGAGGACGATAGCGTAGGCGCCGGCTTCCTGGAGGGCCATCGCGTCGTTGAGGAGGCGAACGGCGGCGGCGGGTGTCTTGCCCTGCACCTTGTAGCCGCCGAGCTGGTTGATCGACTGGGGCGTGAGGCCGAGGTGGCCCATGACGGGGATGCCGGAGTCGACGATGAGGCGAACGGTCTCAGCGACCTTCGTGCCACCCTCGAGCTTGACGGACTGCGCGCCGCCCTCTTTTAGCATGCGGCCGGCGTTGCGCAGGGCGTCGGCGGGGCCGGTCTGGTAGCTCATGAACGGCATGTCGGCGACGACGTGCGTCTTGTGAGTGGCGCGGACGACGGGCTTCACGTGGTGCAGCATCTCTTCCATGGTGACGGGAATCGTGGAGTCGTACCCGAGGACGACGTTGCCGAGGCTATCGCCGACGAGGATGATCGGGACGCCGGCCTCTTCGACGAGGCGGGCGCTGGGGTAGTCGTAGGCGGTGATCATGACGATCTTCTCGCCTCGTCGCTTCATCGCCCGAAGGTCGGTGATCGATGTTCGCTTTTCCATCTCGCCCTCCTTGGTCGCCGTCCGCCTGGGCGGATCGGCGCCGGTTCGCAGTGGAGGGGCGTCCGCCGCGGCGGACGCCCCTCACCGCGGTATTACCACTTCATTTGTAGCTGTGCCCGCATTGCGGATTCGAACTGTTCGAAGGACATCGCCTTGCGGGCGGTGACGATCATGTTCGCGTCGTTGCCGACGGGATAGCGCAGCTTGTCGCCTACTTCGATTGCTTCAACGATGACGTTGGCGACAGCCTCGGGCTTGGCAGCGCTGCCGGTGCCGAGCCGCTCGGAGACGCTTTCCCATTCGGTGACGAGCTCGGTGTACGGGGATTCCTTGCCGGCACCGGCGCCGACGAGACGGCGGTTGTTCCCGAACGGAGTCTCGACGCCGCCGGGCTCGATGAGGTGGGTACGGACGCCGAAATGGCCAAGCTCGAAGTGAAGGGTTTCGCTCATGGCTTCAAGCGCCCACTTCGAGGAGGAATAGAGACCGTTGAGCGGCGCGGCAGTGACGCCGGCCACGGACGAGACGTTGACGATGACGCCGGAGCCGCGGTTGCGCATTTGCGGAACGAGGCCGAGGACCATGCGGAAGGGGCCGTAGACGTTGGTCTCGAACTGGTCCTTGATGTCGTCGATCGTCATCTCTTCGAGCGGGCCCCAGACCTCGAAGCCCGCGCTGTTCACGAGGACGTCGACCTGGCCCGCTTCCGCGAGAGCGCTATCGACGGACTTCTGGTCTCGCACGTCAAGCTGAAGCACTTGGAGGTCCCAGTTGTTCTTCTTCGCGGCGTCCTGCAGGTCGCCGGCTTTGGCGGGGTTGCGGACGGTGGCGAGCACGCGGTAACCCTTACCGGCGAGGATCTGGGCCAGGGCGTGGCCGATGCCGCCGGTGGAGCAGCCTGTGATCAGTGCTGTCTTCTTTGCCATTGCGATTCTCCTTCTGTGTAGACGGGGCAGTTGGGGTGAAGTCTACACGGAAGTGGCGGCGGGCATATTGTGCGCGGTACGCACAATCTTGTTCTGCTTGTCGACGTAGACGAGGCGAGGCTTATGAGAGTCGACTTCGGAGTCCGGGACGTCCTTGTAGGCGATGACGATGACGATGTCGCCGGGGTCTATGAGGCGGGCGGCGGCGCCGTTGAGAACGACCTCGCCCTTGCCGGGAGCGCCCTCGATGGCGTAAGTGACCAGGCGGGCGCCGTTGTCGACGTCGACGACGTGCACCTGCTCGTACGGGACGATGTCGGCGGCGCGCATGAGCTCCGGGTCGAGGGTGACGGAGCCTTCGTAGTTAACGTCGGCGCCGGTGACAGTGGCGCGGTGGATTTTCGATTTGAGCATTATCCGCATCGTTTGCCTCCCCCGATCGCCCGCAAGAAAAAACCCTTTCGCAGACCGAAAGGGCACGTTGGCGGAGAGGCTCCGTCCTGTATGCACCGTCTCGGTCCGTTGCTGGATCCAAGCGGGATCGTGTATTGCGTGTGGCTCGCCTTCCGTTGCCGGATCGGCGGCGTAATTAGTGTAGCAAGCGTGCGGGGGTTGTCAATTCGAGTAAGGGGAGCGGCATTTCACACCCTCTACAACAGTTCAGTCGGGTCGACTCCCTCTTCTGTAGCGACTTGCACAAGAGCCAGTAGCGCTGTTTTCAACTCGCTGTCTGCGGCTTTCAACCGCTCATCGGCCTCCCACACCGGCCGAAGCTGGTCTTCGGAAAAGGGCGGCGTCGCTTCTAGAAAAGGACGCGCAAGCGCCAGCCACTCCTCGAATAGGGGCCGCCGACGTTTCAGAGCTTCGTCGTAGGCCGCTTTAGCCTTTTCTAGTTTCATGGTGCGTGGAGCATAGAGGAGGTAGATGTCAATCCAACGTTGGCTTCCGAGGCTGGAAAGCCTCGGCTACGCCTGCGCCTGGCTACTTCGCACCGAAGCGTTCTAGTTCCCGGCGGAGGTCCAGGGGTTGGACGACGGCGCGGCGTTCGTGCTCGCCCCAATGGTCGCGAGGGACTAGCCACATGATCTCGAACTCGATGCCGTCGGGGTCTTTGCCGTAGAGGGACTTCGTGGCGCCGTGGTCGCTCATGCCGGTGAGGGCGTTGAGCTCGGTCAGGACTGAGGCAGCGCGGGCGAGGTCTTCGATCGCCGGCACTTCCCAGGCGAGGTGGTAGAGGCCAACGGCACGGCCGGCGGGCTGCTGGGCGTTGGCGCCCACCTGGAAGAGGCCGAGGTCATGGTGGTTGTCGGAGCCGGAGGCACGGAGGAAGGCCATCTTCCCGCCTTCGCGGGCGATCTCTTCAAAACCGAAGGCGCGGCGGTAGAAGTCGACCGAGCGGCCGAGGTCACGGACGTAGAGGACGGCGTGGTTGAGACGGGCGACTTTGATGGCGGCGGTATTCGTTTGTGTCATGCGGGCATCTCCTTACTATTCGTAAGTAGTATAGCACGGAGTCCTTCTGCCTTTACGCGAAGTCAACAATTCACCGTCCCTTTACTGCGGGGCCTCCCTTAGATACCCGGGTGTTCACCGTGGTGCGGGATGATGTGCCCACACACCAAAACTAGAATCAAATTACCGGGGGCAAAGAAAATGACGATCTTCAAGAAGAACCGCAAAGCACCGAAGGCGACGACCCGCATCGTTACCCGCATCGAGAAGGTGCAGGACACGACTCCGCAGCAGGCTATCGTTTCAACGGTGCTGCACACGCCGCGCTGGGACACAAAGCGCGAGGAGTTCCACGGGTTCGACAGCCCGCCCGGCCGGTTCTAGTCCAGTAGCTTCGGCTTCTTTGATCCAGGGGCGTCTTCGGGCGCCCCTCTTCTCTTTTCCGCGGCCAGTGGTGTCTGCCCACGCCACCCTCAAGAAAAGGATGCCCGGCGGGACACCCCCGGAGCCCCCGGTATCCTCCAGAGGCGGACAGGTGGGCCTGCGGCCCCTTAACTGGCGCCGGTCGGCCTCGTAGCTGCAGGCGTCTTCAGACCTGCCCAGCCTAACGTTCGTTTGAGTGCAGCGGCGGCTGTCAACGGATTGGGCGAGCGGATAAACAGAGAGGGGAGGAGGCGCCGGTCTCGTTCCGTCTATCCGTTTCGGTCTCGTTGACAGTTACGGGCGTGTCAAGACCCAAGTGTCACCCGCACTAACAGTCGATTTTGCCAAACAAACTCGGGCGCTCTCGCCCCTTCTCGCAACGTCCTGCTAGACTACGTCCCGATACAGACAAGGAGGCCTCTTATGCGAGAAGCTGTTCTCGTTGACATGCTGCGGACGCCGTTTGGGCGGGCCGGGCAGCGCGGTGTGTTCCGCGATATCTCACACGTCGACATGGTGATCCCGCTGATGAAGAAGGTGCTGGACCGCAGCAAGGTCTCGGGCGAAGAGGTGGACGAGGTGCTGTGGGGCTCGGTTGGCATTGCGGGAATGCTGACTCGCTCGCGACACTACGTGCTGGAGGCGGGGCTGCCCTACACGATCTCGGCGACGGATATGAACAAGCAGTGCGGGTCTTCGCTGCAGGCCAGCACGCAGGGCGCGTTCGCGGTGATGGCCGGAATGTCGGACATTGTGCTCGCCGGCGGCGTCGAGACGATGGACCGCGTGAACCCGATCCCGCCGGGCGACGAGCGCAACCTCCAGCAGATTCAGACGACGGAAGTTATGTCGCGCGAGTTCCTGCAGCCGTGGCCGGACGCGGCGAAGGCGCCGAAATGGGTAAAGCGGTGGTACCAGGTGACGGAGCCGTGGATCATGGACATGGGCGCCACAGCCGAGAAGCTGGCGAAAGAGCGCGGCGTCTCCCGCGCGGACGCGGACGCTTTCTCGCTGGACAGCCACCGCAAGGCGATCCGCGCGCAGAAGGAAGGGTTGCTGGCGGACGAGATCGAGCCGATCACGATCGAGTACTCCGACGGGTCGAGCGTAAAGATCGAGAAAGACCAGAACCCGCGCGAGGATACAACGATCGAGAAGCTAGCCTCGCTGAAGCCGGCGTACACAGCGGACGGCCAGGTGACGGCGGGCAACGCGAGCCCACGCACCGACGGTGCGACGATCTGCCTGATCATGGACAAGGAGATCGCGAAGCAGAAGGGACTCCGGCCCCTGGCCACCTTCCGGCACGCAGCGAGCGTGGGCGTGGACCCGACCATCATGGGGATCGGGCCAGTGCCGGCGACGCAGAAGCTGCTGAAGCGCACGGGGATGAGCCTGAACGACTTCGACCTGATCGAGATCAATGAGGCATTCGCCTGCCAGGTGCTGGCCTGCGGCAACGAGCTGGGCTGGGACTGGAACAAGGTGAACCCGAACGGCGGCGCGATCGCGATCGGTCACCCGCTGGGCGCGAGCGGCACGCGGCTGATTGGAACGCTTGCCTACGAGATGCAGCGCCGCGATGCGGAGTGGGGGCTGGTGACGCTGTGCATGGGCGCGGGCATGGGCATGTCGCTGGCGCTGCAACGCGAACACTACGACTGGTAACGAGACTTCTCGCAGACGCGAGCGCGGCCGAGGCTGGAAAGCCTCGGCTGCGTTGTTTTGGATGCTCGTAGACACGGTGGGGTGGAGGCCCGAAGGCGCTCCGCTACGATCCGGCGTCTACCTCAGGCGGTAGCCGCGGCGGGGGATCGTTTCGACGATGTCCTGGCCGGCGTTGACGCGGCGGATCTTGACGCGCAGGTTCTTCAGGTGCGAGCGCACGACTTCCGACGAGGCGGTGGCCTGAGTGTAGTGCCAGACGTGCTCGAGGAGGTCCTGGGCGGAGGCGATGTCGCCACGGACGCTGGCGAGGTAGTCGAGGAGGCGGAACTCGATGGGGGTGAGCTGTTCCGAAAGGCCGTCTCGCATGATGCGCTGGCCTGTGCGGTCGAAGATCAGACCGGCGCCAAGGTCGACCTGAGGACCAAGCGCTTCGCCGGCGAGCACGGCTGCGACCGCTTTACGCAACTCATCGGCAGAAGCGGGTTTGCGGACGAGGCGGTCGCTCTCGCCAATTGGCAGGAAGGAGGGTGCAACGAAGACGAACGGCAGGCGGCGGACCGGGTCGATCTGCTCACGCAGGCTCGCAAGGTCCGGGCTAAGTGTGTCGACAACGGCGAGGTCGACCGGAATGGAGATGACGGCGCGAACGGCCTCGTCCGCATCGGTCGCCGTAACGACGTGATGGCCTGCGGACGAGAGCACCTGGAGGGCGTAGTCTTCAAACGAGCGATCAGGCGTGATCAGTAGTATGCTGGCCATAGCGCATTGTACGCACCGTGCAGTAATCCTTCCGTATGTCGAAGGTCACAAACCATTGAGTTGGAGTAAAGATTGAAGATCGGCGCTGTCAGGATCGTCTGGATTTTTCTCGCCTTACTGGCGGCGTTCGTCATCTTCGTTCAGTGCATCGCGGAGGTGGGTGGCGAGGCGATCCCCAAGCCAACGCCGCCGGCAAGCACGCCCGTCGCGACTGTCCAGGCCAGTTAGAGCTTGCCGCCGAGCCGGGTTAGGCCGGCGGCTGCGTTAGCTCGAACGTCTGGTCGCCGTTGTCATACTTCACGAGCAGGTGCAGCGGGTCGATGCTGTACCAGGCGTCCTGCTTTTCGCCCGCGGACTCGATCTGCATGTGCCATGTGTCGAAGCTGCCGGCGGGCACCGTGATCGACTCCTGCTTGAGCACCTTTAGCGTTATGTTCTGCTTCTGCGTTCGGTCCAGGGTACAGGAAAGGACATCGCCGTACTCCGTTGCGAAGTTGTCGGCGAAGTCGACGGTGCGCCAGAGGAAGAGGTCGGTCCAGCTGTCGTAGAAGATCTGGGGCAGATCGAGCGTGTCGTCGCGCTCGCCGTCCTGGCCGGAGCGGTGGGCCGTAACCTTGCCGCCGACGTAAGCGGCGTCACAGCTGATCCGGCCGTCGGGTCCGTCGATGATGAAGCGCGCTGAGACGGGCTCCATGGTCCGGGCATCAGCGACGACCTGCGCGTCGTTAGTGAAGCCTTTGCTCGGAAAGTCGAAGTGTTGAGTGAAACGGACGCCGGTGTCCGCGGTGTCGATCTTGAAGTCGGCGGTGCCCACTTCTTTGTCGTTCGTGTCGAGCACTCGGTACTTCGTCGTCTCCGGGAGGTGCCAGGGGATCGCCTTGATGACGTTGCGGGAGGTTATAGCCTCAGTGCCCGCGCAGGCAGTCGCGATCAACAGCAGCGCCAGAAGCGCAGGTCCGAGCCAGCGAATCATGCGCCCTCGGCCAATACCTGTCGCGTGCGGGCCAGCGCCTCGTCGATGTCATCGCGCTCGATGCCGTAGTGGGTGACCCAGCGGATGCGGCCGCCCTCGTCGAAGCAGAGGACG
Organism: Dehalococcoidia bacterium; assembly: GCA_041481535.1. Taxonomy (GTDB): domain Bacteria; phylum Chloroflexota; class Dehalococcoidia; order SM23-28-2; family RBG-16-64-32; genus DATKKM01. The sequence continues at coordinate 4,347 of JBGPBZ010000074.1, read as the reverse complement.
CCGGCAGCGTCGAGCTTGTCCTGCAGGCGCGTCGCGTTCCAGCCTTCGACGGTGAAGTAGAGGAGGTTCGTCTCCGGCGGCGGCGCGAGTTTGACGCCGGGCATCTCGGCGAGGCCCTGGGCGGCGCGCTGGGCGTTGTCGTGGTCGTCGGCGAGGCGGTCGACCATGTTTTCGAGCGCGTAGATGCCAGCCGCGGCGATGATGCCCGCTTGTCGCATGCCGCCGCCCAGCACTTTGCGCATGCGGCGCGCTTCGTGGATGAAGTCTTTCGAGCCGCAGAGGACGGAGCCGATCGGGCAACCGAGGCCCTTCGACAGGCAGAAGGTAACGGAGTCGGCGTAGGCGGCGAGGTTGGCGGCCGGGACGCCGAGCTTAACGGCGGCGTTGAAGATGCGGGCGCCGTCCAGGTGGACGGGGAGCTTGTACTTGTCGGCGAGCTGCCGGACGGCGGCGAGATCTTCTTCGTTCTGGACCATGCCGCCGGCGCGGTTGTGGGTGTTCTCCACGCAGATGAGGCCGGTGCGTGGGAAGTGCTCGTTGTCAGGACGGATGGTTGCGCGGACTTCGGCGAGATCGAGGCGACCCTTGCTATCGGTGCGGACGGGGCGCAGACCCATGCCGCCGACGAGCCAGGCGCCGCCGCCCTCGAAGGTAAGGATGTGGGAGTTTTCGCCGACGATTATCTCGGCGCCGCGCGGGCAGTGCACGAGCTGGGCGATCAGGTTGCCCTGCGTGCCGCTGGAGACGAGCAGCCCGGCCTCTTTGCCGAGCATTTCGGCGGACATCTCCTGCAGGCGGTTGACGGTGGGGTCGCCGGCGAAAACGTCGTCACCGAGCTCGGCGTTGGCGATGGCCTGGCGCATCTCCGGCGACGGCAGCGTGACGGTGTCGGAGCGGAGGTCGATCGGTTTCATGCGTCGCTCGTTCCCTTACGTCCGTAATCGTCATCGAGGCGGACGACGTCATCGAGGTCAGGCGTGGAGACTTCGAAGATGCAGGCGTCCTCGAGCGCTTCCATCCGGTGGATGGCGCCGGGCGGCAGGACGATTGTCGTGCCCGGCTCGGCGATGAGTTCCCGGTCGCCGAGGGTGTAGCGCACGCGGCCGGACTGGATGTACTGCGTCTCGTGCTTGCGTTCGTGGTACTGCAGGCTGAGGCGTTGGCCTTTGCGGATGATGAGCAGCTTGGCGGCGTAGCGGTCGGTGTGAGCGAGCCAGCGCTCTTCGCCCCAGGGCTTGGCGACGACTTTCACATCCTTCGCGGCGATGACGGTGGCGTCGGGAGAGGTCTGGTCTGTGGTCACGGGACGATTGTAGCGAGGGGCCGGAGGTAGGGCGAGAACCTAGATGCCGGGGCGCTGCCAGAGGGTCTGGTAGCCGTCGCCGCCCTTGATGGCGGAGAGGATCTCGGCCTTTTCGTCTTCGGCGAGAGAGGCGATGGCGTCGCGGACGTGCGGGGCCATGCCCTCGCCGCCGAGGTTGACAAGCCGCGCTTCGATGCGGTCGGCGAGGCCGGAGGAGCGGAAGGTGTCGATGTGGCGGGGCCAGGTGAAGGACATGATCTTGTCCGGGAGCGAGAAACGCGGACGCAGCTTCTTCAGCGACTTGAAGCGCTCTTCGACGGAGGTGGCCTTGGGAACAACGGCGATCAGCGGACCCTCGGTGTCTGTGGTGCGGGCGTCAATCAGGAGGCGCTTCTCAACGATGGCGAAGCGGACAACGAGGACGTCCGCCGTGTCGATGACGCGGACGACTTCGTCCATATCGAGGCCGTAGTCTTCCATATCGGAATTGTAAGACTGCGCGACGGGAGCGAGCAAACCGGTAAACCGGCGGATGCCGCCCGCGGTTTGCCGGTTTGCTGGCTTGCTCAGCGTGGTGGCGCCCCTCGTCTTCAGCCCATGGCGCGATCGGGCGCCACAGCGACCGCGGGCAGGGAGACGCCGCCCTTACGGACAAGCGCGACACTGGTCACGATGAGCCAGGCGAACCAGCAGAGGAAACCGATGCCGGCCACTCCAAGGAGGGGCGATCCGTCAGCGATCAAGGTGGCAACGCCACTGCCCGTCAGGAGGAGGCCACCCCCGGGCAGGACGAGCCAAAAGGTCCAGCTCGGCGTTAGTCCGGCATGACGCGCGCCCAAACCCAGCCCCCAGAGCGAGATGCCAATCGCCGCGAGGTTGAGGCCGAAGGCGGCATTGCGCAGATCGAACAGCGCCGCGGTCAATGCCGCATCGTCGGCGAGATGAGATGCGTGAACAGCGAGACCGATTTCGAACACGTTGGTCAGCAGGAAGAGTGCGCCGATGAGAGTGATACCGATCGCACCCAGGCGGCCCCAGAATCGCGTCCAGGGACTGCCGTTTTGAAGGTGACCGAGCACACCCGACGCGAAGAGGAAGAGCGATAGGGCTCCGAACGGCAGCAGCCCGAGAGTTAGGATGATCAGCGTCCGATGGTCGGCATAGTGAGTCGCCACGTCGGCAGCGCTGGCACCCCCGGCTGGTGCGAACGCGTGAATGACGTTCTGAATTATCAGGATGAGCGCAAACGCCAACCCACCCATGCCAGCCACCTTGAAAGTTGCGGCCTGTTCATCGTCAATCTGGTTCCGGGTGTACAATTCAGTTATCCTTTCCATTAACCAGTAAGCTATTCTGTTCACTGGAGTATCGTTCCAATGACCGACCCCGTCAAGCCCCGGGGAACACGCAGGCGAGCACAGGCGCTGGAAACCCGTGCGCTGGTGCTTGCGGCGGCCAGGCGTCTCTTCGCCGCGCAAGGCTACGCGGCGACTACCATCGTGGATATCGTCCGCGAGGCCGGCGTCGTCCAGCAGACCATCTACGACTCCCTTGGCTCCAAGCGGGGCGTCCTCCTGGCGCTGCAGGACGTGATCGACGAAGAGGCAGGAGTCGGGCCACTGGCCCTCGAGATCGCGAGGACCAGGGATCCGCGACAGGCCATCGCCCTTGGCGTTCGCCTGACGCGGCAGTTGAACGAACGCTGCGGGGACCTGGTGCAGGCCATGCTTTCAGCCGCGGCCGTCGAACCGGACATCGCGGAGGCGTTCGCGGAAGGCATGTCCCGGCACCGCGCCGGCGTTGGACTCTTGATCGAAGGGATCAGACGCGGAAATGCCCTGGCCGGTGGATTTGACACCGAATCCGGCGCCGCCCTTATGGGTGTCCTGACGAGACCGGAGAGTTACATTTCCCTGCACAAGGACTACGGCTGGACCTTCGATGAGTGCGAGGAACGACTGACCGCGGCGTTGACACGGCTCCTCCTCAAGCCGGCCGGGCCGAGAACTCAATAGCCCGAACCCTCGACCCGCGACCGATCATCCCGATAGAATCAGGCGCATGGCAGAGAAGCATGGGATGGACACGTTCGTGTCGCTGTGCAAGCGGCGCGGGTTCGTGTTCCAGAGCAGCGAGATATACGGCGGCCTGGGTGGGTTCTGGGACTATGGCCCGCTGGGCGTGGAGATGAAGAACAACATCAAACGCTCCTGGTGGCGGTACATGGTGCAGGAACGGGACGACGTCGTTGGGATCGAGACGTCGATCATCATGAACCCGCGCGTCTGGGAGGCGAGCGGCCACGTGGGCACGTTCGCCGATCCGATGGTGGATTGTAAGAGCTGCAAGCACCGCTTCCGCACGGACGACCTGCGGCCGAACGAGAAGGGCGAGATGCGCTGCCCGGACTGCGGCGGCGAGCTCACCGAGTCGCGGATGTTCAATCTGATGTTCAAGACGTTTGTCGGTCCGGTGGCGGACGACGCCTCGGTGGCGTATCTGCGGCCGGAGACGGCGCAAGGGATGTTTGTGAACTTCGAGAACGTGCTGACGACGATGCGCCGGAAGCTGCCGTTCGGGATCGCGCAAATCGGCCGCTCGTTCCGGAACGAGATCACGCCGGGCAACTTCCTCTTTCGCACGCGTGAGTTCGAGCAGATGGAGCTCGAGTACTTCGTGCGCCCGGGAGAGGAAGAACGGTGGTTCGAACACTGGAAGGAAGCGCGGTTCGACTGGTACGTCGCGCTCGGCATCGCGCGCGAGCGGCTGCGCGTCCGCCCGCACGGCGCCGATGAGCTCGCTCACTACGCGAGGGCCTGCGTCGACGTCGAGTACGCCTTCCCGTTCGGCTGGTCGGAGCTCGAGGGCATCGCGAACCGCGGCGACTTCGATCTCCGGCGCCACGCCGAGCAGAGCGGACGCGACCTCACGTACTTCGACGAGGAGCGGCGCGAGCGTTACTTCCCGTACGTCATCGAGCCGGCGGCGGGCGTGGATCGCTCCCTGCTCGCGTTCCTCATCGATGCGTACGACGAGGACGTCGT
>JBGPBZ010000073.1:0-12422 GCA_041481535.1 Dehalococcoidia bacterium | reverse complement strand
GCGAGACGGGCCGCGCGGAGGACATCGAACTGGAGCACAAGCTCCGCGACGCCATCGAGAAGGCGGGCATCCGGCTGATCGGCCCGAACTGCATGGGCGTGCTGTATCCGGCGCACGGCCTCTCGTTCCGGCGGGACATGTCGCACGATGCCGGCGTTGTAGGCTTCCTCTCGCAAAGTGGCAATCTGCTGTTCGAGATCACGCACTTCGGCGAACCACGCGGGCTGCGCTTCTCGAAGGCCGTGAGTTACGGCAACGCGCTGGATCTCGATGAGAGCGACTTCCTCGAGTACTTCGCGGACGACCCGGAGACGAAGGTGATCGGCGCATACGTGGAGGGCGTACGCGATGGCCGGCGTTTCCTGGCAGCACTCAAGCGAGCGTCCAGGAAGAAGCCTGTTGTCGTACTAAAGGGTGGCCGGACGAGCGCGGGGGGTCGCGCCGCGGCGTCTCATACCGCCGCGCTCGCCGGCTCGAGCCAAGTCTGGGATGCGGCGCTCACTCAGTCAGGTGCCCTCTCAGTCGACACAGTCGAGGACATGATCGACATGCTGATCGCGTTCTCCTACATGCGCCCAGTCCTTCGACAGGCTCAGGATGAGCGGTATCGTTTAGCGATGGTGGGCGCGGGCGGTGGCCGTTCTGTGCTGACGGCAGACTTGTGCGAAGAAGTCGGGCTGGATGTGCCGTCGCTGCCCGCCGATGTCGAGGCGAAGGTCGCGGAGCGCGCGCCGGACCTGGCGGGCTGGGTGACGAACCCCGTCGACCAGTCGATTCTGGCGGGGAGCGGGCTCGGCGGCGGGCAGGTGCTCGAGTGGCTGGACGCGAGCCCGGAGATCGACCTGCTTCTCGCCAACATGAACGAGGCCTGGGCGTTCGGCCGCCCCAACGCCGCCGACGTGCTGAACCGCGTGGCGGACCGCTTCATCAAGATCGCCGCGTCGACGAAGAAGCCCTACGCCGTTGCCCTCGGCCCGTCGGACTACTCCGACGAAGAGCGCTGGCGGCTTGTCTCGGAGGCGCGGGACAAGCTCGTCAGTGCGCACGTTGCCGTCTTCCCCAGCGTGGAGCGTGCAGTGCGCGCGCTGGCGGCGTTCAGCGGCTACTGGTCTCGGCGCGCTGGCTAACCGGCGATCAGCTTCCGCAAGCCGTCTTCGTCCAGCTTGTAGCGCAGCCACTGCGTCTCGTGGCGGCCGCCGATCCGTTCGTAGAAGTCGATCGCGAGGCGGTTCCAGTCGAGGCATTCCCACTCGATGCCGGAGCAGCCGCGGCTGACGGCGACTTCTGCGATCGCCCGGACCAGCGCGAACCCGGCACGGCTCGACCGAAACTCCGGCCGCACGAACAGGTCTTCCATGTACAGCTTCGGGCGTACGGTAAACGTGGAGTAGATCTCGAAGAAGATCGTGTAGCCGGCCGGTTCGCCGTCCACCTCAGCGATGAATCCGTCGAATCGCTTGCCCTCCGCGAGGTCAGTGAGAAAACGCTTGCGTCCTTCGGCGTCAGGAGGGACGAGCTTCTCGTAGTCGGCCAGGCCATCGATCAGCGCCAGGAGTGTCTTGCCGTCCGCGGCGGTGACAGGACGGACCGTCACGCCGGACACGCGTTGTGGGCTAGACTGCAACGCCGCGCTTTCCCGGCACAAAGTCGATCTTGTGCTTAGCGATCTCTTCCATGATGTGCCGCCCGGACGCTTCGTTAGGATCAACCAGGGGCAGCCGGAACCCGCCCGTCGGAAAGCCGAGCTCTCGCAATGCGAACTTGATCGGGATCGGGTTCACCATCGTCGTCATCAGCGTCATTAGCAACGGTAGGATCCGCCGGTGGATCTCGGCCGCTTCGCCGACATTGCCTTCAAGGTACGCGGAGATAATCCGCTGCATCTGCACCCCAACCAGGTGCGACGACACGCCGATCACTCCATACCCACCGACCGACATGATCGGCAGCAGCATCTGGTCGTCGCCGCTCCACACCCGGTACGAGGCCGGCGTATCTTCGATGATCTGCGATATCTGCTGGACGTCGCCGGACGCCTCTTTGACGCCCGCCATGTTCGGGATCTGGGCGAGCCGGACCTGCGTCTCGACGGTGAGATTGACTGCAGTGCGCCCCGGGATGTTATAGACGATGACCGGCAGCGAAGTCACCTCCGCGATGGCGGCGAAGTGGCGGTACAGACCCTCTTGTGGCGGCTTGCTGTAGTACGGCGTCGTCAGCAGAACGCCGTCCGCACCTGCCCGCTCGGCCTCACGCGTTAGCTCGATGCTCTCAGCCGTGTCGTATGTGCCAGTGCCGGCGACGACAGCGCCGCGGTTGCCGACCGCAGCCTTCACCTCGGCGAAGAGGCGTACTTTCTCCTCGCGGGTGAGGGTGGGCGACTCACCGGTCGTGCCCGCGACGACGAGCCCATCGCTCCCGCAGTCCAGAAGCGCGAGGGCGAGACGCTTGGCCTGCGCATAGTCCACCTTCCCCTCAGTGTCGAAGGGGGTGATCATCGCAGTGAGCAGGCGCCCGAGTTCCATCGCTAACCTCCGTGCAGGCTTTCGGATTGCGGCAATGATACCATAGCGCCCGTGCCGGACGAGACGTCACGCGACCCCGTTGCTGACGATGACGACATCCCCGATTCTCCCATCCCCGGCGTAAAGCGGCCGGTCTTCTTCCTCGGCATCGTCTCCTTCTTCACCGACGTCTCCAGCGAGATGATCTACCCGCTCATCCCGCTCTTCCTCACCGGCGCTGTCGGCGCGCCCGTCGCCGCGGTTGGCATCATCGAGGGCGTCGCGGAGAGCACGGCTTCGTTCAGCCGACTACTTTCGGGCTGGCTCTCAGACAAGCTGCGGATGCGCAAGCCGCTCGTCATCCTTGGCTACGGCCTCTCCGCCGTCGCAAAGCCGCTGCTCGCCATCGCGTACGTGTGGCCGACGGCACTCGGTGCGCGCTTCGTCGACCGGCTGGGCAAAGGCGTGCGCACCGCACCCCGAGACGCCCTGCTCGCCGAAGCTTCGAGCAAAGAGAAGCGAGGGCGCGCCTTCGGCTTCCACCGAGCAGCGGACAGCGCCGGCGCCGTGATCGGCCCCGCGATCGGGCTCGGCCTGTTCGAGCTGCTGTCACACCACTACCGCCCCGTGTTCATCATCGCCACGATCCCGGCGGTGCTAGGCATCATCGCGCTGTTCCTCATCCCCGAGCGCAAGCCTAAGCCTTCGGTGCGCGCGGACGACGACCCAACGCCGATAACAAAGCTCGGCCACCGGTTCTACGTCTTCCTCGGGATTAGCCTGCTCTTCGCGTTCGGCAACTCCAGCGACGCGTTCCTGATCCTGCGCTCCGAGAACCTGGGCCTGACGACAACCGCGACCGTCTCCGCGTACATCCTCTACAACACGATCTACACCTTTGGCTCGTTTCCGGCGGGTATCGCGTCGGATCGGTTCGGGCGGCGCAACATCATCGTCCCCGGCTTCGCGATCTTTGCGCTCGTCTACCTGGGATTCGGTATCGTGAGCGACGGGTGGTACGTCTGGCCGCTCTTCGCGGTCTACGGCCTGTACATCGCGCTCACGGACGCCGTCGGCAAAGCGTGGGTCATCGACTTCGCGCCGCCGGACGCCAAGGCCACCGCCATCGGCATCTACACCGGCGCGACCGGCGCCATGGTCCTCGTCGCCAGCGTCGTCGCCGGCGTCCTCTGGGACGAGATCGACCCCGCGGCGCCGTTCATCCTCGGCGCTGCGACGGGAATCGCTTCGGCCGTGCTCGTCTTCGTTCTGCTGCGGACGCCGGCGGGACAGCCGCGCCGCCCTTAGTCATCCTCAGCCGTGATGGTATCCGCTCGCAGAAGTCCGCTCCGGAGCGAAGGATCTGGGGCGGGGCCAACGTGCGCACACATCAATACGCGAGCGAATTACCGAATGCGCCTCTCCTAGCCACCAACGCGTTCGTTAATTCGTTCCGCCGAAGGCAATTCGTTGACAGCAACCGCTCCCGGCTAGAATGAACCCATGCTCGACCGCATCCGCCGCGCCGTGAAGCGCACACCCGAGGAGTTCCCTGAGCTGACGGACGTGACCCTGCACCCGATCGGCGTCGTTCGCAACCGCGTCAAGGAGACGATGCCAGACGGCTGGGCCGAGATCGAATCGCGGATCGTGCTGCGGCCGGAGCTGGAGCCGATGCTGCTAAACCTGGGCGAGTACTCTCACATCATCGTGGTCTTCTGGCCGCATCTCGTGCCGGACGAGGTGCGCGGATCGAAGCCACAGCTCCACCCCCGCGACGACGACAAGTATCCGCTGATGGGCGTGCTTTCGACGCGCAGCCAGATCAGGCCGAACCCGCTGCTCACTTCACCGGTCGCATTGCTTGAAGTGAAGGGCAACGTCCTCCGTGTCCGCGGCCTGGACGCGATCGACGGCACGCCAGTGCTGGACGTGAAGCCCTACCTCCCGCACTACGACTCGGTCCCTGACGCGCGCGTGCCCGCCTGGGTAGCGGAGGCGCAGGCGTGGCGTAATAGATAGCCGGCGGTCGCTACATCAAGTAGCCAGCGACAAGCGCGTAGTGCATCACGCTGCCACCGATGACCAGCACATGGAACACCTCGTGATAGCCAAAGACGCGCGGGAAGGGGTTGGGGCGTCGCATGCCGTAGATGACGGCGCCGAGGCTGTACAACAGTCCGCTGCCCAGCAGTAGCCACCCGGTGGGTGCCGCGAACCAGGCAAACAGCTGCGATGCCGCTACAACTCCGAGCCACCCCGTCCCCAGGTAGAGGCCGACCCCGAGCCAGCGGGGCGCGTTCGGCCAGGCGATCTTTAGCGCGATCCCGGCGCCCGCGATCGTCCAGACGACGGCGAGGAGGCTGATCCCCCACGTCCGGTCCAGCGCGAGCAGGCAGATCGGCGTGTAGCTCCCGGCGATCAGCACGAAGATCATCGAGTGGTCGACGCGCTTGAGGACGGCCTGCATGCGGCGGCCCCAGTGGATCGTGTGGTACGTCGCGCTGACGGAGTAGAGCGCGATCAGACTCGCCGCGAAGACCGCGCCGCCCACGTACGCGCTCGGGGAGTCTGCCAGCAGCACCAGCACAACGCACCCGAAGACGGCGGCGATCGCCGCACCCAGGTGGAAGTAGCCGCGCAGCAGCGGCCGGTCGTTGGAGAACGTCACGCTTTGGCCTCGGCGCGGCGCAAGAAGTCGCGCAGGACGCCGGCGTACTTCTCCGCTTCCTCGGCGTGGGCGGAATGCGCGCTCTCCTCAAAGATGACGAGCTCGGAGCCGGGGATGCGCTTGTGCATGTTCTGAGAAATCGCGGGCACGATCTCATCGTAGCGCCCGACGGTGATCAGCGTCGGCACATCGATCTCTGAGAGGAGCGCCTCGCGGTCCCAGCCCTTGAGGTTGCCCGTAAGCGTGAATTCGCTCGGGCCCCACATGTGGTGGTAGACCGGCGTGTTCTGAATGTTGATGCCGGTGCGCATCATCGACTCCGGCCACGGTTGCATCCGGCAGAGGTACTTCATGTAGAAGGCGAACGTCGCGGCCATGTAGTCCGGCGAGTCGGTTGTGCCCTCGGCTTCGCAGCGCGCGATCGTGTCCTGCACGTCCTGCGGCAACCCCGCGAGCAAATCCGGCACCGCATCCAGGAACGCCTGCACGCTCGCCGAGGTGCTGGCCAGCGTCAAACTCACAACTCCCTTCGGCTTGCCCACCATGTAGTCGAGCGCGAGCCATCCGCCCCACGACTGGCCGAGCAAGTGGATGCGATCGAGCCCCAGGCCATCGCGGACGGCCGCAACTTCCTCCACGAAGCGCTTGACGTTCCAGAGGAACGTGTCGTCCGGGATGTCGGACTTGCCACAGCCGAGCTGGTCGTAGAAGACCACCGGACGCTCATCGCCCAGCGTTTCCAGCGGCTCGAGGTAGTCGTGGCCGGCGCCGGGGCCACCATGCAGCAGGAGCAGGGGGACGCCCGGCCCGCCGCCGACGATCTTGTACCAGACACGGCCGCCGGGGACGGTGAGCAGGCCTTCGCGGGCCTTCGTTACTGTCAAGTGAAAACCTCCAGATGTCGTCTGCCATCATTGTATTTGATTCGCGGCAAAGTGAACGGTTCGTAAATGTGTACCTGTAACACCGGTCAAGCAAGCGCGTCTAAGCTATTGGTCCCAAACCCTCCCTTTTGGGCTCGTCACAGGAAAGCCTCCGGCAAGGTTTTCCTGTGATGCTTCAAAAAGCAAACCGCTCCGTCAGCAATGGCGGAGCGGTTTCTTATTGGGTGCCAGGTGTGAGGTGTCAGGTGTGCGCACGTTGGGTGAGGGCGGGGCGGTCTCGCACCTCCTTCACCAGCTCAGCGGCAAGCTCTTCACGCCGCGGATGATGAACGTCCCGCCCCACTCTGGAGTGTCCGTTTCCAGCCGCAGCTTCGGGAAGCGGCGGATCAGGCTGCCGAGCGCGATCTGCGCTTCGGCGCGGGCCAGCGGTGCGCCCAGGCAGAAGTGGATGCCGTCGCCGAGGCCGACGTGGTCCATTGGGTTGCGTGTGACGTCCAGCTTGTCCGCGGTGTCGCCCCACTTTTCGGGGTCGTGGTTCGCCGCGCCAAGCAGCGTCATCGCCATCTGGCCTTCCTTCACCGCTTGCCCACCGATCTCCATGTCTTCCCTGATGACGCGCGCCGTCGCCTGCACAGGTCCGATGAAGCGCAACAGCTCTTCCACTGCGGACGGCCAGAGCGCCGGATCGTTGCGCAAAAGCTCGACCTGATCAGGGTTGCGGAGCAGCGCCAGCGTGCTGTTGCCGATGAGGTGGGTCGTCGTCTCGTTGCCAGCGATCAAGAGGAGGATCGCAGTCGTGAAGATCTCGTCCTCGCTCAGCACCTGGCCGGCCTCTTCAGCGACGACGAGGCGGCTGATCAAGTCCTCGCGCGGGTTGGCGCGGCGGTCGTGAATTATCGGCAAGAGATATTCGGCAAGCGAGTCTATCGCCGCCCGCGCTGCATCCAGGACGTCCGCTGGAACGAACGGCCCGCCGAGCGTCGCCACAACTTCGTCGGACCACTTCTTGAAGCGCTCTCGGTCCTTCGACGGTATGCCCAACATCTCGGCGATGACTATGACCGGCAGCGGATAGCCCAGCGCCGTCACGAGGTCCATCTCGTTGCCCTGCTTCTCGACCGCGTCCAGCAGCTCATCCACGATCTCCTGGATGCGCGGACGCAGATTCTCGACAGCGCGAGGTGTGAACGCCTTGCTCACCAACCTTCGGAGGCGCGTGTGCTCCGGCGGGTCGCTCGTCAGCATCGTAGGGGCGCGACTGAACGGCCCGAAGCTTTTCTGCTGCTGCTCGATCATCTCGGAGAACTGGTTGCGCGCTTTCGCCCGGTCAGCGGACATCGTCGGGTGCGTGAGAATGTGGTCGACGTCCTTGTAACGGGTGAAGACCCAGCCCTCCATCAGCGGCTGCCAGGAGACGGGGTTGTGTTTGAGCAGCTCGCGGTACATCGGGTAGGGGTCCGCGAGGACGCCGGGCAGAAACGGGTTGAACTCAGCGGTGACCATGGGCGCCTCCTGCGGGTGCGGCAGACATACTGACTGGTCAGTATAGTGCTCCGCGTTGGTCTTGCCTGTCAATGCGCCAGCCACAATTCTTGGCCAAAAGATTTGGCTCACCACACTTGCGGCTGCGTGACAGCGAATGTCTTATAGCAAAAGGCTCGATCTCGGACACACCCCCCGTCCGAGCCCCCCTTCGGAGAAGGCCGGTCAGTCCCAAAATGACCGGCCTTCTTCGCCGTCTCAGTCCTCTTCTGCGCGGCGCCAGGCGTACTCATTCAGCGCCATCAGCCCGCCCGCCATCAGCGAATGCCCGCCCAGCAACACCGGCATCGGCGATTCGACAGCGGCGCGCGTGAACTCCCGCAGAAACTCGTCCCCAATGCCCTCCCAGCGCCCCAGGTCGGACAGAAACCGGTCCTCCCGGCTGGCATCGATCCGCTTGTGCGCCAGCAGCACCCGTGTATCGATGAACGCCGCGTCCCCCAGCTCCCCCAGCGTCGCGAAGAAGCGCACCAGGCCAACAGCATCGAGGTAATATCCCAGCAGCGATCGCGCCGCCCCCGCCGCCGCGCGTCCGTCCGCCTCCATCCCCCGCTCCTCAGCGAAGAGCCGCACCCGGCACGCCGTCTCCCGCTCAAGGTACGACCACGCCTGTGTCCCTACCCGCCCGGCGACGACGATCTGCTTCGTCACATCGAGGAACAGCGGCAGCACCGCACGATACCGTTCGACATCAAGATCAAGCGAGGCGATATGGTTCTGCAGCACCGACGCACCCTCTCTCGTCAGCGCGAGAACCGCGACATCTGTCGGCGTGTCGATATCGAACTGCGTGGCGACCGTGCGCGGCAGCCCGATGACCTCAAGGCCGGCGTTGTTCTTGAGCGCGCGCGCGAGCGAGTTGTCGCGTTCCAGCGGCTCAATGGCGGCGATGACGCGATCGTTCACGGGAAAGCCGATGAGGTCGGAGGAGTAGAGGTTGTTGGTAACCCCGGTGCTCTTCGAGATTTGCCTGGCAACTCCGTCGAAGTCTTCCTGGGTGAAGAGCGGGACGCTGCCTCCGCCCATGTATATCGCCCGCTGAACTTTGTACTTGCGCAAAACTCCTGCCAGTCTGCGCCCGAAGTGATAGTCGCCGCTATCGACATCAATGATGCTGTTCCCAACACCTTGCGAATTGTATCGAACGGACTCGTGCATAGCGACGATGCTTGGCCGGCGTGGATGCATCGCCAGCATCGCGGACAGAAGCCGCGTTCCGTCGACGATCAGCTCGACGTCACTGGGACCGTAAGGGCCGAGAAGAATGATCTGCGTCGGGGCGCCGGGCATGTCAGGCGCGCGCAGGCACTTGTACGGCGATCTCCTGCACTTTGACGCGCGGCAAGAGGATGTCCACTTCGCGGCGACGGCAGATCTCCGTGCCCTGCGTGAGGACAGTCGCGGTGCCGGACGCGATCCCCAGTCGCATCGCCTCATCCATCGTGCCGCCGCGGCTCAGCGTGAGCACGACGCCGGCAAGGAGCGCGTCTCCGGAACCGACAGCGCTCACCGCCCGCACCCGCGGCGCTACACCGCGCAGGCAGCGCGCGTCGGTCATCGCCACCGCGCCCTCACGCCCGCGCGTGACGACTACGGTGTGCACGCCGGTCTTCTGTATCTCGTCAGCGGCCGCCAGCGTTGACGGTTCGTCGTCCAGATGGCGGCCGACGAGGCGCTCGAGCTCGCGGCGGTTCCCCTTCACCATTTCCGGATGGGCGAGGGTGCCCGTCTTCATCGCGATACCATCGGCGTCCAGTACGGTGTGCGCACCGATGTCGGCGGCTTCGTGGATCAACTCAGCGTAGATCTCGCCGGTCATCGGAGGCGGGATGCTGCCCGCCAGGACGAGCCAGTCGCCCGGCTGCAGGCGCCGCTTGATGCGCCGCCGCAACGATTGGATCGAGTCCTTGTCGATCGTCGGGCCCGGGTCGCTGAGGATCGTGTGAACGTGGCGTGACTCGTCGAGGATTGTGATGTTGGTGCGGGTCTCGCCGCGTGTGTGCACGAAGTCGGTGTCGATGCCCTGGCCTTCCAACGTTTGCTCCAGGTAGCGGCCGAGCCCACCCGGCGCGAACCCCATCGCAATGCTCTCGCCGCCCAGCTCGTTGATCACCCGCGAGACGTTGATGCCCTTGCCGCCCGGATCGAAGCGGCTGGACTTCACCCGAATCGTGTCCCCGGCGACAAATTTCGGGACGACCAGCGTCTGGTCGATCGCCGGGTTGAGGGTGACCGTGATGATCATGTGTTGTCCTGAAGGATCATCCCGTAGTCGCCGTCACCGCGCCGGTAGAGAAGAGCGATCTGCTCGCGGTCAGCGTCGCGGAAAAGAAAGAAGTTGTGACTGAGTAGCTCCATCTGCTCGATCGCTTCGGCCTCTGACATCGGCTTCATCGCGAACCGCTTCACTCGCACGACGCGGCCTTCGATCAGTTCCACATCGTCGGGAAGTTGCGGCTCCTCCTCTGCCTCGGCTAACGGAAGCCGGTGGTCTTTGTCGACACGGCGCTCGCTGCGCAGGATCTTGCGCTCCTTGAAACGCTTGGCCTGGCGATCGAGGGCGCCGCTCGCCGCTTCGATAGCGGTCAAGAGCTCGAAGTGCCGCTCCTCGGCACGGAGGAAAGTACCGTTCGCGCTGACGGTTACCTGCACGACGTAGCGTCCTTCGTCGCCCTTCGCCTCGCGGCGCACGTCAACGATCGCGTGGTCAGCCAGCTTCAGGTGCCGTTCGAGCTTCTGGAGATGCGCCGTAGCCTGGGAGCGGAACTCGTCGGTAAGTGTGAGGTGTTGTCCGCGGAAGATGATGTCCATATGTATTCAGTGCGGGGTATAGCCCGCTGCTCCTCAATTCTAACCCGAAGGTGAAGGCTTGATTACAGCCTCTTCTTCAGTCCTCGCGGGCGAAAGTGAGGCCGTAGACGGCCGTCGCCCCGCCGCTGAGCAGGACGCGGGCACAGGCATCGAGCGTTGCGCCGGTAGTAGCGACGTCGTCTATGAGGAGCACGTTACCAGATACGGCGCCTTTCCCCGGCCCGAAGGCTTCAGATATGTTACGGAGCCGCGCCTCCTCGCCGGGCTGGCGGGCCTGGGCGGGTGTCTGGCGCACCCTGCGCAGCGCTCCCGGCTCGATCGGGAGACCGGTCAGACGGGCCACCTCTCGAGCCAGCAGCTCGGCCTGGTTGTAGCCGCGCTTGCGCCGCCTGACCCAGCCCAGCGGCACCGGTACGACAACGTCTACCGTCTGCGACCAGAGCTTGAGCGCGTCCGCCATCGGCTGTGCCATCGCCGGCGCGAGCGCAGAGACACCGTCAAATTTGAGCGCGTGGACGGCCGCCTTTGCGACGCCTTCGTAGCTGAACGCAGACCGCATCGCCGTGAACGCGCGCGGAAAGCGATTACAGTCGGAGCAGTAGACCGCTCGCCACATCGTCCAGCAGCGCGGGCACCGTCGCTCGGTCGCGTACGGCGCGCCCGCGAGACAGTCCTCGCAGAAGAACGCTCCGAACTCCCCGCAGCCAACACACCGCGGCGGAAACGCCACGTCCAGAACGCGGCTGACGAGACTCACTACGTCTCGACTCGCGTGATCTTCTCCAGCGTGCCGATCACCGCCTCGCGCACCGGCCCGCGGTCCGTCATCTTGTCGAGCGCACCGTAGACCGCGGCACCTCTTCCCGGCGCTTGCTCGCCCGACGCCACTTTGCGCGCGGACTCCCGCAGGTCAGCGAGGAACGTCTCGACTATCGGCTCGTGGGCGGGCGTCACCATGAAGTGCAGCGCGGGCGGCTTCTGCTGGCGATCCGGGTGCCACCCGAACGCGTCGAGCGCATCGCCAACCGCGTGGACATCGAGCGTGTCCGACCCAATCGCGAAGACGCTCATGTCCGGCGCGCCCAACACCTTCAGGCCGTCGATCGCATTGACGCCGTCGATCAGCTTGCGAGTCGAGTCCATGATCACTTTCGCCAGCCGCACGTAGCCGTCTTCGCCGAGGTAAGTAAGGACCGCCCAAGCCGCCGCCACCGCCGCGCCCGGCCGCGACCCCGTCATCGTCGGCGAGCCGTAGAGGCCGCCGGGCCAGTCCGTTTGCGTGAAGAACTGGTGCCGCCGGTACGTGCCGTCCCGGTACATCACCGTCGACGCGCCGCGGGCGGAGAAGCCGTACTTGTGCAGATCCGATGACATCGAAGACACGCCCGTCACACGGAAGTCCCACGGCGGAACGTCGTACCCGAGCCGCTCCACGAACGGCAGCAAGAATCCGCCGAGACACGCGTCAACGTGGCACGGGATCCCCCGCTCGGACGCGATCGCCGCGATCTCCGGTATCGGATCGATCGTCCCAAACGGGTAGTTCGGCGCAGAGCCGACGACAAGCACCGTGTTCGGCGTAATCGCGCGGCGCATCTCTTCCGGGTCGGCGCGCAAGTCGTCGCGCAGGCCCGTGTGCACCGCCTTCACGCCCAGGTACTGCGCCGACTTGTCGAACGCGGGGTGCGCGGTCACCGGCAGCACCATCTCCGGCTCCATGATCCCGCGCTCCGCCCTCGCGAAGTCGCGGGCTGTCTTCACCGCCATCATGATGCTTTCGGTGCCGCCGCTCGTCAAGTTGCCCGTCGCTTCCGGCTCGCCGAGGAGGCCGGCCGTCATCGCGATCACCTCGGACTCGAACTTGCGGAGGCTCTTGAACGCGCCCGGCCCGAGGCCGTTCGTGTAGAACGCCGCCGTGTACGCGTCCTTCAGCACCTCCGACACGTCCTCGCCGGCGAAGTACACCAGGCTCCAGATCTTGCCGCCGCGCCAGTCCGCATCGCGTCCGAG
>JBGPBZ010000072.1:0-12563 GCA_041481535.1 Dehalococcoidia bacterium | reverse complement strand
TGTTTGCGGGCAGTTGCTTCGTCGATCTGGATCAGCCTCAGCGCCGCGATCCGCAGCCCCCGCCGCTCGAGCCGAAGGATGATTTCGCCGGCGAGTCCACGCTGGATCGCGTCCGGTTTGAGTAGGACAAGTGTCCGTTCCATCGCAAGTCAGTGTGTCCGAGCGCCCGGTTACGGGCAAGCCATCGTGGCGGATGCGAAGCGCTTCCTTGTCCCCATTTCCAATTTCCCATTTCCTTCTCGCACAAGAGAACGCCCCCTCTCGTGAGCGCCGAGAAGGGGGCGTTGTGGTTCTCGCGGGGTTGGTGGATTAGCGCTTGATCTGCTGTTGACCGCCCTGCTTGATTTGCGTGACGTTGCCCGTCTGGAAGCCGTTCGTCTTCGGCTCGGGCTCGGCGTCGTCCGCGCGCGTGTCGCTGCTCGTGCTGAGCGGCTTGACGGCGGCGAACTGCTGCTTGGGCTGTGCGGCGAGAGGAGCGGACTCTTCGACCATGTGGATCTCGCCGTCGATGAAGGCGCCTTCGCCCACGGAGATCTGCGGCGTCGTCATCGAGCCCTTGACGTGGCTCGTCGGCAGCAGCTCCAGGTGCTCGGAGCAGTAGAGCTGGCCATCGAACGTGCCGGCCACGACGACAAATCGGGCCTGGACGACGGCGTTGACCTGCGCGCCCTTCGTGATGTGGACGGTGCCGGCCGCTTTCACTTCGCCGGAGACCTTGCCGTCCAGGCGGACGCTGCCGTCTGTCTGGAAGTTGCCCTGCCAGACAGAACCGTTACCGATGACGCTTGAGCAGTCATCCGGCGAGGCCGGCCGCTCGATCTGGTCTTCCCAGCGCTTGGCGGCGGTAGCCGCGGTGGGCTGGAACGAGGTGTCGGGCTCGATGTCCTCCGGCAGGTCATCGTCATCGCGGTTTTGCCAGTCGTTCTTGAGCGTGCCCATCTCACGACGGCTGTTGCCGATCTTCATAGCGACCTCCTCATGGTGCGTGTGCGAGTTGTCAACAATCTTTCGGGGGGCGGGCGTTGACTTAAGACTTCGCCATCCTAGCGTGCGGTTAAGGAGAAGTCTAGACCATCCGGCTTAAACTTTTGTGAGACCGAGAAAAATCGCGGGGCGGGATTTTCCAGCCTCAGATGATCAACGCCTGAGTCCGCAATTCGTTGCGCCCGCAGCGCACGCAACATTTCCGCCACAACAGCTCCGAAACGTAGCGGAGCGCCTTCAGGCCTCCACCTTCAACACCGCCCGCCGCGGCATTTTTTGCTAGTGAGATAACTAACGTCAAGTAGTTTCGACCGCTTGTTCGAAGACGTCAGATTGATAAACGTGCGATGCAAAGCAGAATTTTTACTGAGTGAGCAATCTCACGGTGCCAGGGAGCGGATGGCAAGCATCTCACCCGGCTTCGGCTTCCGCACAGCCTTTGGCGACAGCGTAAGCACTGCGCGGGTATCACCGGAGGCCTCGACGAACTCGACTTCGAGCCCGTCTGAGTCGTAAGTCTCTACGACCGCGCCGACGTCACCCGCTCGAAGTCCGTGCTCTGGCATATCATGCTTAAGAGCCACTAGTTCGAGCAGACTGAATTTGATCACGTGGCGGGGTACGCCGTGACGAATCGCGGTACCTCTTCCCCTTTTCGGAGTAACCATATCGATCGAACCTTCGCTGCCTTCCCGTTCGGCCCCTTGATTACCTCGATGATAGCGAATTTGGCTCCGAATTTGCTACGCTCGACTACTATGGCGGCCGCTACCAGATGTTGCTCCCGAAGTGCCCTCTCTAACGCTGCCCAACCGTTCCTAGTATATCCCAGCGAGGCAAAGAAACGAGCCTTGCTCCGGCCCACTGGATGTTCTGTTGCTAGCAAATAATCGCGGGTCTTTGCGACCGGGATGATTGCTCGCTCATAGTTAGGTAGCCTCTCCTCCTCAGCCACACTACCCGCCGATATACGACATCTCGACCCGCTCCCGCTCGTTCGCAGCGCTCCGCTCCTCCGAGTACCGGTCGGCCCGCTTGGCCCACAGGCTCCGCAGGAACGCCGCGAGCTCTTCGTCCGAGGCACCCTTCCTCAACCTTGACCGGAAATCGTGCCCCCGGAAGGCGAAAAGGCAGGTGTACAGCTTCCCGTCTGCAGACAGGCGGGCGCGTGTGCAGTCGCCGCAGAACGGCTGGCTGACGCTGGCGATCACGCCCATCTCGCCCGAGCCGTCCTTGTAACGCCAGCGGCGGGCCACCTCGCCCCGGTAGTTGGGCTCGGCGGGCTCGATGGGCAGCGCAGCGTCGATGCGCTCGACGATCTCTGCCGCCGGCACCACGTCGTCCAGTCGCCAGCCGTTAGTGGTGCCGACGTCCATGTACTCGATGAACCGCACGATGTAGCCGCGCCCCTTGAACCGCCGCGCAATGTCGGCGAGGCCGTCTTCGTTGACGCCGCGCTTGACCACGGCGTTGATCTTGATCGGCGAAAGCCCCGCCCTGTGCGCCGCCTCGATTCCGTCGAGCACGAGCGATACCGGGAAGTCCGCGTCGTTCATCGCCCGGAAAGTCGCATCGTCGAGAGAGTCGAGCGAAACGGTGACCCGCTGCAGCCCCGCCGCCTTCAGGTCGCCCGCCATCTCCGCCAGCCGCGACCCGTTCGTCGTTATCGCCAGGTCCCGCACTCCGTCGATCGAGGCTAGCATCTCTACCAGGCGCGGCAGGTCGCGCCGCAGCGTCGGCTCGCCGCCGGTCAGGCGAAGCTTCTCCGCCCCGTGCGCGACGAAGATGCGCGCCAGGCGGGTAATCTCCTCGAACGTGAGCAGCTCGTCCTTAGGCAGGAACTTGTACGCGCGCCCGAACACTTCCTTCGGCATGCAATAAGGACAGCGGAAGTTGCAGCGGTCAGTGACCGAGATGCGCAGGTCGTGCAGCGGCCGCCCGAGGGTGTCCCTAGGGGAGTCGGGAGTAAGAGGAAGGCCGTCGTTCGTGCTCATGGAACAGTCGCAGAAGGATCTGCCGGGCGCCGGCTGCGGCGCGGGCCCTGTGGCTGATTATAGCTTTCTCCCGCTCCGGCAGTTCCCCAAACGTCGCCGACTGCTCCGGCGCCCAGAAGATCGGATCGTACCCGAACCCCCCGTCCCCCCGCGGCTGTGACGCGACCAGCCCACGCACCTCACCTTCCGCGAACTGCACCTCCCCCGTACGCGGGTCAGCGATCGCGATAACCGCCACGAAACGGCACCCCCGCTGTTCGAGCGGAACGCCCGCCAGCCGCCGCTCGATCTCCGCGAACCTTTCGGGAAACGAGGCGTCCGGCCCCAGGAACCGCGCCGACTGTACCCCCGGCTCTCCCCCTAGCGCCTGCACCTCAAGGCCGGAGTCATCCGCCAGCGTCACGAGCCCGCTCGCTTGCATCCCGGCCATCGCCTTGATGCGCGCGTTCTCGTGGTACGTCTCCCCCGTCTCCTCCGCGTCGACGTCGAGCCCTAGGTCTGTCGGCGTCACCAGCTCCCATCCGCACCCGTTCAGCAGATCGCGCAACTCGGCGGCCTTGCCGGTGTTGTTCGTGGCAAGCAGTAATCGAGGCACGGGTGCGAGTTTAGCAGTTGCTGAGAGATCTCAGAACAATGGTGACACGTCCGGCGGAGTTTCCGTAGTTAGGAAGAGTATCGCGTTCCCGGCCAGGTCGGTGTGATACTCGAGGTAGTGAGCAACCGGCGTCCCTGGCGCTAGCAGGAACACACGATAACCGGGCGTGATGGCCTGCAGGCAAACAACGTCCCGTTGTTCCACGCCGAGGCAACTATCGGGCCACTCCACATACTCGGCGTAGATGAGACTGGGGCTCCCTAACGTAGTTGGCACGGCGCTGGATGCAAATGCGGAGATCGCGGCGTTGGTGGCGTCGCGACACGTGCTCGCAGATGATGAGAAGCACTCTTCGGGCTCCCGGACGACGACGGCAGTTGGCGGTACGGTTTCGAACGGCAGCGTTTCGAACGAGGATGGGCCAAGATCGATCGCAGAAGGCTGGATCTGGCTGCGCGAGGATTCGGTCACGAGACCAATCGACGCAAAGCTTGCGATAAAGAGAACGAACACGACCACGACCCCGGCGATGATCCACAGCTTCACGCAGAGTAGAGTAACTCTTCCGAGATGCGTGCGCGTGGGCGGGGCGGATGGTGTAATGAGCCCATGCAGCTTGAGAAATCAATCGAAATCAACGCGCCCCCGGCCAAAGTCTGGGCCGCCCTCATGGACGTCGAAAGCTGGCCCCTCTGGACCGAATCGATGGACAAAGTGGAGCGCCTGGACAAAAGCGCCCCCTTTGGCTTGGGCAGCGAGGCTCGCATATCCCAGCCCAAAGTGCCCGCGCTAGCGTGGACCGTCGTCGAGTTCTCCCCGGGCGTATCTTTCGCCTGGCAGGCGAAGGCCCGCGGCGTAACCACATGGGCCAGCCACCGCATCGAGCCACTGGACGGCGGCCGATCGAAGGTCACGCTGGCGATTCGCCAGACCGGCGCCCTCGCCTGGCTTGCGGGCCTGGCCATGGGCAAACAGACCCGCCGCTACGTCGACATGGAGGCCGAAGGCCTCAAACGCTTCTGCGAGAGCGCCTGACAAGAAGAAGCCCGGCGCAATGCCGGGCCTCTTGGTTTGTCGGTTTGTGGGTCTGTCGTTCCCTACTTCACCTTCGCCGGTTGCTTGTGCGTGGTGCCGGCCGCTTCGCCGGCGGACATCGCCTCCCAGCGCTTGTCCATCTTGCGCGCGACCAGCGGCATCGTCGTGTACTCCATCTCCTCCAGCGGCAGGCGGTGCGGCTCGAACGGGCCGTGCTTGCGCAGGAAGTCCGCGATGTGGTTCGCCTCGGCGCGCACGTGGTCGTAGCCCGGGTCGTCGAACATGTCGCGCGGGCCGATTAGCTTGCCGTCCGCCAGCTGGAAGCCGAGCGCGACGATGCGCGGAGGCCCGTCGAAGCGGCTCGGGTGCGCGTCCTTCAGTCCGACCGGCATCAGCGGGCCGTGGTGCGATCCGCGCATCCAGCCCTCGACGATCCACGGCGTCGTGAACGGCTCGATGACTTCGCCGACCGCCGGGAAGTTGCCCTGGCAGCGCACGATCATCGTCGGGTCGTCTTTGCCGACGTAGCGCCCTGCGATCAGGGAGAGCTTGTCTGTGCTGGAGACCGCGGCGATCTCGTTGCTCGCCGTGTTCCACACGCGCTTCACCGCATATCGCGCCGGCGCGCCGATGAAGACCAGCAGGTCGTACACCTCTTCCGGCGTGCGCAGCTTGATGTGCTTGTGCTCTTGCACGTCCTGCACTTCGAACGTGAAGCCGTCGTGCAGCGGCTCGCCGATCACGAGGCCCGGCGTGTTGAACGGGTCCGCGAACATCTTGTAGAACGGCAGGTTAAACGCGCCCGCAGATGTCTTGTCCGCCATGAAGACGATGATCGGCTCCGAGGGCCGCTCCTCGATTTCCATCTCGGCGGAGCCGGGGCCCGCGCCGCGGATGTTGCCGGAGAAGGCGTCGGTCAGCAGGTCCTGGCCCGCCCCATACAGCTTCAGCTTCTTGGCGAGCGCCGTGCCGGTGATGAACGTGTCCCAGGCGAGCTTGTGGATGGCCTCGGCGTTTTCGCCCTTATCGTGGGTCATGATCAGGAACATATCGTCCCCGCAGTAAGAGACGTGGTGGTCGATGAGCAGGCCTTTCTGTTTGGCCTTTTCGAGCTCGTTGGCGCCGAGGGCGAGGATGTCCGGGTGGGAGGCTGTGTGACCGACGAAACCGCCGATATCAGCCTTGATTACGCTTACTGTTAGAGCCATGCGAGGGTACCTCCAGAAGATTTGGGAAGGACGCTGCCGATTGCGGCAGACAAGTGTAGTCGATAGCCGTTATGGGGCATGCCAATCGAAATGTATGCGGCGGCGGAATCCACTGTCAAGGAAATTGCGGTAGCAGTTGGCTCGCCCCCGTATGGTCTTAGCCTGAGGCGCCAGATTGGCGCAGATTCAAGGCAGATGGGCGTCCCGTATCACCAGCCCTCCCATTGCATAGGCCCAACGCTGGCAACTCTCGTAAGATACGTGCATGAGATGGCTATTCGTGCTCCTGGCGGCGGTGACGCTGACGGTCGTCGTGGCCTGCGGCGGGGGCGACGATTCGGCGAACCCCAGCGGTACCTCGCAGGTAAGCGGTGGCGGACTGACTGCCGAGGCGGTCGACAAGCTCAAGCAAATCGTCGGCGCCGATCCAACCGTTGCAGAGATCGCGGGCAATCAGCCGTACAAACTCGAGGAGCTCGGTCCCTGGAGCGCCGGTGCTGTGCCGGAGTCCGGCCAGGAGATCTTCATAGGCGCAATCGCCACGATGGTCTTGTCGCAGCCGGTTAAACACGTTGAGCGGGACCTGCCCGTCGCCACAATCCGGACGTACTATCCGTCCTGGTCTCCTGAGGATCGCGCGAAGTACGCGCCATACAGGCAAGGGACTGCGCGCTTCGCCGTCGACAATCTGTCGCGCTTGCACCTGAGCGTTGATCTCGATCGCGGGAAAGTGGTGGGGATCAAGATCCAAACCGAGCAAGATGTCAATCAGCGAGTTGCAGCAGTCCCGGTGCAGCCGACACCGCAGTCCACATCGGGCATGTCTCAGGCGGCGACTACAATCATCAACAGCGACCCGACGTTGTCGGCCATCATCGCCGGGCGCACGAATCAGTCGGGCGCGGGGTCAACTTACACCATCGCCAACGCGCACTTCGCCGCTGACGCCTACACCTTCGATTCGCCGCAGTCCATCGAAGCGGACTGGCACGTGCTCTTCGAGTTCGATCAGGCGACAGGTCTATACCAGGCGCAGACGATTCACTTTTCGGCGGCTGACGTTGCTACAGTGAGCGTCGTGATCGACCTGGACAAGGGCGCCATCGCCTGGCTGGAGCCCGTCCGCCAGAAGGCTGGACCGACCGCAACTCCTTAGATCTGAGCGAGTACTTTCGCGGCAAGTTCCCGGGCCAGCGTTCCCCATTCCCCGTGGGCGGGGTTCTCCGGCGCCGCCAGGGTAGCCTCAAGGTCACCGCACAGCAGCGCCGTCTTCTCTCGCGCGATCTCTTCGTTCAGCGGCTTGAACCCCTGCAGCTTGCGCGGGCCTTCGCGGCCGCCTTCGCTGATATACCAGTCCCGGTAGGAGCGCACGCCAGCCTCGAACATGAGGTACCCAATCGGCGAGCAGGCAGGCGGGTAGCGCAGTGTCAGGATGCGCTCGGTCGGCTTATGCGACCCGGAGTCGTACTCGACCATCAGGTGACCGCCCGGTGGGATGAGCGACGACATCGCCGCAAGCAACGGCCGCTCGAGGCCCGTCTGCCAGAGGTCCAGCGCCCCCGCCGGGAAATGCAGCAGCTCTTCGTACTGCGTGAACTCCACCCAGTTGAACGCCGGATACGGTCCCGCCCCGAACAACCCCAGCGCGAGCTGCTCTTCGGCCAGCTCCCCGCCCGCATCGGCCAGGAACAGCCGGAAGTACCTGGACCCCACCGCATTCTTTGGCCCAAGCAGCGCCACCGTTTGGTACTCGCCCAGCGCCAGCCCATCGAGCCGGGAGATCGGGTGCTCGCCCGGCATCTCCCACCCGCGCGAGTTCAGGTTCTCTTCGATGCGAGCGCGGGATTCGGGCGTTAGGGCGGTCACCTACGCATTATGCGATGTCGTACTCGCTTGGAGCATTCCCGCTTCCTACCTCCCACGTCCTACCTCTTACCTCCTACGTCCAACCCGTCCCGTTTGGCGTATCTCCTTGTGGCACCTATAATGAACAGGGAATCTGTGGATAACCCGAGGCACCCGGTTGGCCTGATTCGCGCACTGCCCTGGGAAGCGACCAAAAGTCGCACGTCACCGGTCTTGTTTGAGCCTTAGCTCCGAGATCGAGGCCGCAGGTTCAGCTCTCTGGCCCGCTCGTTGGTTCGCCTCACGGCGGAGTTGAGTGGCCAGAGGTCGCTGGATCGGTGGCGGAAGCGGTGGCGTCCGGGACAGCAGACGGTGGGATCTTCGTCTGCTGGACTGGGACAGGCGTGTGCATGACGGCAAACAAGGTGCCAGGTGTGCGTGCAGCGCTCTGCGGTGACGCAGAGACGGCTCGCGGAGCAAGGCCTGCTCTGCTTGAGCCTCCGCCTGGCAAGTGTTGCGGTGGTGCGGGAAATCCTCGATGCCTGGTTCTCGACCGGCGCTGATCCTGGCGAGGAAGAGAACATAGCTAGAGTCAACAACCTGGACACGCGTTACAGAGCGGCAGCTGCGCCGCGCTCTTCTCGCTGACCTTGAGGGAAAGGACGAACACGTGACCGAAGAAGAGCAGCAGCGCAGGCGCGGGCGTCGCAGCCGAGGCCGGGGACGCCGGCCCAGGGGAAACGACGGAGGACCACCCCCAGGTTCAGAATCGATCGAGCCCGCCGCGCCCTCAGGCGGTGTCGCGCCGCCGGTCGGGCCATCATCCGGAGAACCAGAACGAGAGACTCGCGCCAGCTCATCGGGTTCGACTCGCAAAGCCCGGCACGGGTCCACTTCCGGCGGCAGTCATCCCGACGTAAGCCCGATGGACTTTTGGCGGAGCGGCCGCGCGCGTTCAGTGAAGACGCAGCAGCCTCTCCCTGGCGGTAAACGCCGGAGCATTGCCTATAGCATCCGCCACATGTACTTCCCGCCGTGGGTGCCGGTGGCCGTGATCATCGTCGCCGTGTTCGGCATCCTCGGTTTGCTGTTCGTCACGCGCTCAGCGACGGGCGCCCCACACATCGGGCAGGACCACTGGCACGCCTCGTACACCTACTACAAGTGCGGGACCAAGATGCCGAACGCCCCGACCTGGGAGTCCGGCGTGCACACCCACGGCGATGGCATCATGCACATCCACCCCTTCCAGTCGTTCGAAGAAGGCTCCGGCGCCCGCATGGTGAAGTGGTTCGAGTACGGCGGCGGAGAGCTTTCGCAGGACACTATCCGCCTGCCCGGTGAGAGCCCCGAAAACACAGCCCACAACGGCGACGTTTGCAAGGAAGGAACGCCCGAAGCCGGTGAGACCGCCGTTCTACAGGTGTTCGTGAACGGGGCGAAGCTGGACAACTGGACTCGCTACATTCCTCACGACGGCGACCAGATTAAGATCATCTTCGGCAAGGCCGACGCGATCGTCCAACTGGATGACCGGCAGGTGATCGATGAACCGCCGACCCGCCACATCCCCATCGACATCACTGGCGACGCGAACACCACAACGTTCACTCCATCCGCGCCGACGGTTAAGGCCGCTGAGGTCGTGCAGATCGACGTCCACAACAAGGCGACGATTTCGCACCAGTTCCGCATCCTCGGAGTCGACGGCAAACCGAATACGGCCGATGACTTCGTCGCGATACCAGTAGGCGCCGATCCGAAGACGCCCGGTCAAGCGGTCATCCTCCAGCCGAACACAGACGGCTTCGTAGTTGTCCGCTTCGACGCGGCGGCGCAAATCACGTTCGAGGACCCGATCAGCGATACCGGTGCCGTCACGACGGGAACGCTGATCGTTGAGGGAGCGGCCGCCTCCGGAACGCCGACGCCGGGCCCGGGCTCCGCCGCCGAGGTAACAGGAAGCATGACGTTGTCGGACACCGGCTACGATCCGCCGTCGTTAACGCTGGCCGGCGCTGCTGGCAAGCCGTTCGGGATCACGCTGACGAACACCGGCCAGTTCGTCCACAACCTCCAGATCGCGGGCAAGGACGGCACCTTCGACACGGAGGACGACATCTTCTCTCCGGACGTTCCGCCGCTCGGCGCGACGCCCACGGCCTCACCCACACCGACGCCGGGCCCCACTGACACCGGTACAGCAGACACGGGCAGCCCGACCGCTTCGCCGACGCCAGCGGCAACGCTTGTGCCTGTGAACACGGGCGTCGTGACTGGGACGCTGGACGCTGGTACGTACAAATACAGAGACCGGTTCCACCCGAACATTACGGGGACGATCGTTATCTCGTAGCCAAAATTCGCAACGTGGAATTGATGAGGCCGGGCGTTGACAGCGCCTGGCCTCTGCTTACAATGAGGGCGCCTGGAACCGGGATCGCCGAATTACCCGGATCTGGCTTATGGCGCGGCGCAATAGGAGGGGCGATATGCCCGTTGTGACGATCAGCGGCACGACTGCAAGCGGAGCGCGTGAGGTGGGGCAGCGCGTCGCTTACCTGCTTGGTGTGGACTTCGTCGACCAGCAACTGATGGTGCAGGCGGCCCAGCGCTGTGGTGTCCCGGTGGGTGCGGTGGCGCAGCGAGACGAACGCTCGGCGACGATGAGGCAGCGCATCTCCTCCGTCTTTAACACGCTGCTCGAGCGCTCAGGCTCCTCCGGCGCGGACTCGCTCACCGGCGCGACCGGCCTGGAGTCGATCCTCTCGCAGACTTACGCCGACATGGCATGGAGTGAGAAACAAGCGCCGATCTCCGACAAGCTGTACGCCGAGACGATGGCGACGATCATCCGCGAGCTGGCGGCGTCCGGACAGATCGTGATACTGGGCCGCGGCTCACAGATGATCTTGCGCGAAGTCCCACGAGCGGTGCACGCGCTGTGCATTTCGCCGCCTGACGTCCGCTACCAGCGCCTGGCGGAGCGAGACGAGATCGGAATGGAAGAAGCTCGCCGGCGGGCTCACGAAACAGACCAGGCGCGCGACGCGTTCTACCACAAGTTCTGGAAGGTAGACGTGGAGAATGCGTGGCTGTACGACATCACGGTGGACACGTTCCGACTCGGCTTCGAAGCCGCCGCCGAGGTTGTCGCCAGCGCGGCGCTCTTGCGCGCGGCCTCGTAGGCGTCCGGTCTCCTGCCTTGGCCCTGCAGAAAGGCGCTAGTGCAGCAGTTTAGCTTCGACTTCCCTGGCGTCACCGTCGATCTTGCCGGCCGCCGTATCGGCCTGCACGTGATCACGTTCGAGAACGCGTACGCGATGGCCGGCGCGCCGCGCGTCACCTTGTCCGAAGACAACCTGATCGAGGTAAGGTGTGACAGGTTGGTGACGGCCGCCGGCGAGGCCTCGGCAGGAGGGCGTGCCTGGATCGATGCGCGTGTACACGGAAACGCGCTCGATATCGTCGCCGGGGCGGAGCACGCAAACAAGATCCGCTGCCTGAAAATCACCGTTAGCGGCTTGCCGCGCGGGAACGTGACCGGACGCCGTTGGGAGACCGGCGCGCCCGTCCCGCCGGGCGGCATCGTCTACCGCTACCCGTTTGATCTTCGGGCCGCCCTGCCCCTGCACACCCCGCTGATCTTCCTCTCCGACCCGTCCGGCGGACACATTTACTTTCGCTCGCTGGACGCGAAGGTGCGCTCCAAGCGCTTCGCCTTCTACTCCCAGGGCGAGACGCTGACGGCAGAACTGATCTTCGAGGAGATCGGGCCGGAGATGGGGAATCGGGCGGTTACGCCGCCGTGGCGCATCGGCCGTTGCGCTGACCCCGAGCAGATCGTCGAAGAACACCTCGCGTCGCTGGAGCGAGATTTCGGGCTGCAACCGTGGGAGAAGCGCTGGGACGTTCCCGATTGGGCTCGCGACATATCGCTCGTCGTCGCGGTCCACGGGATGCACTGGACCGGCTACAAGTTCAACAGCTACGCGGACACCCTGGCAGTACTCGAATGGATCTGCGAGCGGATCGACGGGCGGAGGGTTCTCGCCTTCCTGCCGGGCTGGGAGGGACGCTACTACTGGCAGTACGGCGACTACCGTCCCGACGCGCGGCTCGGCGGGCGAGCCGGGTTCCGCAAACTCAGCGAAGGAGCCCGCCGGCTGGGCGTATCGCTGATGCCGATGTTCGGTGCGAACTGCGCCAACACAGAAACGCGCGGGTTTCGGCGCTGGGGCGCGCCGTCGGTCCTTCGTTCGGCCTCCGGGATGGAGTTCCAGGGCAACCGGCCCGATTGGGACGCTTCTCGCGCGCACGACCCTGGCTGGCAGGCCTGGCTCAACCCGGGCGCACCGCTCTGGCGTGATCGGCTGTTCCCGCAGGTCAGTGCTCTCGTCGAGGAATACAAGCTGTCGGCGGTATTCTTCGACACGCACCACATCTGGGATAACGATCTTCGTTACCCGCTGTTCGATGGGCTGCAGGCGCTGCGGGACGATCTGAAAGGCCGGTTCGAAGACCTGCTCCTGGCCGGCGAAGGTTGGTACGACGCACTCGGCTCGATCACGCCGGTGTCTCAGGTCGGTGCGCCGGCTCAATGGGAGCAGGCGTTTGCGCGTTACTGCCGGACATTTGCTCACCTGATGTGGGGGGACCCGGGCCGCGGCAGCAGCGGCGTCCACGAAGCCGGCTACACGAGCTTCGGACTGGTGCCCGATGCGCAGCACTGGTGGCCGACGGTGACGATCGTCGATGGCACGCTGAAGGAGGCGCCGGAAAAAGTGGAGCAGGTGATCGAGCAGGCGAAACGCTACGCCCGGACGTACCTGTAACCAGCCGGTGGCTAAGCCTTGGACGCGCGCGTCGTGCGCTGTTCGCGCACGAGTCCCTGCAGGAACG
>JBGPBZ010000071.1:0-12629 GCA_041481535.1 Dehalococcoidia bacterium | reverse complement strand
GAGGCGAGTTGTCGAAATACCCACCCAGGTCCAGCACCTGCGGCGAGTCCGAGCTCGCGAAGTAGAAGTACTCCAGCTCTGGGCCAACGTAGAACGTGTATCCAAGGTCAGCCGCCCGCTTCAACTGCCGCCGCAGCACCCACCGCGGGTCCGCCTCAAACGGCGTACCGTCAGGCTGCAGGATATCGCAGAACACGCGCGCGACTCGATTCTCCTGCGGCCGCCACGGCAGGATCGCGAACGTCGTCGGGTCCGGCATCGCGACCATGTCCGACTCATCGACGCGCGCGAACCCTTCGATCGAAGCACCGTCGAAGCCGATCCCCTCCTCCATCGCCTCCGCCAACTCTTCGACGGTGATCGCCACGCTCTTCAGATTGCCGAGGATATCCGTGAACCAGAGACGGATGAACTTAACGTCCATCTCCCGCGCCTGCTGGAGGACGTAGTCACGTGATTCGCTGTTGTCGTTCATCGCTTCCTTAGACCACGAGAGGGAGCCTTCGCAGGCCCCCTCCCACTGATTGCGTTTCGCCGCTAGACGTCGAAGTAGAGGTTGAACTCCCACGGGTGCGGGCGGAGACGGACGGGGTCGATCTCGTTCTCCCGCTTGTAGCTGAGCCACATGTCCAGCAGGTCCTGCGTGAACACGCCGCCCTTGAGCAAGAACTCGTGGTCGGCTTCGAGGCAGGACAGCGCCTCTTCCAGCGAACCCGGCACCGTCGTCATCTTGGCCGACTCTTCTTCGGACAGCTCATACGTGTTCTTCTCCAGCGGCTGGCCGGGGTCGATCTGCTTCTCGATGCCATCCAAGCCCGCCATCAGCATCGCCGAGAACGCCAGGTACGGGTTGCACGTCGGGTCCGGCGGGCGGAACTCGATTCGCTTCGCTTTCGGGTTCTCCGTGAACACCGGGATGCGCGCCGCCGCCGAGCGGTTTCGCGCCGAGTACACCAAGTTCACCGGCGCCTCGTAGCCCGGCACCAGTCGCTTGTAGGAGTTCGTCGTCGGCGCGCACAGGGCCATCAGGGAGCGCCCGTGCTTCAACAGGCCGCCGATGTACCAACGGCACATCTGGCTCGTCATCGCGTAGCCCTTCGCGTCGAAGAAGAGCGGCTGCCCGCCCTTCCAGAGCGACTGGTGCGTGTGCATGCCGGAGCCGTTGTCACCGAAGAGCGGCTTCGGCATGAACGTGGCGACCTTGCCGTACTTCGCCGCCACGTTCTTGACGATGTACTTGTACCAGAGCAGGTCGTCGGCCTTCTTCGTCAGCGTGTCGAAACGCATGTCGATCTCGCACTGGCCGGCCGTCGCCACCTCGTGGTGGTGCACCTCGACGGTGATGCCGACCTTCTCCATCGTCAGCACCATCTCGTTGCGGATTTCCTGCAGCGTGTCGGTCGGAGGCACCGGGAAGTAGCCTTCCTTCGGTCGCGGCTTGTAGCCCAGGTTGCGTTGCTCCTCGGCGCCGGAGTTCCAAGAACCCTCGATGCTATCGATGAAGTAGTAGCCGCTCTGCGTGTTCTGGTCGAAGCGGATGTCGTCGAAGACGAAGAACTCAGCCTCAGGGCCGACGTACACCGTGTCCGCGATGCCGGTGGAGATCAGGTGCTGCTCCGCCTTGCGGGCGATGTAGCGCGGGTCGCGGCTGTAGGGCTGCTTCGTGACCGGGTCCTTCACGTCGCAGATGACGGTCATCGTCGGGGTGATCGCCAGCGGGTCGATCCGGGCCGTTGAGGCGTCCGCCATCAGGATCATGTCCGATTCCTGGATCTGCTGGAAGCCGCGGATGCTCGATCCGTCGAAGCCGATGCCTTCGACCCACATGGACGTCTGGTAGTCGCCGTAGTCGGTCATCTCGCGCGGCAGGATCGTGAAGTGCTGCCACATCCCCGGCAGGTCCGTGAATCGCAGGTCAATCACCTGGACGCCGTTGTCCTTGGCTAACTTGCTTACTCGTTGGGCGTCTTGTTCTGTCACCTATGTCCTCCTCCTGGGGTATGTCTCAACTATAAGGAGCGCATCTCGGCGGGCGAAGAGTTGCGCGTTACGGTTTTGTTACGCGAAGAGTACGGGGCGGGCCACCCGGCCCGCCCCGTACGTTCGTAGCACTAGACTGCTGCGTCGCCCCGTTCCCCGGTACGCACGCGGATTGCGTCCGCCACCGGGATTACGAAGATCTTGCCGTCGCCGATGTTGCCTGTGCGGGCGGCGTTGCAGATCGCCTGCACGACCTTCTCCGTGTCCTTCTCCATAACGACGATCTCTATCTTCACCTTCGGCAGCATGTCCACTGTGTAGGAGGTGCCGCCGCGTCCCTGGTGGACGATGCCGCGCTGTACGCCGCGGCCGGTCACGTGCACGATGTTGAGTCCGGCGTAGCCGGCGGTCGCCAGCGCTTCCTTCACGTCGTCCAGTTTTTCGGGCCGTATGATTGCTTCGATCTTCTGCATGTCGCTCCTTTACACGCCTGACGCCGGTTCGGCGGCGGTCCGCGGTGCTGGCGCAGGCATCGCAGCCGACGTCATGATCGGCACGCCAACCGCTTCGTCGAATACGTAGCCGCGCTCGCCGTGCTGCGTGACGTCCAGACCGAGTTCTTCTTCATCTTCCTTCACGCGCAGGCCCAACGTGAGGTCCAGCACCTTCAGGATGATGCAGGTCATCGTGAACGAGTAGGCCCAGACCACGCCGATGGCGATGAGCTGGTCCGTGAGCTGGCCAGCGTGTCCGTGCCATAGGCCGTCGACTCCGCCGACGGCGGCAGCGGCGAAGATGCCGGTCGCCAGGGCGCCCCACGTCCCGCCGATACCGTGTACTGCGACGACGTCCAGCGAGTCGTCCAGCGAGGTCATGCTACGCACGCGAACCGCGAGGTAACAAACGACGCCGGCGATACCGCCGATGGCGATCGCTTCCATCGGCTGCACGAACCCTGAGGCCGGCGTAATCGCGACCAGACCGGCAACGCAGCCCGCGGCCGCCCCGATCGTGCTCGCCTTGCCGGTCAGCATCCACTGCGCGCCGACCCAGGTGAGTGCCGCTGCCGCCGCCGCCGTATTCGTGACGACGAAGGCGTTGGCCGCCTGTCCGTTCGCCGCCCCCGCGCTGCCAGCGTTGAAGCCGAACCACCCGAACCACAGTATCGCCGCTCCTAAGATGATGTACGTGACGTTGTGCGGCTCCATCGGTTCTGTGCCAAAGCCCTTGCGGCGTCCGTACATGATCGCTGCCGCCAGGGCTGCTGCGCCCGCGTTTACGTGGATCGCCGCCCCACCGGCGAAGTCGAGGGCGTTGATCCCGTTCGGGTTCGCCACGCCAAGCCACCCCGTGCCGAAGATCCAGTGCGCTACCGGATCGTAGACCAGGAACGACCACGCCAGCATGAACACGAGGAACGTGCTGAACTTGGCCCGCTCGGCGAAGGCGCCGGTAATCAGAGCGGGGGTGATGATCGCGAACATCGCCTGGAAGATCATGAACGACTCTTCCGGGATGCCGTTCAGCGTCCCCCAGGCGCCTGGCGTCAGCCCCACGTCCTTCAGGCCAAGATAGTCCAGGTTGCCGATGATGCCCCCCTGGTCCGGACCAAAGGCCAGCGAGTAACCGATGATCACCCACTGCACCCCCACCAACCCGACCACGATGAAGCTCTGCATGATCGTCCCCAGGACGTTCTTGCTGCGGGTGAACCCGGCGTAGAAGAACCCGAGCCCCGGCGTCATGAACATGACAAGCGCCGCGGCCGCGAGAACCCACGCCGTATTACCACTATTGATATCTGGCATGGCTGCCACCTCCCTCAAGAATGTGTGACGAGTGGCGCCGGCGGAACCATGCGTACTGCAAGGTCACGTCGGCATTACGGCTATATGACCGGCATATTACGCGATGATTAGAGTAAACAGATAGCGGATATATTACGGAATTATTACGTCCGCCACCGCGCTTCCAGGTATTCCTTACCCCACAGTCACGTCGCCCATTCTCCAGTCCTCACCGAACCGGGCTTTGGCTACCGGTCCCTCGCCCCTTCAGAGGAAGGCACGGCTTCCATCCTGGAGTAGAATAACCCCACCTTGATTGCCGACACCGTCCCGCCAGAGCGCGATGCGAGCGCCCGCCAGCGCGAGGCCGAACGCCGCGCCGTCGAACGCTGGAACCCCCGGTCCCGCTGGTACCACCCCATCATCGGCCGCGTCGTCATCACCACCTCGAAGTTTGTCACGCGCGTGATGAACCGCCTCGACGTCGAGGGGAGCGAGCACCTCGACGCTGTCCAGTCTCGCGGCAGCCGCGGACTCCTCACCTTCAGCAACCACGTCTCCCTGTTTGACGATCCGCTACTGACCAGCAACTTCTTGCGCGGGCCGTACAGCAACGTCCGCTGGGTAGGCGCCGACGCCCTCAACTTCTTCGGCTCGCCGATCAAGGCCTGGTTCTTCACGGCCGGCAAGTGCGCACCCATCGTCCGCGGCGGCGGCATCGAGCAGCCCGCCATGCACCTCCTGCGCGAGCGTCTCCTCGCCGGCGACTGGGTGCACATGTTCCCCGAAGGCGGCCGCACCCGCGACCCCGAGGGCAAGCTCGGCCCGGACTTCAAGCCCGGCGTCGGCTGGCTCATCGCGGAGACGCATCCGATCGCGCTGCCCTTCTACCACCACGGCATGCAGGCCGTCCTCCCCGTCAGCAGCACCCGTCCCCGGTCCGGCCACCGTGTCCGCGCCGTCTTCGGCCCGCCCATCGACTGCGACGCCGCCTGGACGGACGACGTCTGCCAGCGCCGCGCCGGTGACCAGACCGACGGGCCCCGCCTCTGGGACGCCGTCGCCGCCGAGCTTCGCGGCGTCCTCGCCAACATGGAGCGCGCCGTGCACCCCGCCTTCACGAAGAGCGCCTAGTGTCCATCGTCCCGCTGGCGCTCGTCGGCCTCGGCGTCGCGGCCACCTACGTCACCCTCGTCTGGCTCCTCAGCCTCGCTCTCAAGAACGCCAGCATTATCGACATCTTCTGGGGGCCCGGGTTCGCTGTTCTCGCCATCGTCTACGCCGTTCTCTCAAGCGACGGCTACTCCGGCCGGCAGGCGCTGGTGCTCGTCCTCGTATGCGTCTGGTCACTCCGGCTCGCCATCCACATCCTCACCCGCAACGCCGGCCACGGCGAGGACTACCGCTACGTCAAGATGCGAGAGCGCGCCGGCGACGCCTTCTGGTGGCGCTCGCTTGTCACCGTGTTCTTTCTGCAGGGCGTGCTGCTGTGGATCATCTCCGCGCCGCTGCTGGTTGCCGTGCACAGCGACTCGCCTGACCACCTAGCGATCACCGACTACATCGGCGCGGCGGTCTGGGGCGTCGGCTTCTTCTTCGAGGCCGTGGGGGACCTCCAGCTCGTGCGCTTCAAGGCCAATCCCGACAACATAGGCAAGGTGATGGACCGCGGCCTCTGGCGGTTTACTCGCCACCCAAATTACTTTGGCGACACCACCCTCTGGTGGGGCTACTTCATCATCGCCGCCGGCACACCCTGGGGCTTCGCGACCGCTTTCGCACCCGCGATCATGACGTTTATGCTGCTGCGGGTGTCGGGCGTCGCCATGCTGGAACGCACAATCGGAAGACGAAGGCCCGGCTATGACGAGTACATTCGGCGCACAAGTGCATTCATCCCGCTCCCGCCAAAGAAGGCGTGATCTGCGCGCGAAGTGACTGACTAGCCGCCGACGGGACGCAGGAAAGTCCAGATGCGGACGCCGCTCTTCGGCTCCACAACGTCCTCCATCACCTTGAAGCCAGCGCGAGTGTACAGCGGAACGTTCCTTTGCTGAGCGGTTTCCACGTAACACGGAAGCCCGGCTTCGTCGGCGCGTCTCAGGATGGGCATCATGAGCGACGTGCCGATGCCTTGCCCTTGCAGCGGTGGGTCGACGCCGAGTATCTCGAGATACCAGTGGTCCACGGGAGCGTCGCGATGGTGGAACTGTCCTAACCAGGCAAAGAATTCGATGGACCGCGTATACGACTCTTCACCCATCAACTCGGGCGTTCGATCGATTCCCGCCTTGGCCATCGTTTCCTCGGTCACTTCCCGGGGGCCGGGTGGACTCCAGATCGCCACGCCGTTGACGCCGTTCGTAGTAGTGATCACTTCTCCGAACAGGCATCCGCGCGCCGCGAAGTTATGGAAGACTGGGGCACACTTCGTCCGGCGAACGTCAGGATCCGGGAAAAACCATTGCTGCAACGGATCGTGGTAAAACGCGCGCTGGAGTACTTCGCCTGCAGTGGCGCATTCGTCGAGTGTGAGTAATCGCGTGCTGTCTGCCATCGGTCCAGCGATGGCGACCGTCTACGGCAACGCCCGGAACCGGTAGCCCACGTTGCGCACCGTCTCAATGAACGTGTGGTGCCGGTCTTCAATCTTCGAGCGCAGCCGTCGCACGTGCACGTCCACCGTGCGCGCGCCGCCGTAGAAGTCGTAGCCCCAGACCTTGTTCAGCAAAGTCTCGCGGCTGTACACCCGGTCCCGGTTCGTCGCCAGGAAGCGGAGCAGCTCGTACTCCTTGTACGTCAGTTCGACGCTGTGGCCGCCGATCTGCACCGTGTAGTTGCCCAGGTCCATCACCAGGTCGCCGCACTTCAGCACATTCCGCGAGTCGACCCGGTGCTTCTTCCACAGCGCCCTCCGCACCCGCATCACCAGGTCGTCCGGCGCGCTGCGAGAACGCACGTAATCGTCTGCCTCGCGGATCGGCTCGAACGCTGATACCTGCTCCGTTCCCGCAACCACAATCACGGGGATCGCCTCCGCCCCACCGGCCGCCTCAATCAGCGAAGCCGCCGTCCAGTCTTCCCCTACAGACGGCAGGTCGATCACCGCGACGTCGTACTCTTGCTCCGGCTCGACTTCAGTACCGGGCGAGCGCAAGAACGGAAAGAATCCTTCGGCCTCCAGCGCCTCCGCGAACGGCGTCAGCGATTCGACATCGCCTATAAGTAATACGTTTCGCATAGAATACGTCGATATTGCGCCGATCAGCGCCCGCCGTCAAGAGTTCCTGGCCAGAACTTTGTTTCGAGCGGATTACGGCGCTCGACCTCAAATGCTTGGGGCAGGGCTCCCCCTACTTCGCGCTCGCCCCCGCCGTCGCCCGCTCCAGGTGCCGCCTCAGCGCGGCGTTAAACAACGCCGGCCTCTCATACTGCGGCGAGTGCCCAGATTCCGGGATCACCTCGTGCGTCGCGCCCGGAATCGCCTTCGCCATCTCCTTCGCCGCGTGCACCAACGGCGCGAAGTCCATGTCCCCCACAATCGCCAGCGTCGGCGCCACAATCGAAGCCAGGCGGCCCAGTGTCCCCGTCCAAGCGTTCAGCGCTGCCTGCGCCCCAATAAACGCATCGACGGACATCCGGCCCAGCCGCTCCGCTGTCTCCGCCACTCGCTCCTCCGGCAAATGCGGCGGCGTCGGGAAAGGCGACTTCCACCGCGCCAGCGCTCCCATCCCCTGCGTCTCCGCGATCTGGTTGCGCGCAGCCGAAAGTTTGCTTAGCATCTCGTTCCCTGACAGGTCGAACAGGGGCGAGGTGTCCTCCAGCGTGAGCGACAGTAAACGCCCCGGGCTGCGCAGCGCGATCTCCTGCACGATCGCCCCGCCCATCGAGTGCCCCAGCAGGTGATACCGCTCAAAACCAACCTCCGCCGCCAGCGCCTCCGCATCGTCCGCCATCTGCTCGATCGAATACGCCGAGCGATCCGTAGGAGCTTCCGACTTGCCGTGCCCACGGTTGTCGAAGATCAGCACCTGATAGTCCTTCGAGAACGGCTCGATCTGGTGCCGCCAGTCAGTTATGTCCCCCGTATATCCGTGCACGAACACAAGCGGCTCGCCCCCGTTCCCGTACCGCTCGAAGTAGATATCGATACCGTTGATTCGCGCGATCGCCATGAGTCCCTCCCCAAAGCTGCTGATGCCCACATATTACCGCTTATCCGTAACCAAAATGCCGCTTCTGACCCATCCGCTCCGTGCGACAATATTCCTGTGACAGACACCGTCGATTGGGTCTCCGCCGGCCGGAAGCCCCCGTGGCTCAAGGTGCGCTTCCCCGGCGGCCCGAACTACATGCGCCTCAAGTCGATTATGCGCGAGGGCCGCCTCCACACCGTCTGCGAAGAGGCCCGCTGCCCCAACATCGGCGAATGCTGGGAGGCCGGCACCGCCACCTTCATGATCCTCGGCGACACGTGCACGCGCGCCTGCGGCTTCTGCGCCGTCACCACCGGCCGACCCGGCGCCGTCGACCGCCTCGAGCCGATGCGCGTCGCCAACGCCGTCCGGGAGATGGGCCTCGCCCACGCCGTCGTCACCTCCGTGAACCGTGACGACGAAGCCGACGGCGGCTCGTCTATCTTCGCCCAGACCATCCGCTGGATCCGCCGCCTCTCCCCTGAGACCAGCATCGAGGTGCTGGTCCCGGACTTCCTCGGCAACTGGGACGCGCTGGCAACCGTCATGGACGCGCGCCCGGAGATCCTCAACCACAACGCCGAGTCCGTCCCCCGCCTCTACGCAAGAGTCCGACCCAAAGCCCGCTACGAGCGCTCTCTCGAGCTGCTGCGCCGCGCCAAGGAGCTCGACGCCGGCACGATCACCAAGACTGGCCTCATGGTGGGCCTCGGCGAAACGGAACACGAGCTCCTGCAGGTCTTCTCCGACCTGCTCGACAACGGCGTCGAAGTGCTGACCCTCGGCCAGTACCTCCGCCCGAGCGCCAAACACCTGCCACTGATCCGCTACTACGCTCCCGACGAGTTCGACCACCTGCGCGAGGAAGCGCTCGCCCTCGGCTTCAAGCACGTCGAGGCGGGGGCCCTCGTCCGCTCCTCCTACCACGCCGAGCGCCAGGTAAGTGGTCTGCGCGTGCGCGACGACCTGCCGGTCGCCGAGTAGCTTCCCTAAGACTCGTCGATAGTAATCGAGATAATCTTGTCGCCGAGCGCGGCGTTCGGGTTGCGGCTCGGGTCGCGCGGCGTGATGCAATCGACCACGTCCATGCCGTCCGTGACCTCTCCGAAGATCGTGTACTGCCCATCGAGGTTCTGTGCGCGCGCGTACGTCACGAACCACTGGCTGCCGGCGCTGTTGTTCACGCTCGTCCGCGCCATCCCAACGATGCCGCGTGTGTACGGCAGCGCGGTCGTGAACTCGTCGTTCAGGAGATAGCCGGGGCCGCCGCCACCGGTTCCGCTGGGGTCGCCGGTCTGGGCGACGAAGCCGGATAGCACACGGTGGAACGTCACGTGGTCGAAGTAGCCGTCCTTCGCCAGGAAGATGAACGAGTTCACGTGGTGCGGTGCGAGGTCCGGCCGCAGCTTGATCTTGAAATCGCCGCGTTCCGTCTTCACCGTCGCGATGTACGTTTTCGTGGCGTCGATCGTCATGGCCGGTTCGGCGGGATAAGTCTTCACAACTGGTTCCTCATTATCCGTAGTCGTCTTGGCGCCGCAGGTGTTAACTACAGCCGTCGCGGTTGACGTATGCCCCGTCGGCGTATTCGTTACGCTCGACGCGTTATCGTCGTCTCCGCTGCACGCGACGAACGCGAGCGCCACCACCACGAGTAACACCACCAGGAACACGCGCGTTCGATTCATACTCGGTCAATTATCAGAGCCCCCTCTGTTACGGTCAAAGAACGCTTTAACGTTCCGCCTGGCGCCCGCCGTTCGTCCTGAGGCATCGAAGGACCTACCCAGCATCAGCGGAGATCGAGGAATCAAAGCCTGTCCTGAGCAACACCCAGCCGCAGTCGAAGGATCGAAGCGCTTTTCCAGCGTCCACGCCACCCCATTCCCAGTTTGTCCGGTTTGTCGGTTTGTCACCCTTCCGGTATCTCCGGCCCCCTTCCCGCGTTCTAACATTTGACACCCTCACACGACGTTCTTAGCATCGGAGGCAGCGATGGATAACCGGCCGATTGGCGTGTTCGACTCAGGCGTGGGCGGCCTCTCCATCTGGCGCGCCATCCGCAAGCTCCTTCCGCAAGAGAGCCTCGACTTCCTAGCCGACTCCGGCCACGTCCCCTACGGCGAGAAGACCACCGCCCAACTCGAAGACCTCACCTCGCGGATCGCCCGCTTCCTGCTCAGCCTCGACGCCAAGATGATCGTCGTCGCCTGCAACACCGCGACCGTCCACACCATCGCCTATCTCCGCGAGCAGTTCCCCGACGTGTCGTTCGTCGGCGTCGTGCCCGTTGTCAAAACGCTTTCTCGCCGCACGAAGACCGGCACGATCGCCGTTCTCTCCACGCCTGCCACCTCCACAAGCCCCTACCTTGCCAGCCTCATCCACGAGTTCGCGCCGGACCTGCACGTCGTCAACGTCGGCTGCGACGGCCTCGAGAACGCGATTGAGATGGGCGAGGTGCGCGACCGCACGACCACCGCCCTCCTCGAACGCCACCTCGCTCCCGTAAAGGACAGCGACGCCGACGTCGTCGGCCTCGGCTGCACACACTACCCGTTCCTCCGCAGCCGGATCAAGAGCATGCTCGGCCCCGGCGTCCGCCTCTACGACCCCTCGCGCCCCGTCGCCCGCCGCGTCCGCCAGCTCCTCGGCGAGTACGACGCCTTCGCCCAGAACCCGGAGC
Organism: Dehalococcoidia bacterium; assembly: GCA_041481535.1. GTDB lineage: Bacteria > Chloroflexota > Dehalococcoidia > SM23-28-2 > RBG-16-64-32 > DATKKM01. The sequence continues at coordinate 1,980 of JBGPBZ010000071.1, read as the reverse complement.
CAATCTTCCGCTACTACACCACCGGCGACGCCGCCATCTTCAACTCCGTCGCCAGCAAACTCCTCCGCATCCCCGTCACGACCGCCCAGCACATCGACATCTAGCCACCACACGAACCGCAGAACCACACCGACCCGTAGCTGCAGCGTCTTTAGCAACTGTCTGCCGGCCGTACCCGTAAGCCACCGGCCGTCGCGTCCCGTTCATCCTGAGGAATCGAAGGATCGCCTGCCGCCAGCGGAGACTGAGGAATCGAAGTCGAAGCGCCTCCAACGTCAACGCCGTACCAGCCGGCGAAAACGCATCCCGCGTCCGAACGAATGACGCGCGCCCCTCTCCCCCCGCACGGAAAAGAGGCCGTGTTAGGGCCCACGCCGCAGCCGCCAAACACGCAACGTTGTCCCGCTCCAATCGGTCTTAGTAAGATGACACCCACGGGGCCAACGTAGCTCAGCGGTAGAGCAGCTGTTTCGTAAACAGCAGGTCCTCGGTTCGAATCCGAGCGTTGGCTCCAGTCTTCGTATCTGGAATCGGCTTGTCACGCGCCCGGCCCCGGCGCCGAGTAGCATTTGACAACGATTTTGACAACAACGCGGGGCGCTACGGGGCCGAGAGCACGTAACGCCCCGCTCTGAGTCCGCTCCTTTACGCGGCGAGTTCTTGCGTTTGCATCTTCTCCCGCCACGAGACGAGCCCCGCGTGCGAGCTGACCGCTTCCGAGAGCAGCCAGAGCATGGGCATGGGAGGGCGCTGCGAAGCCATGTACGTCACATCCGCCGTGATCTGCTTCACTACATCGGCTCTCTCAGTTTCCTGCCAGTCGTACTCCGCCTTCCCGTCAAGGTATTTCGTCAAGCCGCATATGGCCTGCAACTGGTCCAGGATCAGCCACTGTACGCCCGCCGGCGCGTCGTGGTCGCGCAACCAGCGCGTGCGCTCTTCGATCTGATCCCAGTCGGCAGTGCTCGGCGGGTCTGTGTCATCACGCTCGGCTGTACTCGCCGGCTCTTGGCTTGATCCGGGCGCCAGGAGGCCCTTGGCGATTGCCTGAACCTCGTCACTCTTCTCAGGGTAACCGCCCACGCGCCGCGCCTCATCGTAGTCGGCGCCAACTAGCGCGCAGATCCGCTGTAGACGCTCTCTCGCCGGCCGCCGATGGTACCGGCTGCCCTCAATGCGGTAGATATACCAGGCCGTGCAACCAACCTCGGCCGCGACGTCCTCGACGCTAAGCCCGGCTCGCTCACGAAACTCCTTCAGATACGTTGCTAGCTTTTCCAATTCCTTCTGGCTCATGGCCTTGCCCTCCTGCTTTTGGTGGTGCGCTGGGGCTTCTTGTCCCAGAGCATTGATCGGCATTCTGGATTAGGGCAGCGCCTGGGCGGCACGGGCTCGCGCCGGAACCACTGCCAGCCGCAGCGCTTGCACTTGGTCAAGCTGCGCATAGAACCTCCTTTCCTTCGACGCGTTCGATGATCTGGTTGGCGGTTGCGTGAATGTCGCCCAGCTTGGCCTTGAACGTCCTGGCGTCGGTCCAGCAGGCCAGATAGCCGAAGCTGTAGTCTGATGCATCAACGCCGAAGTGGCCGAGCACCAGGTACGCGACAGATTCGGCGATCGTCTCGTTTTCCTGACGTGTACAGTCTGATCCGCCGAAGTGGTGCGCGAGTTCGTGGCAAAGCGTCTTAGCGGCCATCGTGGGGACTAGCTCGGGCGACACCCAGATCAAGCCACGGGTGCGGTTGTAGTAGCCGTTAGCCTCTTGTCCCGGCTGCTCTTCGCGCGTTATCGGCAGATTCTCGGCGGCCGCGATCGTGGCGAGCTCGTCGTACAGGCCGAGCTCATCGTCGCCGGCTAAACGAGTGACGGGCGCTTCGGGGAGGTCGTCGCCATCTGTCTGTGCGATGTCGAACACCGCGACCGAACGAAACGCAATCCGCGTCTCGTCTACTTCCTGGCCGTCGCGCTCGACCGTCTTTG
>JBGPBZ010000070.1:0-12642 GCA_041481535.1 Dehalococcoidia bacterium | reverse complement strand
CGACTACGTCCGCTTCTACAACCGCCACCGCATCCACAGCGCTCTGGGCTACGAAACGCCGTCCAAGTATGCTCTACAACGCCTACCCCGAAAGGCCCCCCTGTCTCACATGTCGTGAAGCACTACACTCGCCGTCATCGTCCACCACGTGACACCGACAAATCCATCTTGCCTTGTCATTCAGAGCCTGCGAAGACTCTGGCGGGGAGGGGCAACGTGCGACCAGCAAATGCGTATCGCCAGCGACAATCGCGTGACTACTGGGTCTACATCCTCACAAACCGTAGCTATACCTCGCTCTACACCGGAGTGACCAGCAACATTCAGGAACGCATGCGACAACACAAAACAGGCGCCCTCGACGGCTTCACAAAGCGTTACCGCACTCACCTTCTGATCTATTGCGAATGGACAGACGACGTATGGGCGGCGCTTCAACGTGAAAAGCAGATCAAGGGCTGGTCACGGGAAAAGAAGATCGAGCTCATCGAGTCGGTGAATCCGAGCTGGTATGACTTGAGCGAGGTGCGCTCCCACCCCGCCCCCACCAGGTCCTTCCTGCCGTCTGGATGACAGGATGAGCGCACGATAAGCTCCTTCCGTGCAAAACAACGTCCGGAAGTACTACGCCTTCCACCTCTTTCTCAACCTCCAGCTCTGGTTCCCCATCTGGATCATCTACCTGACGAAGGAGCGTGGCCTCACGCTCGCGCAGGTCACGCTCATCGACATCCCGTTCTGGCTGTGCATCATCCTCCTTCAGATCCCCGGCGCGGCGCTTGCCGACCGCTTCGGGCGCAAGCCCGTGCTTGTCGGGTCGGCCACAGCATTCTCAATCGCGATCGTCTTCTTCGGGCTGGCGTCGTCGTTCTGGCTGCTGCTCGGCTCGTATATGGTCTGGGGCATCGGCTTCGCGATGCTCTGGGGGACGGAGTCCGCCTTCATCTTCGATTCCCTGAAGGCCCTGGGCCGCGAAGAGGAGTACCCCCGCATCTACGGACGAGGCTGGGCCGTCGCAACGTCAGCGCAGGTGGCGGGCACACTCCTCGGCGCGCCGCTCGCCAGCGCGACGAGCCTGCAGACGCCGATCATCGCCAGCGGCGGCATCACGTTCGTCGCAGTGCTCATCGCCCTAACGTTCCAGGAGCCGCACGTTATTCGCAGCGAGGTCATCCCGAAGTATGGCGATATCATCCGCGATTCGGCGCGGCTCGTGCGAATGCGGCCGGACGTGCGCTACGCGATCATGTTCTTCGGGCTGGTCACGGTCGGCAGCATCGGCGTCGTCTTCTTCTTCCAGCCGTTCCTCCAGCGACACGACGTCGCGGTCAGCTACGTCGGCGTCTACCAGACACCGATGCGCCTGATGGGTATCGTCGCCGCGCTTGCGGCCCACCGGCTGATGCGCGACCTCGGCGAGCGGCGGACGATGCTGATCATGCCCGTGACGATCGTCGCCGGGTTCTTCTTGCTCGCCGCCTGGGACTCGATCTGGGCGCAGGTCGCCTTCTCGGCGATGAACTTCGGCGTCATCCTCTCCCAGCCGGCGATTACTTCGTACCTGAACCGTCGCGTGCCCAGCGAGCAGCGTGCTACGGTCGTCTCGCTCACGAATCTCATCCGCTCGATGGTGCTCATCCCGAGCGCCCCGCTGCTCGGCTTGCTCGCGGACAACGTCTCGTACCAGGCGGCTTACCTCGCCGGAGGTGCGATCGTCGCGATAGTCGGCCTGCCGCTGCTGATCGCCTGGCTCCCGCACCTCACGAGCGAGCGTGCGTCCGCGCTGCCCGACGCGCTGCCCGTCGAGCCTTAGGCTACAGCCCGCCGATGAACGTGCTGAACCGCAGCCGGTTGTTGTCCAGCCACGTGAGGCTGTCGAAGACGACGCCGCGCGTGATCTGCTTCGCTTCCGAGCCATCCGCCCGCACGACGAAGATTCCCGACGACGTATTGCTGGCGACAGATGCAGCCAGCCGGCTGCCGTCGGGTGACCAGGCCGGTGCTGTGTTCGAAGACGCCCCGGTGAGAACGAAGTGGTCGTCGCTGCCATCGACGTTCACGGCTCGCAGCTCACTCTCCTTCGATCCGCTGAGTGCTCTCACGTAGGCGATCTGCTGTCCGTCCGGCGACATCGCGAAGCCGCTCTTTTGTGTGTTGTCGCCGGGTACCGCGGTGGTCGCGCCGCTTGCCACGTCCAGGATGTACAGGTTCGAATGGATCTGGTTCGTCGCCCGTGGCGACGCCGGGACCACTACGAACGACGAGTAGATGATTTGCGTGGAGTCCGGTGACCACGCTGCCGTACCCTTTGGCCCACCGCCGGGGAACTCGCGCGACTCACCGGTCTCGACGTCGATGACGCTGATCGGATCGTCGAAGAACATGGCGAGCTTGCCGTTCGGCGACCAGACGGGCACGCCGCTCTTCGCATCCACCACCACATTGCCCGTGCCAACCGGGCGGACTCCGCTGCCGTCAGCGTTCACCAGGGATTCGACTGCACTGCCAGTCGCCACGTCGACGTTGGAGAACATGATCCGCGTACTGTCCGGCGACCATGAGTACGCTCCGACGCTTCCGTCCACCGGCACCTGCTTCGCGTTTGAGCCGTCCGCATCCGCCAGCCACAGGTGGCTGATCCCCTTTTCAGTGGCCAGCGGTTCGTTGGTCAGATAGGCGATGCGCGTTCCATCCGGCGATGGCTTCGTCGTTCCGTCATACGACGCTGTCCAGCCGTAGCCCGAACCGTCCGCGTTTACCTCGAAGTAGTGCTCTCCCTGGGCCCTCGATCTCCCATAGGCCACATACTTCTCGTCCCTCGACCAGGTCATCGAGCCGTACTGCCAGTTGCTCTCAATCTGAGCCAGCGTCGCGACGGATTCGCCCCTGGCGTTAATCTCCTTCAGCGCGCCGTCAGCAGCGACGATGCGTCCGCTGACCGAGATCGCAGACGGCACAGCGCCCGTCAGCTCGTTAGCCTGCCCGGTCTCCGAGTCGATCGCGAACACTCGCGGCGGGCCTCCACCGTCGCAGCCCGTGCAAAACAACTTGTTCGCCAGGATCGTTCCGTCCGCCAGCCACGCAACAGGTTCGTTTAGCCCCGACGTCAGCGCGCGCGACTGATGAGAGGCCACGTCGACTGCGCTCAGTGTCGCGGTCCCGCCTCCCAGATCGAACGTGAGGTACGCGATCTGCTTCCCGTCCGCTGACCAGATTAGGTCGCCGCCTGAACAATAGACGTCCTGTGTAACTTGCGCCGACGCACCTGTCTCGATGTTGATCGTGAAGACCGCCGATGAGTGGTCTGTGCCGGGGCAAGAGTCTGAGGACACCGAAGCAAAGATCGCGATCTGCTTCCCGTCCGGGGAGATCGCGCGGTCGCTGTAGTAGTTCGGAGCGACTATCAGGTCGCTCAGCTGCCGCGATGCGCCGGTCTCCACGTTTACCGCCAGGAGCTCGCCGTCACTCGTCGCGTTCGTCGCCTGGATTACTCGCAGCTCGCTACCGGCAAACCACCCGAGGAGATACGAATACGTGTTGTTCGGCGATCGTAGCAGCTCCCGCTGCTCCCCGCTCTCCGCGTCGGCGGCAATGAGCGAATCCGTGCTGGCGTTCTCAGAAAAAGCGGCAATGATAGAGCGTCCGTCAGGCGACCAGATCATCTTGTTCGGATAGCCCTTGTGCACGAAGCTCCCCGTCTCGACGCCGTCCAGAGACAATATGCGCACGGTCGTGCTGTCCGTCCCATTGGACTCACTTATCGCCACCCGGCTGCCGTCCGGCGCCGAGGCGTATTGACCGAAATTCTCGCTGCTGTAGACCAGGTGATCACCGCTGCCGTCCGTGGCCGCCACGTAAAGCTCCCACGGTGCAGGGATCGGAAGTGCGGAGACGTCCACCGTAGGGCTCGGGTTCGGACTGGCCGTAGAGGAAGACGTCGCGTCGTCATCTCCGCATGCCGCGGCGAGGGTTATCAGGCCAATCCCCAGGAAAGCGACGAAGATCGTCCTGCTGATCACTCTAACTCTCCGTTCATCTGCCGGTAGAACGCGCGCGGGGAGCCACTGGATACTCCACACACAGTCTGAGCGGGATCAGGCTTTCCGAATCGTCCAAATCGGCCCCCTTTTGGGCACGAGGCCTGTCAGGACCGCGCGATTAGACCAGCTGAGGCCCACTAGCCGTCCTCGCCCACGAACTGCGGTTGGCGCGGCGGCAGCAAGTACAGCGCCGTCAGTCCCACCACGATCGCCAGGCAGACCCACGAGCTGATCAGCGCCGTCAGCATCGCGATCAGGTAGATCAGCGAGGACGCCCCGTACTGCACCGTCAGCAGGCGGACGTAGCGCGGATGAAGGTCCGTCCGCAGAAGGCCGCGCGCGACTCCGTACAGCCAGACCGCCAGCCAGGTGGTCGCCGGCAGAAGCAACCCGAGAGCGTAGAAGAGCACCGCCGTCTGACGCTCATCAGAGTTGCGGAGGTAATCGCCGAGCACAGCAGTCGGGAACGGTAGAAACGCGATCGCCATCAAGAAGGCAACGTTCAGCATCAAGAAGAAGTGATCGGAGCGTGCGAAGAGCCGGAAGAACGAGTTGTGGTTCGCCCAGTAGATGCCGATCGTCACGAAGCTTAGTACGTACGCGCCGTACTTCGGCCACTCGTGCCGGAGCTCGTGCCCCAGCGTCTGATCGCCGGTGATGTGCGGCACGCCGATCTCGATGATCAGCAGCGTGATGGCGATGGCGAAGACGCCGTCGCTAAACGCTTCGATGCGGTGCAGCGATGTTTCGTGCTCGTGCCGCAAGTTGGTCAGCCCGCCGCACCGGAGTCGCGCAGCGCCTTCACCTCCGCCTCGCTCAGCCCGCCTTCACGCAGCACCTCGTCCGTGTGCTCGCCCCGAGCGGGGGCGGTGGAGCGCACAGCGCCCGGCGTCTCGGAGAACTTCGCGGCGATGCCCACCTGCTTCACGCTGCCACCGTCCGGCGTCGGCACCTCGATCATCATCTGGCGGGCGAGGACGTGCGGGTTCGCGAACACTTCGTCCATCGAAAGCACCGGCCCGACGCAGATATCGTGGTGCCGCAGCTCCTCGAACCACTCGTCGCGCGTCTTCTCCTTGAACTTCGCCCGCAGCCACTCGAACATCTCCGGGTACATCGCGCGGTTGAGCTGGTTGGGAATGAACTGCTCGCAGCCCAGCACCTCGCACGTCGTCTTCCACAGCCACGGCTCCAGCGAACCGATGCTCAGCCACTTGCCGTCCTTGCACTCGTAGACGTTGTACGGCGGGATGCCGCCGTTCAGGAAGTCCGCGCCGCGCTTCGGGACTTGCCCGCCGCCAAAGTAGTTGCCCGTCGCCATCGCCATCAGCGACGTCACGCCATCGCTCATCGCCATGTCCACGTACTGTCCGCGCCCCGTCGTCTGCCGCGCGATCAGCGCCGCCAGGATCGCGAACGCCGCGTACAACCCGCCGCCCGCAAAGTCAGCGATGAGGTTGAGCGGGATCGCCGGCGGCGTGTCCGGCCAGCCGTTAGCATCCAGCGCCCCGCCGAGCGAGATGTAGTTGATGTCGTGCCCCACAAGATTCGAGTAAGGTCCGGTCTGCCCGTAACCGCTCAGCGAGCAGTAGACGACGCGCGGGTTGCGCTTGCTCACCGTCTCGTAGTCCACCCCGAGACGCTTGACCACGCCCGGCCGGTACCCCTCGATAACGACGTCAACGTTCTCGGCGAGCTTGAGGAACGCTTCTTGCGCCGCCGGGTCCTTCAGGTTCAGCCCGATCGAGCGCTTGTTGCGCCGTAGCGGGTTGTGCACCTCCGCCCGGTCACTGACGCCCATCCTCCGGCCAGCGCCCGGCGTCGCCTCCACAACAACGATGTCTGCCCCCAGGTCGCCGAGCAGCATCGTGCAGTAAGGCCCCGGCGCCAGGCCTGACAGATCGAGTATGCGGATTCCCTCAAGCGGCATCATGGTCGGCTCCTTCTAGCGCCCGCATCATGCAAAGGCGGGACGCGCGATGTCAACGTTCGACACGCATAACAAAGGGTGAGCCCTTGCCCACCCCTCCGATCGATTACTCCGCCCAACCTAACTCCGGCTGACGCGCCGCCTGCCCCCGTCGCGCCGAACCCACGGCCCACGTGATCAGGGCTACCGCCAGGAAGACCGGGATCGCCACCACGCCCGTCGATATTGCCAGCCCAACACTCCTCTCCAGTGGCGCGTTCGCTAGCATCAGCGTCACGAACACTGAAGCGACCAGGGCCATCTCACCGATTACTGCGCTGCCGACAGGTCTCGGCAGTTCATCCTTGACCAGTCCGCTCGCGATGCACCCTACGACGATGCTCCCGCCGATCCAGGGCGAAGCGATGATCAGCCAGATGACGATGATAAATGCGAGAAGCATGTTCGATCTCCTTTTCGTTTCTCGTCCATCGGTTATGCGTTGGTCGCAAGTGCTGGTTCTGTTATTGGCACCTCGGTTGTCGGCGCAGGAGCTTGCGCAGAGTTCGGCTGCTGGAACTTGCGGCGGGTGGACGACAGCAACCGCAGGTTGAACATGTGCACGACTCCGAGCACTAGCATCACGAGGCCGATCTGAATGCTGAGAGCACGGATAAGTTCCGCTGGGTCGTTCGGCGAGCCACCAAAGCTCAACGTCAGCAACACGAAGCCGATCGTCAGTAGGTAGAAGCCAACAATCAGGAGGTGGTTGATGGCGTCGGCTATCTCCTCTCTGCCCCCGAACATCTCGACGAGGAAAACCCTTCCGTTGGTGTAAAGCGTCGCCCCGACCACGACAGTCAGCGGTAAACAGATCACCAGGTAGGTCAGGTACATCGCGACTTGAGTAGGCATTTGTCCCCTCCTTTTCGTGGCCGTGACCCTCAGATCCGGCCCTGAACTCTTGATGACCCCATCGTCCCGCAGACGCGAAACAACGCCATCCACGCAAACCGTGATCTTCGGAGGGGCGTTCACGGGCAGCCAGTAACAGGGACTTGTTACTCGAATATGAGGCGTGGGCCGCTACAAGAGCCGCTGCTTGGCGGCGTACGTGGCGGCTTCAGCGCGGTTCGCAGCGCCGATCTTGCCGAGGATGTGGCTCACGTGCCGGTCGACGGTGTTCGTGCTGATGACCAACGCCTCCGCAATCTCGCGGTTGCTCTTCCCCGCCGCCACCAGCCGAAGCACTTCGATCTCCCGCTGCGAAAGCCCCGTCGGATCGACGACGGGCGGCGTCTCTGGCGATTCACTTGGCGCACGTTCGTCCCCGTCAGCGAGAAACTGCTGGCGGCCGTAACAACAGACTCAAGTCCATCTACGGCGGCGAGGCGCGCATTCGGAATGTGCGCAGCGAGGCTCCGCGCCACCGCAAGGTCCAGCGGAAACTGCCGGTTGTGAATGACCAGCGTCGGCGCCTTCACCTGCGGCAGTAGCTCGCTCACGTCGAACTCAATCGCCGCAGCGAGCAACGCGCGCGCCGCCTCTTGCGTCACGCATTCACGCAGGATCGGAGCAGCCTGGCGCGCAAGTCCTTCATCCGACCACTGCAGCACGAAACGCGACGCCGTCTCCGTAAAGAGCGCCCAATCCATGTCGAGCAAAGCGAGCACCGCCTGCGTCTGTGCTGAAGACACTTCAGAGCTGCGCGCCAGGGTACTCTGCAGAACGAGCTTGGTGACGCGTTCCGGGTGCTTCGCCGCAAAGGCGATCGCCACCGGACCCGCGATCATCGGTGCGTTGATCGCGAACCGATCCACCCCCACCGCATCGACCACGGCCCGCAGATCTCTGACATGCGCCTCGATCGAGAAGTCGCCGGGCGAGCGCTCCGACAGCCCGCAGCCGCGGTTGTCGTAGCGGATGATCGTCCAGCGCTTCGCCAGCTGCTCGATGCCCGCGCGAAGCTCCGGCACCTGCCACATCTTCTCCAGGTGGCTGAACAGGATCGCCGGCATCAGCACCAGCGGCGGCCCCTCACCGAGCGTCGTGAAGGCGATGCTCACCCCGTCACTTGCGGTGGCAAAGCGGACGCGCGGCATCATAGCGCGCTCATTCTACGGGATGCCGTTTCTTGCCGCCCTCTTGCGCCCCCTGCTACGATTAGTGTTCGTGGGGCTGTAGCTCAGCTGGGAGAGCGCCTCAATGGCATTGAGGAGGTCAGGGGTTCGAGCCCCCTCAGCTCCACCAACCGAATACGCAACAAGGCCGCGAAGGAGAGTAGTAGGGTCTGCCACCAACTTCCGCGTAGCCGAGGCTTTCCAGCCTCGGAAGGCGGGGCGGGAGGGGCGACCAGCCAGAGAGCCGGCGGAAGCTGCAAGCCGGCAGACCAGCCCGAACTCGCTCCGGAGCCTCGCCGGTGATCCGCCTGGGCGGATAACCGGCGACGGGGAAGCGCCCGTTACAGCGCCCCCAAAGTGTTTCCGCCTCAGGCGGAAGAACCAGGGTGGTACCGCGGAAGGCTTGCCCTCCGTCCCTGTTGGGCGGAGGGCTTTGTATTTGCCTTCAGGGCCGCAGCCCTGACCTACTGGAATAGAAGATGGACGTATCGCAAACGGAACAACTGCACATCGTGTTCCGGCTCGTCGTGGCCGGCGGCCTCGGCGCGCTCATCGGCTTCGAGCGCGAGATCCGCGGCTACCCGGCCGGCATTCGCACACTCGCATTGGTCGCGATGGGATCCGCGCTGTTCACGGACCTGACGTTTCTCTTCGGCGATGTCAGCAGCTCACGCGTCGCCTCGCAGATCGTCGTCGGCGTCGGCTTCCTCGGCGCAGGCGTCATTCTAAGGGAGCGAGGCAACATCCGCGGGATGACTACCGCCGCCACAATCTGGGGCGCCGCGGCCATCGGTATGGCAACCGGTCTCTCCCTCTACATCGTCTCCGTACTGGGCGCGGCTGCGATATTCACTTTGCTCGAAGCCAGGCCGCTCACAAGAAGAATCGACCGCCTGATCAGGCGCGCCGGTGCGGGCGTTGAAGACGACAGCAACCTACCGACGGCATTCGAAGAAGTAAGCGAGGCACGCGATGAATCAGAAAACTGAAGCAAGGACTGAACGCTACGACCCCGCCTCCTTCGAAAAGAAGTGGCAGGACCGCTGGGCCGCCGATCGTCTCTACGAGACCGACCTCGGCGACTCGAAGGACAAGTTCTACTTCCTGACGATGCTCCCGTATACCTCCGGCGACCTGCACGTCGGGCACTGGTACGCGATGGCGCCCTCGGACGCCGCCGCCCGATACAAGCGCATGCAGGGCAAGAACGTCTTCTTCCCGATCGGCTTCGACGCCTTCGGCCTGCCGGCCGAAAACGCCGCGATCAAGCACGGCATGGACCCGCGGAAGTGGACGTACGACAACATCGAACGCATGCGCGGACAGCTGCGCTCGATGGGCGCGATGTTCGACTGGGACCACGAGGCGATCAGCGCCGACCCCGAGTTCTATCGCTGGAACCAGTGGTTCTTCCTCAAAATGTACGAACGCGGCCTCGCCTACAAGAAGCGCGCGCCCGCCAACTGGTGCCCGAGCTGCCAGACCGTCCTGGCCAACGAGCAGGTCGTGAACGGCGCCTGCGAGCGCTGCGGCACGCCCGTCATCCAGAAAGACCTCGAACAGTGGTTCTTCCGCATCCGCGACTACGCGGACGAGCTGCTCGACTTCAGCCAGATGGACTGGCCGGAGCCGATCACGACGATGCAGCGCAACTGGATCGGCCGCTCAGAGGGCATGGAGGTGGAGTTTGGCCTGGACGTCCCCGGCGTCGAACAGAAATCGATCCGCGTCTTCACCACTCGCCCCGACACGATCTTCGGCGTCACGTTCATGGTCCTCGCGCCGGAGCACCCGCTCGTCGCGCAGATCACCACGCCGGAGCAACGCGCCGAAGTCGAAGCTTATGTCGATCAGGCCCGCCACGCGACCGAGATTGAGCGGACATCGACCGACCGCGAGAAAACCGGCGTCTTCACAGGCGCTTACGTCACGAACCAGTTCAATGGACGGCAGGTGCAGGTCTGGATCGCCGACTACGCGCTCCTCTGGTACGGCACCGGCGCGGTGATGGGCGTCCCCGCCCACGACCAGCGCGACTTCGAGTTTGCGAAGAAGTTCGGGCTGGAGTGCCCGGTCGTGATCTCGCCGCCGGACTGGAACGGCAAGGCGCTCGACGAGGCGTACCTCGGCCCGGGCGACATGGTGAACTCAGGCCAGTTCGACGGCACGCCCAACGAAGACGGCAAGCCCGCCGTCATCGAGTTCGCCGCGAAGCAGGGCTGGGGCCAGCGCACGATCACATACCGCCTGCGCGACTGGTTGATCTCGCGTCAGCGCGCCTGGGGTACGCCGATCCCGATGCTCTACTGCCCGACCGACGGCATCGTCCCTGTGCGCGAGAGCGACCTCCCCGTCCGCCTGCCCGACGACGCGGAGTACCTGCCGACCGGCGACTCGCCGCTGGCCCGCCACGAAGGCTTCGTCAACGCTACGTGCCCGAAGTGCGGCGGCCCCGCCCGGCGCGAGACCGACACGATGGACACGTTCATGGACTCCAACTGGTACTTCGTCCGTTACCTCAGCCCGGACTACGACGCCGGCCCCGTCGACCCGAAGCTGGCCGAACGGTGGCTCCCGGTTGACCAGTACACTGGCGGCGCGGAGCACGCGGTCATGCACCTGCTCTACGCCCGCTTCTTCTGGAAGTTCATGCGCGACATCGGCGTCGTCAAGGGGCCGGAGCCGTTCCTGAGGCTCTTCAACCAGGGCCAGATCCTCGGCCCGGACGGCCAGCGCATGTCGAAGTCGCGCGGCAACGTCGTCCCGCCGGACGATCAGGTTCAGAAGCACGGCGCGGACGTCTTCCGCAACTACCTAATGTTCATCGGCCCGTGGGAAGAAGGCGGGCCGTTCCGCCTGGACGGGATCAGCGGCATCGAGCGCTGGCTGGGCCGCGTCTGGAACCTGGCAATCACAGAACCGCGCTTCGGGCAGGAGGACGCGGGCCCCGTCCGCGATATGCGCCGCCTCACCCACCAGACCGTGAAGCGCGTCACCCACGACTTCGACGGCTTCCGTTGGAACACCGCCATCGCGGCGCTCATGGAGATGGCGAACGGCCTCTCGAAGGCGCGAGAGTCCGGCCCGGTCGACCGCGCAGCCTGGGAAGAAGCGATCGAGAAGATGCTGCTGATGGTCGCGCCGCTCGCCCCGTTCATCGCGGAGGAGCTGTGGTCGCGCGCCGGCAAGCCGTACAGCGTCCACCAGCAGCGCTGGCCATCGTTCGACGAAGACCTCGCCCGCGCGGACGAGATCACCCTCGTCGTCCAGGTGAACGGCAAAGTGCGAGACCGCATCTCGGCCCCGGCCGGCATCGCCGAGGCCGACGCAAAGGCCTTGGCGCTGGCCAGCGATGCCGTCAAGCGCCACCTGGAAGGCAAGTCTCCACGCCAGGTGATCTACGTCCCCGGTAAGCTTGTAAACATTGTGATTTAGCAGAGGAGGTTCGAGATGCGCTACCTGGTAACGATCGAGTCCCTGGACGCGGACGGCATGGTTCCCCCGAAGGAAGTGGCCGCGCGGATCGAAAACGCCGTCGTGCCGACGATGAAGATGCTGATGGACTGGGAAAAGTCCGGCAAGGCGAAGTGCGGCATCTTCACCGGCCGCCGCGGCGGCGCCATGATCATAGACGCCGATTCGAACGAAGCACTCAACGAAATGCTTCAATCCCTGCCGGTCTGGGGATTCAGCGAAATCGACGTCACCCCGCTCGACATGGTTGAGCCGCGCATGAAGTTCGAAGGTGGCCTCGTCCCGATGCTCAAGAAGATGTAGATAGGCGGAACCCACCCGCAACCGGCGGCGCTGCCATCCGTTAAACTGGATGTATGCCCACCCCCAGAGCCGCGCGGGCAGCACGCTCGCTAAACACCGGCTGACCATGCCGACTACCTCGGTTTCCCGCGTCATCAAGGCTCCGCAGGGGGCGATCTGGAACGTGCTCTCTGACATCGAGCACGCCGACAGGTGGAACAAGGCGTGGACTAGCATTCGCTTCACGTCCGGGCAAACCCACGGGACCGGCACAACCTTCCGCGCCACTATGGGCGACGAGGGCGACGCGTTTGACTTCGAGATCTGCGACTGGGTCGCGCCCGAGCGTATCGCTTTCTGCCCCATCCGCGCGCCGGAGGAGTTGTACTCGATCACCCTGGACTCCCACGTCTTCGAGGTGCGGCCGCTGACCGAGGGCGATTCCGAGGTCACGATCACCGCGCGGGCCAGCGCTCACGGCGTAAAGGGGCGCTTCGTCGCGATGTTCTTCTGGTCCTGCCACCAGCGAGACGGACTGAACAGCGCCCTCGACGCGATCCAGTCCGCCTTCGAGCCCGGCTTCGTCCCTGAGCGCCCCGACTCCGAACACATCACCACGATCGAGGAGTAGATGCGCTTCCGCCTACCGGCCGCGCTGGCAGCGACGGTGCTTGCACTGGCAGTGCTCGCCCTCGCTCTGCTGTTTGCCCCGGCCCGGCACGCCGCGGCGAACGAAGAAGCCGGCCTCGCGATGACGTCAACGGTGACTTACGACGTCAAGACGACCGACGCCGCCGTCCACGTGACCTGGGACGTG
>JBGPBZ010000069.1:0-13004 GCA_041481535.1 Dehalococcoidia bacterium | reverse complement strand
GCGCTTGAAGGCGAGCGCAAACGCCGGCTCGATGCCGGACGATGCGTCGGCGATGATCGAGATCGTGCCTGTCGGCGCGACCGTGGTGCGGGTAGCGTTCCGGTACGGCGCCTCGGGCTCGTAGCGCGAACCCTTCCACGCCCCGAAGACGCCGCGCTCGCCGGCCAGCTCCAGCGAAGCGTCGTTCGCCTTCGCCTGCAGGAAGCTCATAACTTCCTCGCCCAGCGCCAGCGCCTCCTCCGAGTCGTACGGGATGCGCATCCGCATCAGCGTGTCATGCCACCCCATCACGCCCAGCCCGATCTTTCGCGTCGCCTTCGTTGCCTCGTCGATCTCCGGGATTGGGTAGCGGTTCATATCGATCACGTCGTCGAGGAAGCGCACGCACTGCGGGATCACCTGCGCCAGTCGCTCCCAGTCCAGCCGCGCCCGCTTGCCTGCCTCGGCAGGCGAGCCGTCCCGCCGCACAAACCGCGCGAGGTTCAGCGACCCCAGGTTGCACGATTCGTACGGAAGCAACGGCTGTTCTCCGCATGGATTCACGCTCTCTATGCGACCGAGCTGCGGCGTTGGGTTATCTCTATCAATCCGGTCGATGAAGACGACGCCGGGATCGCCGTTGCGCCAGGCGTTGGCGACCAGCATGTCGAAGATGTGGCGCGCCCGCTTGCGGCCAATGATCCTACCGTCTTTCGGGTTCACGAGGTCATACTCTTCGTCGCCCTCAACCGCCTGCATGAACGCTTCGGTCACGGCGACGGAAATGTTGAAGTTGGTGAGCGTGCGCATGTCCGCCTTGAGCGCGATGAACTCTTCTATATCAGGGTGATCGACGGCGAGGATGCCCATGTTGGCGCCCCGTCTCGTGCCGCCCTGCTTGATCGCCTCCGTAGCGGCGTCGAACACTTTCAGGAACGAGACGGGCCCAGACGCCACACCCATCGTCGAGCGTACGCGGTCCCCCCGCGGTCGCAGGCGTGAGAACGCGAAGCCGGTGCCGCCGCCGGACTGGTGGATGATCGCCGTCTCGCGGATCGCCTCGAAGATGCCCTGGATGCTGTCGGGCACGGGCAGCACGAAGCAGGCCGACAGCTGCTGCAGCTCGCGGCCCGCGTTCATCAGCGTCGGCGAGTTCGGCAGGAAGTCGAGGCGTTCCATCAGTGTTAAGAATCGACCTTCCCATTCCGACGCGCGTGTCTGGAGGCCGATGTTATCCACATTCTCGGGGTTGTGGAGGAGTTCCCCCTGGGCGATATTGTGGGCAACTCGCCGGAATAGCTCCTCCGGTGTCTCTATCGGCGCTCCTAAGCTATCCTTGGCGAGATAACGGCGCTCCAGAACGATGCGTGCGTTATCGGAAAGCTGCAGGCCACCCGCCCGGCCCGATTCTCTGGTAGTCATGTCTGATTCCATTATACGGTCGCTATTGCAGACGCCCAGCCACGAATGGCACGTTACGTGGCGCCTGCCAAGGAGGTTGCGATGACCGACACGATTGCTGCGATCGAAGCCCCGATTGCCGCCCCCACAGACGCCCCGAAGCCCGAAGCTCCGTCACCCGAGAAGACGACGGAAGCGCCGCCGCTGACGGCCTACGCGCTGCGCTTCAAGCAGAAGAGGCCAGACGTCAACCTCTACATAACGACTCTGCGGGTGAAGGACCTCCTCGGTCGCTTCCAGTCCGACACCTGCGACGACGAAGTGAACGGCTACCAGCGCCCGGTCACGCCGTCACGGCTGCGCCAGCTCTCGACTTACCTGCGCGACGAAGAGGGCATGCTGCCGACATCGATCCTCCTTTGCATCCGCCAGCCGCACACCGCCATCTTCGAGCCGAACTCGACGGCGAACGGGAAGGGCGAAACCGGCCTGCTGACGATCGCGTCCGAGACTCCGCTGTGGGTCGTCGACGGTCAGCACCGGCTGTACGGCCTGGAGCGGGCGCTGAAGAAGGACAAGGCGAAGTGGCTCGGCGACTACACGCTCCCCGTCGTCATCGTCGAAGGCATCGACGCCTACGAAGAGATGCGCTACTTCCACGT
The DNA here is from genome assembly GCA_041481535.1 of Dehalococcoidia bacterium. Classification (GTDB taxonomy): domain Bacteria; phylum Chloroflexota; class Dehalococcoidia; order SM23-28-2; family RBG-16-64-32; genus DATKKM01. The sequence goes on along the minus strand of JBGPBZ010000069.1, from coordinate 10,962 downwards.
GATCAACACCCGCCACAAAGGCGTGCCCACGGACATCGTCGACCGGCACCTGCTCTCGATGCGAGAGGCCGAGGGCTCGGCGCTGATCGAGCGAGAGGGCGAGAAGAACTACCTCCGAGCCCGCGCAACCAAGCTCGTCGGTGTCCTGAACTCGAACGAGGAGAGCCCGTGGCGCGGGATGATCCGCATGCCCAGCCAGCCAAACCGCCCTGAGCACCTGATGCGACAGCACAGTATGGTCTCAGCGCTGGAGCCGGTGGTGCGAGACAATTTCGTGAAGCGCCTGACCGACGAAGAGGCGAGCAAGCTCCTCCTCAACTACTGGATCGCCGCGCGTTTCGTCTGGGGCCCAGTCTTCGACCAGCCGGGCGAGTACGTGCTCCAGAAGGCGCTAGGCGCGGGGGCGCTGCACCAGGTCTTCCCGGACGTGCTCGAGATCTGCCGTAGCGCTGATGATTTCACCCGCGAAAAGATGGTGGACACCCTATCCTACGTTGGCCGTAGCACCGGGTTCTGGCATGTAGCCCGCGGCCACCACCTGACACGTGGCAGCGGCAGTCGCGCGGTGAAGGCGCTGGCCGAGTACCTGAGGGACCGCCTGCCGCGGCCGGTGCTGCGCCGGATCTGACCGCCCGCGGTCATCCTGAGGCCGCCAGCCGAAGGATCTAGCTAACCAGCGCAAACGTTGGTCTAGCTATAACGAGTTACGCCGTCGTCGTAGCGACTTCGGTGGCGCCGGCGGCCAGCAACGCGCGGATCTCGTCCACGGGGACCGGGCGGCTGCAGAGAAAGCCCTGGTAGACATCGCAGTCACGCGACTTCAGGAAGTCCAGGTCCTCTTGCGTCTCCACGCCCTCCGCGATGATGTTGAGGTGCAGCTGGTGGGCGAGTGCGATGACGCTCGTGGCGATGGCTGAGTTGCTGGCGTTGCCGCTGACGCCCGTAATGAAGCCGCGATCGATCTTGAGCGTCGAGATCGGGAAGTCCTGCAGATAGCGCAGCGACGTGCTGCCGGCGCCGAAGTCGTCAATCGAAAGCCGAACGCCCATCTTTGCGAGCTCAATGGCAACGGCGCGTGTGCGTTCGATGTTGCGCAGGGCGGCCGTCTCCGTAATCTCGAGCTCAAGAAGCGATGGCGTCAGTCCACACTCAGAGACGATCTGGCCGACGTTCGTCACGAAGTTGTGCTCGGAGAACTGGCGGTGCGAGATGTTGACGGACAGGCGCACCGGCGATATGCCATCTCTCTGCCATTGCACGGCGTCACGGCAGGCGCGGCGGAGCACGAAGTCCCCAAGGGAGACGATGAGGCCGATCTCCTCGGCGAGCGGGATGAACTCCATCGGCGCGATCAGGCCGCGCGTTGGGTGCTGCCAGCGGACCAGCGCTTCAACGCCCACGATTTGCTTTGAGCTCACGTCAACCTGGGGCTGGTAATACAGGAGCAGCTCGTCGCATTCGATCGCGCGGCGCAGCTCCGCCTCAAGCGTGAGCCAGCCAGCGCCCTTGTCGCTCATGGCCGTCACGTAACGGCGGAACGTGTCGCGGCCGGCGTCTTTGGCGGCGTACATCGCGATGTCGGCGGCCCGCAACAACGCTTCGGCGTCATCACCGTCGTCGGGGTACACGCTCAGGCCAACGCTGGCGGTGGCGTGGTAGCTTCCAACGGAAATCTCGAAGGGGAGCCGGAAAGCCTCGACCAGGCGCTGCGTGACGGCGATACCGTCCTCGGCGGAATCGCACGCCGCGATCAGCACGACGAACTCGTCGCCGCCGAGGCGCGCCACCGTGTTGCCCTCGCGCACAATCTTCTCCAGGCGTTTGGCGGCGGCCTTCAGCAGTTCATCGCCGGCGGAGTGGCCAAGCGTGTCGTTAATGATCTTGAAGCGGTCCAGGTCAATCGCCAGCATACAGACCTTGTCTGCGTTGCGGCGGGCCTGGGCCAGCGCCACGCCCAGGCTGTCAGCAAAGAGCAGGCGGTTCGGTAGCCCGGTGAGCGCGTCGTGGTAGGCCATGTGCGTGATCGTCTGCGCCGCTTGCTTGCGTTCCGTCACGTCTCTTGCGTTGAAGATGATCATCGGCTGGCCTTCGGGGCCTTGCACAAGAGAGCCGACGCACTCCAGCGTACACCAGCGGCCGTCCTTCTTCTGGATACGGAACTCTACGGAAGCTATCTCACCCGGGTGGGAGAGAGCGAACGCGAGCGCGGCCTGTGCCGTGGCGACGTCGTCAGGGTGGATGTGCACGAGTCCCCCGTCCCGTATCACCTCTTCCACGCTGTAGCCCAGGATCCGCTTGCCAGCCGGGCTCTGGTAAGCGATGGAGAAGTCCGTGTTGAAGACGGTAACGATATCCTCCACGTTCTGGATGAGCGAATGCCAGTAGGCTTCGGAGGCGCGTAGCGCCCTCTCCCGTTCGCCCACGCGCTCCGCCATCAGGTTGAGGACGGACGCCAGCTCGCGCACTTCGCGGGGGCCGGATTCATCGGCGCGGATAGCCAGGTTGCCTTCGCTGATGGCGTGGGCCGTCTTGCGCAGGTGAGATAGCGGACCGACAACAGAGCGGGCGATCGCGATTGCGGCGAGCATACCGAGCAGGATGATCGCGACGACAACACCGGCGACTGCATACGCAAGCAGGTCCGAAAGCCGCGCGGATTCCGCGCCGATCTCCAGGACATCTTGACGATCCGTGGCCGCCTGCGCCTGCAGCTGAGCCAACGCGGGGCTGGACTGACTACTCTCCTGCAAGAGGATCGTCCCAGCCTTCGTCGGATCGCCTTGATCGATTGTGGCCATGATCGAGTTGCGGACTTCTCGTATTCCCGCCGTTTGTGCGATCGTGGAGTCAATTCGCGCCAGTTCTTCCGGCGTGCCGATCCTCTCCTCAATCGCGCGGAGCGCTTGCAGATCCTGGCTGATCTCGGCTTCCTTCGCCTGGACGGCGAGGCGCGTCTCGACCGTTGGGCTGTTGAAGTACTGGCCGGTCAGCGCGTCGGCGGTCAGCCAGTTGATCACGACCTGCTGAGCGAGGTTCGCGCCTTCATACGTCCGCGCGGCTTGCTGCTCCTGAGCGTGCTGCTGTTCCGCGGCCCAGGCGACGGCGAAGGCCGCAAAGAGAAGGATGACAACCGTCGGCACCAGCACCGCAGCGATCCTCCCGCCAACGGTGGATGGCACCAGACTGGACAGTGGCCGCCGCGCTGACATCTCACCCATACTGTTCTTTGAGACGCCTATCGGGGCACAGCGGTTACGGGGAACGGGGGCACAGGGGCGAAAAGGGGCCATTCGGCTCGTCCGAATGGCCCCCATAGAAAGCGAAGGGCGCCCGCCTTAACAGGCGGACGCACCAGGGCGCTCCGCTTAGGACACCCGTGGGCGTCCTACCTCACTACGTTCGAGGTTACCTCTTCCGGGCTGCGGTCTTCTTCTTGGCCGTGGTCTTCTTGGCCGTAGACTTCCGCGCCGGAGCCTTCTTCTTTGCCGGAGCCTTCTTCTTGGCTGCTGGCTTTCGGGCCGCGGTCTTCTTCTTTGCGGCTGGCTTCTTCTTTACCACCATGAACGATCACCTCCTTTCGTTTAGAATCGCGCCGTTCACAATTGGCGGACTGATTGTCTCAAGTATTTACTTTTTCTTCGAGCCCTTCTTCGTCGCCGGTTTCTTCACCGAGCTTTTCTTGTTCCCCGATTTCTTCTTGTCGAAACTGCCTCTTCCCTGCGGCACTTCAATCACTTCCTCTCGGATGTGTTGTTAACCACACCCTGTAGTGTTACCACAATTGTCGCACTTATAGCACGTTCCTGCACGCGTCATAATCCATCCGCAGTTTGCGCAGGGTGGTGCATCGGTCTGCGTTGTGTTGCTGCGACCGTTCGTCAGCGGAATTCCTGTCACCGGTTTTCCGTCCGCCGTGAACTCTTGCGCCATCATTTTCGCTTTCACTGCAGCAGACAATACACCGAACTCTTCTTTTTCGTCTTCACTCAAGAATTGTGACGCCATCCACCGGAAGATGTAGTCGACGATCGACTGCGCAACCGGAATCTCCGAGTTCTCCGTGCGCCCGCTCGGTTCGAATCGCATGTGCGAGAACTTGTTAACTAGATCGCGCAGCGGCACGCCGTACTGCAGCGCGAGCGAGATCGATGTTGCGAACGCGTCCATCATTCCGGAGAGCGTGGAGCCTTCCTTCGCCATCGTTAACCAGATCTCTCCCGGCGATCCGTCTTCGTACAGGCCGGCGGTGATGTAACCCTCGTGCCCTTCGATCGCGAACTTGTGCGTGACCGAGACACGCGTCGGGGGAAGACGCCGGCGCACCGGCCCGGCCGCCGCTGCCGTCGAACTCTCTCCGGAGTCCTTCCGGGTCGAGAGCACCTGGGCCCGCTTGGAGCCGTCCCGGTAGATGGCGAGGGCCTTCACGCCCTGCTTCCAGGCCTCCGTGTAGGCCTGTTCGATGTCCTCTACGCTGGCGTCTTCGGGGAGGTTCACGGTCTTAGATATGGCCCCAGATACGAACGGCTGTACGGCCCCCATCATCTTGATGTGGCCCATCCAGTGCACTGTCCGGGAGCCGTTCTGGGCCTTGAAGGCGCAATCGAACACCGCCGTGTGCTCGTCCGTCAGGTGTGGCGCCCCTTCGATCGTCCCGCGGTCGTCCACGAACGCCAGGATCTCCTCGATCTGCTCGGGCGCGTAGCCCAGGCGACGGAGGGCCCGCGCGACCGTTCCGTTCACGATCTTCATCAGCCCGCCGCCGACCAGCGTCTTGTACTTCACCAGCGCGATGTCCGGCTCGATGCCGGTGGTGTCGCAGTCCATCATGAAGCTGATCGTTCCCGTCGGCGCGATCACCGTCGCCTGCGAGTTGCGGTATCCGTACCGCCGTCCGACTTCCGCTGCCTCCGTCCACGTGTTCTTCGCCGCGTTGTACAGGTTCTCCGGCACGCGCGTGGAGTCGATGTCAGCGCAGGCGGCGCCGTGCTTGTCGATCACGCGGATCATCGGCTCGCGGTTTTTCTCAAAGCCGTTGAAGGGGCCCATCCGCGCCGCGATGTGCGCGGAGGTTGCGTACGCCTGGCCTGTCATCACCGCAGTGAGCGCACCGGCCCAGGCCCGTCCGTCGTCAGAGTCGTAGGGAACCCCGAGGCACATCAGCAGTGCCCCCAGGTTCGAAAAGCCGAGTCCGAGCTGACGGTAGTCGATTGCATTTTGTGCGATCTTTTCCGTCGGGTAGCTAGAGTTCCCGACAATTATTTCCTGCGCCATGATACTAAGCGAAATCACATGGCGATAGCTTTCCACATCGAAATTAACATTTTCGTCAAGGAACTTCAGAAGATTGATCGACGCGAGGTTGCACGCGCTGTCGTCGATGTGCATGTACTCGCTGCACGGATTCGACGCGTTGATCGGCCCGGTGTTCGGGCACGTGTGCCAGTCGTTGATCGTTGTGTGGTACTGAATTCCCGGGTCGGCGCACTCCCACGCCGCCGTGGCGATCTGTCGCATCAGCTCGCGCGCGTCCTTCTCCTCGGCGATGCCGCCGCCGTTCACGTAGCGCGTGTACCACTTGCGCCCCTCCAGCGCCGCCTGCATGAAGTCGTCCGTCACGCGCACGGAGTTGTTCGCGTTCTGGTACTGGATGCTGATCCAGGCGTCGCCGTCCAGCGACATGTCGTAGCCGGCCGCGCCCAGCGCGTAGGCCTTCTTCTCCTCCTTCGCCTTCGACCAGACAAACTCCTCGATATCGGGGTGATCGATGTTGAGAACCACCATCTTGGCCGCCCGGCGCGTCTTCCCGCCCGACTTGATCGTCCCGGCCACGGAGTCCGCGCCCCGCATGAAGGAGACCGGCCCCGAAGCCAGCCCGCCCGCCGTCACGAACTCCTTCGAGCTGCGCAGCGACGAGAGGTTGATCCCGGACCCGGACCCGCCCTTGAAGATCTTGCCCTCCGTGCGGTACCAGTCGAGGATCGAGTCGATCGAGTCGTCGATCGAGAGGATGAAGCAGGCTGAGCACTGCGGCACTTCCTCGACGCCGACGTTGAACCACACCGGCGAGTTGAAGCAGAGCTGCTGGTGGAGCAGCGCGTACTTGAGCTCGGCCGCGAACGTCTCGCAGTCCTCGCTCGAGGCGAAGTAGCCGTCCTTGTCGCCCCAGCGCGCGATGTTATCCACAACCCGGTCGATCAGCTGGCGGACGGAGTGCTCGCGCACGTGGCCGTCCGTCGGCTTCAGCGGCCCGCGGAAGTACTTCGAAGCGACGACGTTCGTCGCGTTCTGCGACCATGTCGCCGGGATCTCGCACTCATGTTGCTCGAACACAGGCTTGCCGTCGGCGCCGTCGATGATCGCCGAGCGCACCTCCCACGTCACCTCGTCGTAGGGATCGATCTCCGCGCGCGTGAAGTAGTGGCGGATCGGCAGCCGCGCCTCTCCGTTCTGGACGACGTTCGGTTTGGCGGTGGGTGGCGTAGCGATGCCCGGTCGAGCTTCGTGTGCGAGCGTCATGTGTCCTCTCCTGGTTCCTCTCTGGTGGCTAGTCGGAATGTTGGTTCCGAGCCTAGGAAGGCTCGGCTACACGAAACATCCCTCGCGTAGCCGAGGCTTTCCAGCCTCGGTGCGTTTTGGTTGCTATCCCGTAATCTCTTGTATTCGCAGAATCTGCGCCTTCGGCACGTCGAAAATCTCGTTCTCGATCTCCGCGTCAAACGTCGACTGCGTGAAGAGCACCACGCGGTCGCCCTCGGAGTCGACGCGCCAGCCGTCGGCGTACACCTCCTCCGTCTGCGCCGAGAGTTCGCTCGACCACTTGTTCGGCCGGTACATCACGCGGTACTTCTTCATCGCACGCCTCCAGTTTGGCTTGCGTATAGCCTCGCTCGGACCTCTTCTAGCTCGCGGGTCAGTAGCTCCAGGCGCTCTTCCGTCTCGCATATCCGTTCGAAATAGTCGACCGTGAGCACCGTAGTCGTGCAGTCCTCGCCCAGGCCAAGCTCGCTGGCGTCCGGGAACAGCTCGTGGTGGGCGTCCTCCGCCTCCATCAGCTCGCGCATCAGCTGCACCTCGCGCTCCCGGTCCGTCCGCTCGATGATGGCCATAAGCTTCTGCGCTACCCTCGTGGAGGAAACGGATCGTCGCCGTAGGTCCGTTCTTCCTCGAACGTGCCGTCCATCTTGTGAATCTTGATCTGGCTAGGTTTATTGCTTTCCGCCCGCTGATGCGCTGCCGCGAATGCCTTGTCTTTCGTGTCGTAGCTGCTGATTGGTGTAGACGTTCCCTCGAGCAGCACGTGCCATTGACCGTCCTTGTGCGTCACGTGATAGACCGTTCTTGCCATGACTACTACCCCTTTCAATTTGCCTTCCGCTTCTCGTCTTCCCGCGGAAAAATCATCACTGGCGCGTTCGGCTTCGAGCGCGGCTTGCGCGTGCGCTTGCGGCTCGCGGCCGCATTCGGGGCCACGTCCGGCAGCAGCGGCAGCTGGTCGCGCGGCACGTCCGAGCGTTGCCAGCCGGCGCGGAGGGCTGTCAGCTCGCGCTCCAGCTCGTCCACGTCCGCGAACGCCCGGTACACGCTCGCAAACCGTATGTATGCGATGTGGTCCAGCGCCCGCAGCCGTTCCATCACCATCTCCCCGACGATGCTCGACGGCAGCTCCGGCTTGTTCATCGCGACGACCGCCTTCTCGACGTCGTCCGCCAGCGCCTCAATCGCCCCCGAGGGGATCGGCCGCTTCTCGCACGCCTTCCGCACCCCGGCGATAATCTTCCCCCGGTCGAACTCCTCGCGCCGCCCGTCCTTCTTCACCAGCGATACGCCGCCCAACTCCGCCCGCTCCACCGTCGTGAAGCGCTGCCCGCAGGCCAGGCACTCCCGCCGCCGGCGGATGCCATCGGAGTCCGGTCGGGAGTCGGTGACCTTGGTGTCGGCCTGGCCGCAGAATGGGCAGTTCATGGGCGGTTGGAAGATTGAAAGTGGAAGGTGGAAGTGAGCCTCAGGAAGTGAGACGGCCTTAGCGCCTTCCCTCTTCCCTCTTCCCTCTTCCAGCCTCGTCGTGGTTTACAGAACATTTACGCCGCCCGAATAATCGATTACGCCCACCGAAACGGTAGGCGTAAGGAGAGATTAGTACCAGATATAGGGTTTGTCAAGGGGCGTACCCACAAGATTTTGTATTTAGTTATGAACATTGGCGTCCACACAGCTGTTGGCCTGAATCGACAGCATGTGCACAGGAAGCGAACAGGGCGGCGACCGCAGACGTAGGGGCGCAGCGTCCACCGATCCAAGGGCGTCATGCGGATTTCGTACGGGATCTTCAATCGGAACGCCCTTCCGCACTGGTGCACGCTGCGCCCCTACCAGCCCCCAACGTCTCCCCATGCACAATAGAAGCGTGCGCCGTATCGCCATCGACACCAATCTCCTGATCGCCGCCCTCACGAAGCCCACCGGCGCCAGCGCCCGCCTTCTCCAGGCCTGGCGCGACGGCCAAATCGAGAACGTCGCCTCCGAAGCCACCGTGCGAGAGGCCGAACTCGTCCTCGGCGCCGGTTGGCTGGCCCGGATGGTCGGCCGCGAGCGGGTGGAGACGCTGCTGCGGGACCTGCGCGAGCGCTCCGTCTGGGTGGAGAACCCCGCCCCGATTGACGACCTCGACCTCAAAGACACCGGTGACCTGCGCATGGTCGAGGCGGCGCTGGCCGGTGGGGCGGAGCTCATCGCCACCACAGACCGAGAGTTCCTCTCGAAGCGCGGCTACGGCCAGGTGGAGTTCGTAACGCCCGCAGAAGCGCTAAAGCGGCTGGGACTTTAGGCCGGGTCGATCCGGAACACCGGGTAGTCCGCCGCAATCGCCTCGAACTCGGCGATCGGCGCGTCGTAGGGCACCGGGAAGTGGTGGCGGCCGCTCGTGGCGACCTTACAGTAGGCCTTCAGGACGGGCGCTCGCGCCTCTGGCGGGATCTCGGTGAGCCGCACGGGTCGCGAGCGGCCTCGCTTGATGAACGCCGCACCGCCGGCCGCTCGGACGTTTCGCACCCACTCCGAACCGTCCCCCAGCATCGAGACGAGGTAGCGCTGCCCATCCACCTTCGTCGGCACGAGGACGTTCGTGCGCAGTCGGCCGCTGGTCCGGCCCTTCACCTGCAGCGTCAGCAAGATCTTCGGCGTTAGCCCGAGCCCCGCCACCCAGGCCCACGCCCCGTTCACAAGCTTCCCCAGCCGAGTCGGGCGCCAGCCGTCGTAGAAGAAGCGCAAGTAGCGCCTCTCTTCTGCTGGATCACCCCGCGTGGCCGTCATCACGTCACTTCCACCAGGAACATACGGCGGGTGATCGAGGTTGCACAGTGCCGAACGGACTGTCAGCCAGGTGCGAAGTGTCAGGCGCGAGCACGTCGCGGAGCTGCAGCGTCTTTATACCATCCCCTCGCCGCGCCGGCCCACAACCCACAACCCACAACCCTCCCGCACCTAAAGGGACGCCGCGGGGACGTCTGGGGGAAGGAATCAAACGGCCCTGCGGCGTCGGCCCCGCAAGTAGGGCGGGGATGCCGGATTCGCGGGGTCGGGGCTCGGGTCCGCCCCCGCGTATGAAATTGTCTGTGTTTAGCCGCTCGCTTGCGCTTACCCTGGCTCAGGCTCCGCCTTCGGGTTAGCGGTAATCCTTCGACTCGGCCTGCGGGCCGGCTCAGGACGAACGGGTTATTCTTACTTCCTACCTCCTACTTCTCACATCCGTCAGTTATCGCATCGATACTGGCCGGCGAAGAAACGTAGGGAGGTCGGTGTCATCCCTGTTCTCCGTGGCGTCGTGGCGAATGCGGCGGAACTCCTCGTCCTCGAAGGTGTTGGTGTCCCAGCGAGTCGTGTTGTGGTTAGGCTGGCCCTCGAAGCCGACGGCGATAAGCGTGATCTTCACCTCTTCGCCCAGCGACTCGTCGGTGCTTGTCCCGAAGATGATCTCCGCGTTCGGGTCCACCACCTCCGCGATCACCTGCGCCGCCATGTTCAGCTCGTGCAGGCCCATCGAGCCGCCACTAGAGACGTTGAACAGCACGCCCGTTGCGCCGTGGATGTTCACGTCCAGCAGCGGGCTGGCGATTGCGTGCTGAGCGGCCTCAACAGCGCGGTTCTCGCCGTTCGCCCGCCCGATCGCCATTAGCGCCGGCCCGGCGTCCGACATGATCCGCCGCACGTCCGCAAAGTCGAGGTTGATGTTGCCCGGCATCGTGATCAGCTCCGAGATGCCCTGGATGCCCTGTCGCAGCACGTCGTCCGCCATCGCGAACGACTCGTCCACCGTCGTCTTCTGGTCGCAGATCGCCAGCAGCCGGTCGTTCGGGATCACGATCAGCGTATCGACTTCCTCGCGCAGGCGGGCGATCCCAGCCTCTGCCTGCTCCCGCCGCCGCGCCCCTTCGAAGGAGAACGGCCGGGTCACGACAGCAACCGTCAGCGCCCCCAGGTCCTTGGCAATGCCGGCGATAACCGGCGCTGCGCCTGTGCCCGTGCCGCCGCCCATGCCCGCCGTGATAAACACCATCTCCGCCGATTTCAGCAGGTCCTTCAGGTCCTCCCGCGACTCATCGGCGGCGGAGCGGCCCTTGTCCGGGTCCGCGCCCGCGCCCAGGCCTTTCGTGATGCGCTCGCCGATGCGGATGCGCTCCGACGCCGCGCAGAGGCCAAGCGCCTGCGCGTCCGTGTTAATCCCGACGAACTCGACGCCGCCGATGCGTGCCTCGACCATCCGGTTGATGGCGTTGCAGCCACCGCCTCCGACGCCGACGACTTTGATCGGCGGCAGGCCGTCCATGTCCGGTTTCATCATGCCGGTCGCTCCTTTCCCCCTGCTGCTGCGCTGTTTTGGCGTTTTGTTGGTTTTCATCGCTATGTTTGGCCGGGAGGGCGGTTCGCGAACCGCCCCTACGGGATTATTTCGGAATCAACGTCTTC
>JBGPBZ010000068.1:0-13025 GCA_041481535.1 Dehalococcoidia bacterium | reverse complement strand
CCATATCCGCGAAGGCGAAGTAGCAAAGCGCACCTTCGCGTTTGACTTTGTGCGGCGGCGCGGGATGTACTTCACGCTCTCCGCGCTACTGCTTGTGCCGGGCATCATCTCGCTCGCTGTTCCGCCGCACATCGAAACGGGCATCGAGTTCAGCAGCGGCGCCACGTTTACGCTGAAGTTCGACGACAAGAACATCAGCCAGGACCAGGTCAAGTCTGCGTTCTCCGATTTCGGGTTCGGCGACGCGCGTGTGCAGAAGAGCAGTGGCGAGACTTGCGGTGACGCGGCCTGCTTCATCGTACGAACACGCGCGTTCAGCATCCCGGCGTCGCCGCCCCTCGGCCCGACGCCGCCGTCTGAGCGCGACCAGGTCGAGGCACAACTGAGAGCACGGTTAGGCGACTTCACCACGCTCAACTTCAACCAGGTCTCATCGATCATCTCGAGTTCGATCGTCTGGGACGCGGTAATCGCCGTACTCTTCGCGGCGGCCGCGATCCTGGTGTACATCTCGTGGTCGTTCCGCAACGTCCCGCAATCGTACCGTTACGGAATCGCGGCGGTGGTGGCCGCACTCCACGACGCAGTCTTCGTCATGGGGTCGTTCTCGATCTTAGGTCACTTATTTGGCACCGAGATCAACTCGCTGTTTATCACCGGCGTGCTCACGGTTATCGGCTTCAGTGTGCATGACACGATCGTCGTCTTCGACCGTATCCGCGAGAATGTTTCGACGCACCCGGGCGTTCGCTTCGACGAAGTGGTAAACGCCAGCCTCACGGAGACGCTTGCCCGCTCGATCAACACCTCGTTCGCCGTTGTCTTGACCATCATCGCGCTGCTCTTGATGAGCGGCGGCCAGATCGATGTGCTGCTGATCGCGCTGCTGATCGGCATCATCTCCGGAACCTACAGCTCGATCTTCATCGCCAGCCAGATCCTGGTCGCCTGGGAAGACGGTGACTTCGATCCGTTCTTCTCTGCGGTCACGTTCTGGCGTCGCCGCCAGCCCGAGGGTGGCGCAGAGCCGATCGCCGCCAGCCGCCTGTAGCAGCTAGCGCAACACCCGCGCATCACCCAGGCGCTTCGTGATTCTCTGCGCATCCAGGTGCTCCAGAAGCGCTTGTGCATAGCGGCGGCTCGTGCCGAACATGTCGCGAACCTCGGCCAGCGTTAGAGGGCCGTCGGCGCGAAGGCGCTCCGTGATCCGGGCGACCATTTCGGCGTAGGCGTCCGCGGCGAAGATGATCCCATCACCTACGCGAACCACATCGCCGCGCTTGAGGAGGAGAGCGATCAGCGCTTTGCTCGGCGCGGCATCAGTGGCCGGCGAAAACGGCGTCGCACGTAGCCGCGCGAGGTAAGTGAGGACGGCTCGCTCCTGCTCCGGCGTGAACGAAGGGGCGGGCGCTTGGAGCGACAGAGAGTCGCCGCGGAGAACCAGCGCATCTTGCGCCGATCCGCTCGCCAGCGCTTCGAGGGCGGCGATTGTCGCGGTGTCGTGACGGCGATGGCGGCGCACGTTCGTGTCGACGATGAGGCCACCACCAAGCGTGCCGGTGGGGTCGCGCAGGATGAATCGGTCGCCGGGCAGGACTACCACGGGTTCAGCCAGGCGGAGCTGCGCCCACGCGGACTCGCGCGCTGTGAGCGAATCGGTGTCGAGGAGGGAGAGGCGGGCCTCGCACTCCGCCGCGCCGGTGTGGAATGTCGCGGTCATGTTGTGTCGCACTGGGCGCTCCAGGTATGGCACCGCGCGCAGTCGCACGTCGATTGCGGCTGTGGGACTGATCGTGTCCGGCGAGGCGAGCACCATGCCGCGGCGCAGATCGGAGACAGCCACGTTGGCCACGTTGACGGCCGTGCGGCGTCCGGGCTGCGCGATATCGACCGGGCGCCCGTGATTCTGCAGGCCGCGGATGCGCGCGCGCAGGCCGGCAGGCAAGACTTCTACCTCTTGACCCACGCGGAGGCTTCCGTCGATGAGCGTGCCGGTCACGACGGTCCCGAAGCCGGGCATCGTGAAGGCGCGATCGATGGAGAGACGCGGGCGGCCAAGGTCAGGTTGGGGCGCGGCCGCGAGTTGAGTTTCGATCGCGGCAACTAGCCGGTCGAGGCCGATGCCGGTGACGGCGGAGCAAGGGATGATTGGCGCGTTGGCCAGCGTTGTGCCGGCGAGTACCTTCCGCACTTCGACCTCCGGCGCGGTCAGGTCGTCGACAAGATCGGCTTTCGTTAGGGCCACGACGCCTCCCTCGATGCCGAGCAGGTCGATGATCGCGAGGTGTTCTCGTGTCTGCGGCATGACGCCTTCGTCGGTGGCGACGACCAGCAGCGCGAGGTCGATCCCGCCGACGCCGGCGAGCATGTTCTTGATGAAGCGCTCGTGGCCCGGGACGTCGACGATGCTGACGTCCCCGCCGGAGGGCAGCCGCAGCTTCGCGAAGCCGAGGTCGATCGTCAGGCCGCGCTCTTTCTCCTCGCGCAGGCGGTCCGGGTCGGTGCCTGTCAGCGCCTGCACGAGCGAGGACTTGCCGTGGTCGACATGGCCGGCGGTGGCGATCACCGCCATGGCCCAGCCCTCCGAGCGAGGGAGCATTGGAGCATGAGAGCATCACTGCCCGACGATGCTTCCATGTTCCCATGCTCTCTTGCTCGCGCCTGCATAGCAAGATTCTATTCCGACGCCCGGCGCTCTGTTATCCTCGCGCCGTGGCCCGCGTCGGATACGTGTACGACCCGCTCTACCTGGAGCACGATATGCCGGGCCATCCCGAATCGGCGGGGCGGCTGCGCGCGATCATCGCCTTGCTCGAATCGCAGGGCGTGCTCGCGAAGCTGCAGCGCATCGAGGCGCGAGATGCCACGCTGGAGGACCTCGCGCTCGTTCATTCGCAGGCGTTGATCGAAGGCGTACGCTCGGCGTCGGAGAGCGGCCGCGCGGGCTGGATCGACGTGGATACGTACGTCGTAGCGAAATCGTGGGCGGCGGCTTTGCGGTCGGCTGGCGGCGTGCTGGCGGCGACGGATGCGGTGCTGGCGGGCGATGTTGACTCAGCGTTCGCGCTGGTGCGGCCGCCGGGGCACCACGCCGGGCCGTCCTATGCAATGGGGTTCTGCTTGTTCGACAATATCGCGATAGCGGCGGCGCACGCGATCCAGCAGAAGGGGCTGGAGCGCGTGGCGATCGTCGACTTCGACGTGCACCACGGCAACGGCACGCAGGACGCCTTCGAACGCGACCCGCGCGTGCTCTACTTCTCGACGCACCAGTACCCGTTCTATCCCGGGACCGGCAACTGGGACGAGACGGGCGCCGGAAACATCGTCAACGTTCCGCTGCCCCGCGGCTGCCGTGACGGCGAGTATCTGGCCGCGTACCGGGACGTCTGCTCGCCGGCCGTGCGACGCTTCCAACCTGAGTTGATCCTCGTCTCCGCCGGCTTCGACGCGCACTTTGCTGACCCGCTCGCGCAGGAGCTCCTCTCGTGCCGCGGGTATTACGACATCGCTACGCTTCTCCGGCAGCTCGCGGTTGAGCTCTGCGGTGGGCGAATCGTCTTCGCGCTCGAAGGCGGCTACGACCACACCGCGCTCGCCTGGTCCGCGCGCGCCTGCTTCGACGCGCTGGCTGGCGAAGAATTCGCTCCGGACCCGCTCGGCGCGGGGCCGCAGGTGCGTGCGCCGGACGTCAGTGTGCTTCTGCACCGGGTGCGCGAGATGCACGGGCTCGTCTAGTCGGGCAGCAGGCGGACGAAGATCTCGTTCGCCAGGTAGCGGCCGCGGTCGGTGAGGCGGAGACGGCCGTTCTCACGCTCCAGCAGGCCGAACGATGACATCTCGGTGATGATCGGGCCGTAGACGGCCTCGATCGTTGTGGCGTATCGGCGTTCGAACTCGGCGGTGTCGAGGCCGTCGTTCAGGCGCAGGGCCAGGATCGCGGTGTCGGCCATCTGCAGCTCCGGCGACAGCTCGTCGACGAAGGTGATCTGCGGCATCGCGCGGATCATCTCGCGCGAATCGGATGGGAGTTCTAGCGTCGAAGCTTCGTCCACTTTGCGGACGTACTGTGCGGGCGAGTAGACGTCGGCGAAGCGGACGCCGGATAGGTGAGAGTGCGCGCCGGGCCCCAGGCCGAGCCAGTCGCCGTTGCGCCAGTAGACGAGGTTGTGCCGGCACTCTTCGCCTGGGCGCGCCCAGTTCGAGATCTCGTAGTGGTCGTACCCCTCGGTGGCGAGACGCGTGCGCGACCAGTCCCACATGTCCGCCTGCAGGTCAGCGTCTGGTCCTGGAGCGCGGCCGTGGTCGATGTCGTAGGCGAGCTTCGTGCCCTCCTCCACCGTCAGCGCGTAGAGGGAGAGGTGATCCGGAGCGAGCGCCAGAGCCTGCTCAACGTTCGACTGCCAGCGTTCCATCGGCTGTTCTGGCAGGCCGTAGATCAGGTCGAGGTTGATGCGCTTGAAACCTGCCTCGCGCGCCCAGGCGAAACCCTGCTTTGCATCTTCGGTGGTGTGAATGCGGTCCATCGCGACGAGCTCATCGTCGTCGAAAGATTGCACGCCGAAGCTGAGCCGGTTAACTCCGAGTTCGACGAGCGCGCGCAGGTAGTCGGGCCCGATCGTGCCGGGGTTAGCCTCCAGCGTGATCTCTGCGTCCGCATCGAGTGCGAACGACTCACGAAGCGTGGCGATGATCGTCTCGATGTGCTCCAATGGCATCAGGCTGGGCGTGCCGCCGCCGAAGAAGACGGTTGGCACCGGGCGGCCCGTCAGCGAGGGCGACCAGAGGCGCATCTCTTCGCAGAGGGCGCGCGTGAACTCAGGGACGAGCTCCTCCAGGTTGGCGTACGAGTTGAAGTCGCAGTAGGAGCACTTCAGGGAGCAGAAGGGGACGTGAATGTAAACAGAGAGCGGTTCGCCGCGCATCGTAGTCATCGTAACACCGGTCAAGCTGTAACAACGCCCGGCAAGCTACGTCGAACATTTGAGACTCGGTGCCAGGAGGTAGCCATGGTCCGGTGTATGCGATGCGGGAAGACCGTCGACGGGTACGCGCAGATGTGCGACGACTGCGCGGCAGAAAAGCGCGCCGCCGAAGCGGCCTCGATGCAGCAGGCAACGTCGACGATGACTTGCCCCTGGTGCGGCGCGACGATGCTACGCTCGGCGCCGCGTTGCTCGGCGTGCTTCCGGGAGTGGGCGGACTACCGGGCGTCGGTTGTCGGGATGGGCGGCGTGCAGCGCGGCGACTTCTGGATCCGGCTGGTGGCGTGGTTTATCGACACCCTGATCGTGGGATTCATCTCGACCGTTGGCGGTCTGTTGATCTCGCAGCCGGGAGAGCGCCTGCTGTTCAGCGTGTTTATCAGCATCCTGTACCCCGTGTCGTGGTGGGTGCGCAAAGGCGCGACGCCGGGCAAGCTGGCGATGGGCCTTCGTGTCGTGGACATGAACGGCAACAAGCTCACCGTTCTGCACGCGATCGGGCGATACTTCTCGTACATCCTCTCCGCGATCACGTTGGGCATCGGCTATCTAATGATCTTTGGTGAGGAGCACATGGGCCTGCACGACCGCGTTTCCAGTTCGCAGGTCGTGTTCGCGAACACGCTGCCGAAGGAGCAGGCGGCCTCGGAGATGCAACCGGCTGCTTAGAAAGGCGGCGCGCCTTTACCCTCCGAAGCGCTCCCCATACACTGGCTCCATGCTCAAAGACCGCTCTTGTGGGGAGCTTCGCGCCTCGAATGAAGGGGAGATCGTGACGCTTGCCGGGTGGGTACACCGGCGGCGGGATCACGGCGGGCTCATCTTCATCGACCTGCGCGACCACGATGGTCTCGTGCAGGTCGTGTTCAACCCGCAGGAGGCCAAGGGAGCGCACGATATCGCACAGGAGCTACGCGGCGAGTACGTGATGCAGGTGAAGGGGGCTGTCGCCAGGCGCCGCGACGGCACCGAGAACCCCAACTTGCCGACGGGCGACATCGAATTGCACGCCCAGGAGGCGACGATTCTCAACCCCTCGAAGACGCCGCCGTTCTACATAACGGAGGAGCAGGAGGTCGAGGAACTGCTCCGCCTGCGCTACCGCTACCTGGATCTGCGCCGCGAGCGCATGCACAAGAACATCGTCACCCGCCACAACGTCCTCCGCTTCATCCGAGAGTTCCTGTCCGAGCGCGGCTTTACGGAGATCGAGACGCCGATCCTGACGGCGCCGACGCCGGAGGGAGCGCGGGACTACGTCGTCCCCAGCAGGGTGAACCCGGGACGCTTCTACGCGCTGCCACAGTCGCCGCAGCAGTTCAAGCAGCTGTTGATGGTCGCCGGCTTCGAGCGCTACTTTCAGATCGCGCACTGTATGCGGGACGAAGACCTGCGGGCCGACCGCCAGCCTGAGCACGTCCAGTTAGACCTCGAGATGAGCTTCGTCTCTGACGAAGAGGACATCTTCCAGCTCGCGGAGGAGTTGTACTCGTCGCTTGTCACAGGGCTCTTTCCCGACTTTCGCATTCAAGAGATGCCGTTCCCGCGCATGACGTTCGCAGAATCGATCGAGCGATTTGGCTCGGACAAGCCGGACCTGCGCTACGGGCTGGAGCTGGCGGACTTTGCGCCGGCGCTGCAGGACACCGGCTTCCAGGTGTTCAAGAACGTGATGTCGTCCGGCGGCGCGATCCGTGGGATCTCCGTGCCGGGGGGTGCGTCGTGGAGCCGCAAGCAGACCGATGATCTGATTTCGTTCGTGCAGCAGTACGGCGCCAAGGGGCTGGTCGTCATTCAGATCGGCGGGGAGGGCGACATGTCCGCGCTGACGATGGCCGACGTGAAGTCGGGGGTCGCCAAGTTCCTCACTATCGATCAGATCCGTGAGATGACGTCGCTGGCCGGGGCCGGGCGTGGCGATATGCTGCTGATCGTAGCCGACACGCCGAACGCATCCAATCGCGCGCTCGACGCCCTGCGCCGTGAGATCGCCTCACGACTTGAGCTTGCCGATCCGGACACGCTGGCTTTCTGCTTTCTGACCGACGTCCCGCTGTTCGAGTGGAGCGAGACGGAGGAGCGCTGGACGCCGGCGCACCACCCGTTCACCTCCCCTCGTATCGAAGATATCCCCCTTATGGATACTGACCCGGGCAAAGTGCGTTCGCACGCCTACGACCTGGTCTGCAACGGCTGGGAGCTGTTCAGCGGCTCGATCCGGATCCACCGGCGGGAGATCCAGTTGAAAGTGTTCGACATGCTGGGCATTGGCCTGGAGGAGGCGCAGCGCAAGTTTGGGCACATGCTGGAAGCGTTCGAATATGGGGCGCCGCCGCACGCGGGCATCGGCGCGGGGATAGACCGCCTGATGGCGGTCCTGACGCGCGAGCCAGACATCCGAGAGGTGATCGCCTTTCCGAAAACGAAGTCCCAGAGCGACCCGATGACGGGCGCGCCCTCGGCCATCTCGCCCGAACAGCTCGCGGAGCTTCACATAGACGTCAGGCTGCCAGAGGAGCAGCCGCAGGCATGACAGCAAACCCCACAGGCACCGGGAGCGTTACTCAGGTATAGCATGGGCGCCCGCAGGCTCGTCTACGTACTGACCGGCATCGCCGTCGGCATGATTGTTATCATCGGCGGGCTGGTCCTCGTGCTCGCCACAGGGGGTGGCGGTGATGACAACGGCGGGAGCGCGAACAACAGCCCGACCAGCAGCGTGGGGCCGCGGCAGAAGGGCGAGTTGCGCCTCTTCGGCGCCGATCCGATCACGCTCGACCCGGCCTGCGCCTCCGACGCCGATTCCGCAAACTACATCGTCGAGATCTTCTCCGGCCTCGTCACGTTCGATGAGAAGCTCAACATTATCGGAGACATCGCCGACCACTGGGACGTCTCGACCGACAACATGAAGTACACTTTCCACCTCCGTACCAACGTGATGTTCCACGACGGCTCGCGGCGCGTAACAGCGGACGACTTCAAGTACTCGATGGAGCGCGCGGTGAACCCGGACACGCAGTCGGACACGGGCGACGTTTATCTCGACGACCTCGCCGGCGTGGACGAGTACATCACCGGCAACGCGACAGAGGTGAGCGGCATCAAGGTAGTCGATCCGAATACGCTGGAGCTCACGCTGAAGGCGCCGGACGCTGTGTTCCTGGAAAAGCTGACGTATCCCACAGCATTCGTCGTCGACAAGAACCAGGTGAAGGACTTCGGATGTTTCGATTCGGGCTGGACGCTCAACGCTAACGGCACCGGCCCCTTCAAGCTGTCGAGCTGGAACCTGGGCGAGAAGATCGTCCTTGAGCCGAACGAGAACTTCTACCTCACGCCAAAGCCGTCGCTTTCGAAGGTGACTTACCTGATCTCCGGCGGCAGCTCCTACACGATGTACCAGAACGATGAGCTCGACGCCACGGGCATCGGCTCGATCAATATCGACTCGGTGCTCGACCCTTCGAACCCACTGAACAAGGAGTACCACACCTCCGACAACCTGGACGTGTTCTACATCGGCTTCAACGTGAACAAGCCGCCTCTTGATGACCCCGACGTCCGCAAGGCGCTGGCGATGGCGATCGACAAGGACTTCCTCTCCACTGATCTTCTAAAAGGTCTCACTGTTCCCGCCACAGGGATCATCCCGCCCGGGATGCCGGGCCACAACGACGCGCTGAGCGGCATCAAGTTCGATCCGACGGCGGCACGCGCTCTCCTTGACCAGACCGGGAAACGTGATGAGCTCAGCAGCATAAAGCTCCTCACCTCGGGGCAAGGCGCGGCCCCCAACGACGTGATCGACGCCATCATCGCAATGTGGCAGCAGAACCTGGGGGTCACGATCGAGATCCAGCAGGAAGACTTCGGGCTTTTCCTCACCGATCTCCGCGACGCGAAGCAGCAAATGTACTCGCTCGGTTGGATCGCCGACTACCCGGACCCGCAGAACTTCCTCGAGATCAACTTCCGCTCGAACAGCCCTAACAACCAGTCCGGTTACTCGAACTCGCAGGTCGATGCTCTCTTCGACCAGGCGGACGCCGAGCTGGACCCGCAACGCCGCCTCGATCTGTATCAGCAGGCCGAGCAGATCATCGTGAACGACGAGCCGTGGATCCCGCTTTACCACGAGAAGGCGAGCTACCTCGTCAAGCCAAACATCCAGGGGTTCGAAGTGCCGCCCTTCGTGATCCCGTTCTTGCGGTTCGTGACCTTCACCAACTAAGGAGCCATGGCCCCGGGGCTCGTCTCCTATATCCTGCGCAGGCTGGCCGTTGTTCCGGCTGTCCTTCTCGTCGTCTCCTTCGCAACGTTCACCCTCGGCCGCTACGCGCCGAGCGACTATGTCCAGATGCAGGCGGGCACGCGCGCAAACCCCGAAACGATTGACCGCATCCGCGAGGAGCGCGGCCTGAACGACCCGGTCTACGAACAGTACGGGCGCTACATCTGGCACGCCGTCCAGGGCGACTTCGGGACGAGCGTGAAGCCGCGCGGCGTCCCGGTCAGCGACGTCATCTTCCCGCGCCTCTGGGTGACGGTGCAGATCAACCTGCTGGCGCTCGTCTTCTCGTGGCTCATTGGCATTCCACTGGGGACACTGGCGGCGCTCAAGCGGGGGACGTGGCTGGACCCGTTCGCCATCGGAGTGTTCTTGCTGGTCGCCTCGGTGCCGGTGCTTGTCTCGGTGCCGCTGTTGCAGTGGTTCTTCGTGCTCAAGCTGCACCTCTTACCTTCGGGCGGCTGGTCGGACGCAAGCTTCTTCGGAGTCGACCTGGGCATCTTCTCAGCGCGCGCGATCCTGCCCGTGCTGGTGCTCACGCTGGCGAGCGTTGCGAGCCTGGCGCGGTATATGCGGGCGCAGGTGCTGGAAGTGCTGGACCAGGACTTCGTGCGGACGGCCCGCGCGAAAGGGCTTCGCGGAGACGTCGTCGTCGTGCGGCACGTGCTCCGCAACGCAATGCTGCCGATCGTCACGATCTTTGGTTTCGAGTTGGCGGGCCTAATCGGCGGCTCGATCTTCGTCGAGACGCTGCTCGGTATTCCGGGCATGGGCCTGCTGTTCTACGAATCTGTTACCGCTCGCAACTACGACGTGATGATGGCGATCGTGCTGCTGGGGACGACTATTTTCGTGCTCGCGATGCTGGCCGTCGACATCGCCTACGGTTTCATCGACCCGCGCGTGCGCCTGGGAGGAGTCGGGGGATGAGCTACCTCCCCGTTCCGCCGACCGATCCTTCGATGCGCCTGAGTGAAGCCGAGGCGCTGGGCGTCGTTGAAGCCACTCATCCGCTGAGGGTCAGGTCGCGTATTATGCGGCGCCTTCTGCGGCGGCCCGTTGCTGTCGTCGCGATCGCGGTTATTGTTGTGATCTACGGCGCCGGCATCTTTGCGCCGCTGATCGCGCCGCACGGTTTCAACGACGCGGACTTCCAGGACCGCTACGCCAACCCCAGTCTGTCGCACCCTCTCGGCACCGATAGCCTCGGCCGCGACCTGCTCTCGCGTGCGATCTGGTCCGCCCAGACGACGGTGATCATCTCCGTGGCGGCGGTCCTAACCGGTGGCCTGATGCTGGGGGTGACGCTCGGGCTCCTCGCTGGATATCTGCGAGGCGCGGCGGACTTTATCATCATGCGGCTGGGTGAGATCTTCGGCTCCGTGCCACCGATCCTGATGCTACTGATCATCACGGCGACTCTGCTGAACGACGTGAAGGACCTCGGGTCGAACATCGAAGACGTGACCGGGCAACACTGGATCGTCAGCTCTGGCGCACCGAGCTATGTGCTGGTCTTCGGCGCACTGGCGATGTTCGGGTGGGTGGGCCTCTCGCGGCTGATCCGCTCGCAGGTTCTGGCGTTGCGCGAAGCGCCGTACATCACGGCGGCGCAGGCTTCGGGCGCCTCGAACGTCCGCATCCTCTTCTGGCACCTGCTGCCCAACGTTGGGAATCTGCTGATCGTCTCGCTCACGCTGTCGCTCGGCGCCGCGGCCGGTGCAGAAGTAGGGCTTACGTTCCTGGGCATCGGTGTGCAGTCGCCGCACCCCAGTTTCGGCGCGATGATCGCCGACGCCGTTGGCCTCAGCAACGTCCGCGAGCACATCCAGTTGATCCTTGTGCCGGCTGTGGTCGTCTCGTCGCTCATCCTCGCCTTCAACTTGCTTGGCGACCAGCTAACGGACGTGCTGTCGCCGCGCCACCGGTGAGGTGTGAGCTGTGAGCTGTCAGGTGTCAGTGAGGACCGACCTTCCACGCCAGGCTGCTGACACCTCGCACCTGCGCTATAATCCCGCCTGCGATGGAAGGCCGCACAGAACCAGTCGATCGGGAGTACATCGGTAAGTACTGGGAGACCACGTGGGGGCTGCCGGTCGTCTCTACGCGCCGCACGTACGCGCCGGAAGACGTGCAGGGCCTTGTCTACCGCGACGAGTGGGGGGAGGCGCAGGGTCTGATCACCTGGCACGTCGAAGGGGATTGGGCGGAGCTGGTGACGGTCGACGCGTACCAGCAGGGACGCCATGTCGGCGGGCGCCTGCTCGTGGCGGCTGAGGCCGAGCTGCGGAAGCGCGGCGTGCGCCACGTCCGTATCGTCACGACGAACGACAACCTGCGTGCGTTTGGCTTCTACGTCCGCCACGGATATCGCCTGACGAAAATCGACCTCGACGGCGTGGACCGCGTCCGCAAGCTCAAGCCCAACGTGCCGGCCACGGGCATGGACGGCCCCCTCTTCGAGACATGCTCGAGCTGGAGAAGGAGCTTGAGGTGCACACGGCGGTCTCACGGACGTTGCCGCGCGAAGTCCGCCCCGAGTCGTTCTCGTAGGCACTGTCCGGAACTCATGTCCACGGACATCACCTTCCGCCCGCTCGCTGAAGCGGACATCCCGCTGCTGCACGCCTGGCTCAACAACCCTGCCGTCGCTGAGTGGTACGGCCTGGGCATTGAGAACGTGACCAATCCCACGCTGGAGCAGGTGATGGAGAACTACGCGCCTCGCGTCCGGGGCGAACGGCCGACGTTCTGCTACATCATCGAGGTCGGCGGCCGCCCGGCTGGCCACATCCAGACCTACCGCGTCGGCGATTATCCGATCTACGCCCGCGCTATCGATTACGATCACGACGCCTGGGGCATCGACCTGTTCATCGGCGAGGACGACACGCGCGGCAGCGGCTTCGGCACCCGCGCGCTCAACCGATTCGTGGAGACGGAGGTCTTCTCACGCCCGGGCGTTGAGGTCGCTGTCATCGCGCCGAACCCGAGAAACGCCCGCGCCATCCGCTGTTACGAGAAGGCCGGCTTCACGCACGTGAAGACCGTCTTCGTGGAGATGGAGGGCGACGAGGAGTACGTCATGGCGCGCGGGAAAATTGTCGTGAGACGATTGACAAGTTTGCGCTAATCGCCTATACCCTACCCAACCACGAGGAATTAGGGTAGTCCGAAAAGGGGGTAGCGATGAAAGTTTGGGAAGCGTTCCTTTGGATCGGCGGAGGCTTCGCGCTCCTTGTTGGTTTATGTTTTCTCTCGGCTGGAGCCCCACACATTAAATGGATTTCCGCCCTTGTTCCCGGCAGCGCCGACCGGCCCTCAGCAGAAGTTTCCCTGGCGATCATCACCGGTGCCGCACTCGCCATTGAACGCGGGATGGAGGTCCTTTGGACTCTGGTCGACTACACCGGCGGTGCTTCCTGGCCGTTCGCAGTGAACAGCGAGATCAACGAGCGCATTAGAAAGCTCGGAACTCTTGGCCCACTGAAAGCCGCCGCGGACAAGCTTCCCGACGGCGACGCAATCAAGAAGACGATTAATGACGCCATAGACTCACTTCCCAAGGTTGAGGAACTCGCTCACTTCTCGAATAACCAGAAGCTCGACAAGCTGGCAGATACCGCGAGCCAAAAGTTGAACGCCATCCTCACAGCTCACCCCAACCTCAAGGACACGCTTGTAATTTTAGTGGATCTGGAGTCTTGTGTAGTGGATTCATATAAGGATTTCTTGTATTCCTTATAATT
>JBGPBZ010000067.1:0-13388 GCA_041481535.1 Dehalococcoidia bacterium | reverse complement strand
GCCGGCGACGTCATCCGCGAAGCCGACAACGTCTACGGCGGCGCCGTCAACATTGCCGCCCGCATCGCCGCCGCATCTGCCCCCGGCGAAACGCTGGTGTCGGGGACGGTGCGGGAGCTGGCGCGGACGTCCGCGGGGGTGGTGTTCGAGGATCGGGGCGAGCAGGCGCTAAAGGGCATCGATGATCCGGTGCAGGTTTGGGCCGTGAGGCAGGCGTGATGGAGCCGCAGATACGCTACCTGAAGAGCGCCGATGGCACGCGCATTGGCTACTGGGCGTTCGGAAGCGGGAGACCGCTGGTTGTCCTGCCGACGCCGTGGATCTTTTCAATACACACGCACTGGGAGGTCCCGGGTATCCGCGCCAACGTAGAGCGCCTGGCCCGAAAGCGCACGGTCGTCCAGTACGATGCGCGTGGCCAGGGAACCTCCTCCCACGACGCGACCGACTTTTCGCTCGATGCATACGTCGCCGATCTTGATGCTGTTGTCACTCGCCTGGACGGCGGCCAGGTGGACATTCTGGCGACGGGCTTTGCGGCTATGCCCGCGCTCGCATACGCAGCGAGGCAGCCGGAGTCTGTACGCAGTCTCGTACTGTCGAACGCCTGGGCGAGAGGACGCGATTTCCGGCAGGCTCCGGAGATGCGCGCGCTCGGCGGACTAATCGATGTGAACTGGGAGCTGTACCTGCGAACGCTGGCCCTGGTGTGGTTCGGGTGGACGGAGACAGGGCGCATCATCGCGGAGATGACATGCAAGGACGCCAATCGGGAAACTATGGTAGCGGGCTTCGCCGAGGCGCGGCGCACTGATGTGACGGCGACTCTGCCGGATGTAACCTGCCGCACTCTCTTGATGTATGCACAAGTGGTTGGGGGGATGGCAGTTGAGGGAATGCAGGAGATAGCAGCGGCGATGCCGAACGCCAGGCTGGTCACTTACACCAACGACAACCCACTGCTATTGGGCGGGCGCAATTTCGGACGAATTGCCGAGGAGTTCCTTGACGAGGGGGAAGAGCCGGAGTCTCCCTCAGCTCACCCCGAACCTCTCGAACTGCCCTCTGGCACGGCCATCATCCTCTTCGCCGACATCGTCGACTCCACCACGCTGACGGAACGCCTCGGCGACGACGCGTTTCGCGAGAAGGCGCGCGGGCTGGATGAGGCGATGCGACCAGCGATTCGCGACAACGCCGGCACGCCCGTCGAAGGCAAAACTCTGGGCGACGGCGTCCTCGCCGTCTTCACGTCGGCGAAGCAGGCGATTGCCTGCGCGCAAGCCTGCCACGCTGCCGCAACCGAAGCGGGCCTCTCCCTGCACGCGGGCATCCACGCCGGCGACGTCATCCGCGAAGCCGACAACGTCTACGGCGGCGCCGTCAACATTGCCGCCCGCATCGCCGCCGCATCTGCCCCCGGCGAAACGCTGGTGTCGGGGACGGTGCGGGAGCTTGCGCGAACCTCCGCGGGGGTGGCGTTTGAGGATCGCGGCGAGCACGCTCTCAAGGGGATCGACGATCCGGTAAGAGTGTGGGCGGTGAGGCAAGCGTAACCGCCCGCGCCTGCAGCTTCTCGAGCAGCCCGGCGTCAGTCGCTTCCACGTCGAAGCCCTCCGGGAACGGGGGACGTGCCGGCGCGCCGATGCCTCTGAGAACCTGCGGGTGCTGGTAGTAGGCAGGGTACACGTAGCGCAGCAGACCAATCATGATGAACGGGTTAGCTGAATTCTGCGCTTCGACCAACCTCTTCCCGGCTTCCGGCGACATTCCCGAGAGACCCTCCGAGTGCTGGGCGAGAGCCGCCTCTCGTATCGCCTGAAGACCCGCGCCGACCATGGGCCCGAGCAGCGGATCGGCCTGGAGTCCCGTCGCGACGCCAGGTGATAGTCCCAGCGTGCCGGCTCCCGGCAAGCTTCCGGATGCGTTCGGCGGAATCAAGAGGTTCAGCAGCGCGTCCATGAACGCCAGGTCGTTCAGTGCCGCCGGTGAATCGGTCATGCGTTGTCGAAGAGGGTGGCGAGGTTCGTCTTCATACTGTCTGCCACGTATAGCGCGAGCGCCTGGATCGTCGAAGTGGGATTGACCCCGCCCGCGCTCACAAAGATGCTGCCGTCTACGATGAACAGGTTCTTTACATCGTGCGCCTGTCCCCGCTCGTTGACCACCGATGTCCGTGGGTCCCTCCCCATCCGTGCCGTGCCCATCAGGTGCCAGCCCGCCTCGCGGAGCAACGGCATCGCGACCGTCTGAACCGCGCCCGCCGCCTTGAGCGCCTCGGTTGCCCGTTCGCCGGCGTGGGCCAGCATCTTCCGGCTGTTGTCGCTCAGCCGATAAGTGACCTTCGGGGCCGGGATCCCGTTGGCATCCGTCAGTACCGGGTCGAGAGTGACGGTGTTGGTCTCCTCCGCCAGGTCCTCCGTAATCCCCAGCAGTGTCGCCGTGTGGTCGTAGAGCCGCGCGAACGACCGGTGGTGGTCCTCGCCCCAGGGGACCAGACCGTGGACCATCCCCCACATTGCGGTCTGCGCTGGCCCGAAGCCCCGTACCGCTTCGAACGAGTACCCCCGTACAAACCCCCGCGTGCGATCGGTGCGATAGAACTCGTGGCTCCAGAGCGAGCAGCCCACGGGTCCGTGGCCGCTGAGTGGCTGCTCGAAGATGCCAGTGACCATCGTGTAGGGATGGAACATCAAGTTCTTGCCGACGAGGCCGCTGCTGTTAGCCAGCCCGTCGGGGTGTTGCCTGCTTTTCGAGTTCAGCAGCAACCGCGGCGTACCGATACCGTTGCAGGCCAGCACCATGATTTCCGCCTTCTGCTCCTGAAGCTGGCCCTCTGCGTCGTAGTAGAGGACTCCGTCCGCCATCCCGTCTGCGCGCACGGTGATCTCTCGCACGCGGCAGCCTGTGCGCAACTGCACGCCCTTCCGTTGCGCAGCGGGCCAGTAGGTGATGTCCGTGCTGGCCTTCGCGCCCTGCGCGCAGCCGGTGAGACAAGGACCAAGGTTTATGCAGGCGGCGCGCCCCTCATACTCGCGCGAAAGGATAGCGCTGTCGGAGGGCCACCAGTGCCAGCCGAGCTTTTCGAAGCCGGCGGCCAGCGCGTTGCCGGTCTTTCCGAGTGGTAGTGGCGGCAACGGCGGCTCGTGATATGGGTATGCAGGATCGCCCGACAGCCCCGAGACACCCATCATCCGATCGTTGAGCGAGAAGTAGGGCTCGAGGGTCTCGTAGTCGATCGGCCAGTCCTCACCGACTCCGTCCTCGGTCTTCGATCGAAAGTCGCCGGGCGTGAGCCGTGGGAAATGCGCCGCCCAGAGGATGGTGCTTCCGCCGACCGCGTTGAACATAAGCGGAGAGATTTCAGAGTCCTGCTCGTTGACGGGGTAGTCGGCTGGCAGCCTGCGCACGTTTGGGCTCGTCGAGAACTCCGCCATCCCGCGCGATTCCCAGTCCAACCCGTTGGTCGGGTAGTCCTGCTGCCTCATCCATGGGCCCTGGTCCAGGCACAGGACGCTCGTGCCAATGTCCGCGATGCTCCAGGCGAAGGCCGCTCCGGAAGCACCCGCGCCGACCACCAGCACACCGACCGGCTCGTTCAGCATGGCAACATCCTACAAGGAGACTCCGCGCCAAGCCATGTGCCGGGTCCGGCTGCTGACCGCTGAGCGCTGACTGCTTATACTCGTATCTCCAATGAAAAAGCGCATGCGGCCAACGTTCTTCGAGCACCTGGACGAATACTACGTCCCGGAGCCCGCCAGCGCCGGCCATCGCGCGCTTGGAAGACAACCGCGCGAAAGGCGCAAGGGGGTCATCGATATGAGCATCACACAGTTCGTTGCGCTTGCTGTGTTCTTTATCTTGCTCGCCTGCGTTGCGACGGCCGGCTCCGCGTACGCCGTCATCGCCGTCGCCGGCGAAGGCCCGCGCGGCGAGCAGGGCGTCCAGGGCACTCAGGGCGAGCAGGGTCCGCAGGGCGATCGCGGCATCCAGGGCCCGAACGGCAACGACGCCTCGCAACAGATGATCAAGCGTCTCGCCGGCCTCTTTGCCGTGCAGCAGGCGTCATTCGTCGCGGGCGGCGGCTTCGTCAGCTTCAACGACGAGCAGGTCGGGGCATGCGTGCAGTACGTTCTCACCGGAGAGCCGGGCGTCCAGGCCTGCCCCGGCTTCTCGACACGCTGATGTTCACCGGAATCATCGAAGAAGTAGGCAGCGTCCGCGAGGCCGATCGCGGGACGCTCATCATCGACTCGGCCGTCATCATCCAGGACGCGCAGCTCGGCGACTCCATCGCCGTCAACGGCGTCGACCTCACAGTCGCCGCAATGGACGTTTCGAGCATGACGTTCAACTGCATGCCGGAGACTTACCGCCGCTCCAACCTCGGCACGCTCACCCCCGGCGATCCCGTCAACCTCGAGCGCTCCGTCACGCCGACGACACGACTCTCCGGCCACATCGTCCGCGGCGTGGCCGAAGCCACCGGCGAACTGATGTCCCTCACGCCGGAGGAAGACGCCATCCTCGCACGCTACAAAGCGCCGGCGGATGTCCTTCGCCACACCATCATCAAAGGCCCCATCACCATCGATGGCGCGTCACTCACCGTCATCGCCAAGGACGCCGAGTCCCTCACCGTCTCCCTCGTCCAGTTCACGCAACAGCACACCAACCTCACGCAAAAGAAGCCCGGCGCCACCGTGAACCTTGAGAGCGACATCATCGCCCGCTACGTAGACCAGCTCCTCAGAGAGCGCGAACAGCACCCCTAACGCAGCGGAGTGGCTTCAAGCCTCCACCGTCACGCCACTTCAGCGCCCAGCGCTCCGCGTCTACCAACGACACTTTTCTTTGGGGAGTCCAGCGGGGCCGCAGCCCCTTTGGCTTCAATCGGGCGGGCGGGTGGGCACCTTTTTCCTGGGGGAGGCGGTGGGGCATCGCCCAAAACAAAAGGGCGGAGCCTCTCGGCCCCGCTCCTCCGTCAACGCAATCGCGTTACAAGGCCCTACATCTCCATCGTCGACTTGTAGACCCGGCGCCTGGCAACCGCCGCCAGAAAGGCGCCGGCGATCAAGACGCCCACGCCCAGGCCAAGAAGCAGCCGGTCGTTCGAGCTGCCATCACCCGGTAGGCCACCCGTTCGCGGCATCGCCTTCGGCGTCGAAGTCGCGGGCAGCGGCGTCGCCGTCGGGCTTGGCACGTGCGTGTCCTCATCGTCGCAGTTGTTTTCCGGGTGCTTGTCGACTGAGCTCGTCGCCGCGCACGCCAGGTTCGTGAACACCGCCGGCGCGTCGGCCTTGACCGTCACGACAACCGCGATGCCGATCGCCTGGCCCGGCGTCAGCGTCCCGAGGCTGCACACCATGCCCGTGCAGCTGCCCTGCCCCGGCGTCGCCGAGACGGGGGTGACCGCGCTCGGCGGCGTGTCCGTTACCACGACGTTCTCAGCGTTCTGGCTGCTGACGTTCGTGACCGTGATGTTGTACGTCAGCGTCCCGCCGCGCTCGGCCGGGTCCGGGTCGTCCGTCTTTACAAGCGTGATGTCTGTTTCAGGCGTTGGCGCAGGCGTGCATGTCGGCAGGTTGAACCACTGGATCGTCGCGTCACCACCGTCAGCGCGCGGCGAGCACGTGTGACAGATGCCGGTGTCCGGATCAACTTCTCCACCCGGGCAGGTCGGCGCCGGTGTCGGTGTCGCCGTCGCTGCGCTCGGAGTCGGCGTTGGCGCAGGCGTGCATGGGGGCAGGTCGAACCACTGAATCGTCGCGTCGCTTCCGTTCGCGCCCGGCGAGCACGTGTGGCACTCGCCCGTGTTCTCGTCAATCTCGCCTTCGCATGGCGGCGTCGGCGCGGGCGTTTCTGTCGCCGCGTTCACAGTCGGCGTCGGTGCGGGCGTCTGCGTGGCGGGCTCTCCTACTGTGGGCTTCGGCGTCGGTGTCGGCGTTCGGTCTTCGCACCTCGGGCCGCCCGCCTGGGAGCCGAAGCCGTCGCTGTTTCCGGGGCCGTACCAGACCCAGACGTCCGTGTGGTTCTCGGCGCTGACGTGGCTCGCCTTGAAGTGGATCGTGACGATCAGCGGCAGGCCGGCGTCGGACAGATCGATTACCTTCACCGTTCCGTCGTCGAGAATCTGGACAGTCTTGCTCGGGTCTGTTTCCACGGAGTCGATGTCGTCCTTGTTCCAGCAACCGCTCAGCTTCACGAACTTCAGTTGCTGCACGCCGCAGCCGTCGACGTTGTACTTGTAGTCTTTGCTTGAGTTCGGCACGTCCGGGCTCGTCAGTGAGACGTGGTAGCCCGGGTTGTCGAGACAGTTCGGTGTCGGGCTCGGCGATGGCGTTGGTGATGGAGATGGCGTCGGGCTGGTTGATGGAGTTGGCGCAGGCGTACACGTCGGCAAGTCAAACCACTGGGTCTGCGCATCGCCGCCGTCCGCGCGCGGCGAGCAGGTGTGGCATTCGTCGTTGTTCTGGACGCTGACGCCATCGCTGGTCGCGCAAGTCGGGGTGCAGCTCTCGTTCTGAGCGCTGGACTGGCCCGCCGTCACGCACGAGTTCGGCGCGACCGGGCTGAACGACCAGCCGTGGCTGGCGAAGACGTAGGCCAGCATCGCCAGCGCCAGGATCGCCCCGATCAGCAGCGGTGCTGTGTAGACTCGCAGCACGGACGTCGTCGCGCCTTCCCACTCCCAATCACCGTTTTCGTTTCTGCGTCCGTGGAACTGACTCATCGCCGGCCGCCCTTCTCCTCGAAAGTTAATGCCTGGTGAACATAATCCACCACACAACGTCTAACCGGACAAGGAAAAGCGCGTTACAGCGCCTTATCGGGGCGCTCCTGCCCTGCCCGCGCCCGACAAAGCATCTGGATGACGATAGCCGCCGACAGAGGCATCGATGCGAGTTAGCATCGCCGCAACAGTTTAGACGTAGGTGATATGCCTTTAGGCTACTTCGTTTATTGATTTGCAATGCTCCCGCAACTAGCTTTGACGACACGAAGGGTTGTTACTTCACTTCTTGGGGGGCTGCATGCAGAAATTCGCTCGACCGGTATTCGTCATCTCGATTGCGATTGTCGCGGCCTGCCTGCTCGTCTTTGGCGATTCGGCGCGCGCCGACCACGACCCGGGCGATCCGGATGTCGACATCCTCGCCGTCGACGCGAACACCGCCGGTAACACGTCCACTCACGTCGCAACGATCGAGCCCTGTGCGTCGCTGGCCGGCCCTGGGGACACAGTTAGCGTCGACATCACCGTCGACCAGGTGCCCGATACAGCAGTCAGCGGCATCGGCTTCGACATCCTCTACGACCCGAGCATCGTTAACGTCACAACTCTCGACTACAACCTCCTGATGGCTGCCGGCGGCCCGATGCAGGCGTTTGACGCCAGCGACGTCACGCCTGACTCCGACGGTGACTTCCGAGTCGATGTACTGGAACTCAGCTCATTCCAGGAGACCGGCGAAGGCGTGCTCGCGCGCGTCACCTTCCGAGCGGTCGGAAATGGCGACAGCGCTCTGTCCCTCATCGACACACTCTACGGCACACCGGCGGTGCTTGACGGAAACGGAACGCCGTACGTGGTCCACAACGTCCTTGACGGCAGCATCAGCGTCGGCCAGGCGTGCGCTCCCGTCACAAACCTCGCTGCCACCGCCGCCACGGTCTCCGCGCCGTCCACCTCACCGGTCAACACGGCGTTTAACGTCACAGCCGGCGGCACAATCGCCAACAACGGCCCGGTGACCACCGTCAACGCCGAAGCCGACGTCACGCTCAACCTTCCGCCGGACTGCACAGCGGCCGGCGGCAACGAGCACACCTTGCAAGACATCTCGCTCAGCACGGGCTCGCCCGTCACCCTCCCGAACCAAACGTTTAGCGTCACCTGCGCCTCTTCGTCGTTCCACACCTTCACCAGCACCGCCGGCGTCACGCTCAACGATCCCAGCGCAGCAGAGGTCGAGTTCGGGGACAACCAGGCAGGCTCGGCACTCGCGACGACTGCGATCACCGCCGTCTCCGATCTGCAGCTCGTGTCCGTGACCCTCACCGTGCAAACTGCGACCACGCCGACACCGATGGCCGGGATCAGCTTCCACATCAACGCCGCGATCAACGTCAAAAACAACGGCCCCTACGGCCCGGCCGACGCCAGCGGGACCGCCCTGCTGGTCACGCCCTCTGACTGCCGGGTCGTGACCGGATTCGTCCCGAACCCCCGAGCTTTCACCGCGCACGTCGCAACCGGCGCCACACAGACCGTCGACGTCTCCTGGCTGTTGGCCTGCAACAACCCCGACGTCCACTCCTTCAGCGTCAACGCCTCGATTTCCGCCTCCGACATCCACGTGACGGACGCTGGCGGCAACGACTCGGGCTCCGGCTCCACCACCGCGACGATGAAGGTGGGCGCGTGCGGCGACGACCCGAACCCCGCCGGCGACATCACGCAGAACCTCTTCCCGCAACTCCTTCTCCTCGCCCAGTCGCTGACCGCGACCGGCACGCCGGTCGCCGACGCCCTGAAGTACCAGATGGACTGCGGCTTCACGATGACCGCGACCGATGCGTTGAACACTCCAATCGACGAGTGCCCGGTAAAACTTGTCGGCGAAGCGCCGTGCTCCCTTAAGTTTGACCTGGGGATCGACGTCCCCGGCGGCTCTCCTTTAGGCGAGCCAACCGTCCGCCTCAACCCTGTCGGTGTGACGTTCCTGCCCTCTGCCTTTGACTGGGCTAACGACACAGAAGTCCCCAACGGTACCAAGACCGGCAGCGCAAACTTCAGCATTCGCACCGACGGCGGTTCCCTCGTGCAACACGGCTTCGAGTGCGACCTGCCCGTCGTCTTCCCGCTGGCGGACGGCATCGAGGGCGGCATCCAGGGTAACGTCCCTGACTCCAACTCCAGCGACGACTTGTTAAACCCTAACGTCTGGCCAAACGACCTGAATGCCGAGCGAGCGCTCGTCGAGTCCAGCTTCGCCTTGCCCCTGCCGCTTCCTTTGCCGATCCCAATTCCCTCCGGCGTCACTCTCTGGTCCCGCACCATCGTCAAATTGCAGGTCGCGGGCATGACCATCCCGATGAACATCCTCACCTGGAAGGTCACCGACCCCGCGTTCCAGCTCTTGACCGGCGCGATGTGGGTGATCGTCCCCTTCCCAAGCGATGCGCTCAACCCTGATCCCACCGGCGCCGTCGGCGGCAATCCCGATAGCGACGACCCGCCCGTGGTGCCCGACTTCACTTACTGCGCGGGCGAGCACATCATGACGCAGTTCAACGGCATGGCCGGCAACGTCGTCTTCATCTCCTGCCACACGCCCGGCTCGCCGATGGCCTGGAACCTCGTCGACCCGGATGCCCTGAACATTTCCGGCGACGAAGGCCCGCGCTCCGACATCTCCAAGTGCTCCCTTGACGCCGACAGCGACGGCCTATCCGCCGGTGCCGAAACCTACTACGGCACCAATCCAAACTCCGCCGACACCGACGGCGACACGTTCAAGGATGACCGTGAGGTCTACCTGGGCACGGATCCGACCAGAGCCTGCGCAACGACTACGGCCCCGAACGATGAGGTTCCCGATCCGCTGCCCTACGATTTCAACGACAACAAGGCAATCAACGGTCAGGACTCAGGCAAGTACGGAGGCCCGTTCGGCGCCTACAACAAGCTCGTCTCGCAGGGCCCGTTCAATGGGATTGCGGGCTCGCGCTTCGACTACAACGGAGACGGCGCAGTCAACGGCCAGGACACCGGCAAGTACATGGGCGTATTCAACACACTCTGCTAATCACCCCAAGACGCTTGCCCCCAAGCGGGCGGAACGGGCGGTCCGTGGCAGCGGGCCGCCGTTTCGTCTTTTGATGCTCGGTGTTCGATGCGATGTTTGACAGCACACCTTGTTCCTTCTTTCACAATCGCGTGATACAATTTCCTTAAGCAGGCGATCACACCCGGAGGCGCCACATGGCATCCGCGACCGAGTCCCTTAGCACTCCCCCTCTGACCGGCCCCAGGCTCTGGCTTCGAGCTCTCTACACCATCCCCCGCGTTAACCCGAGCGAAGTCGACCCGATCAGCCGCTGGCTCATCCTCGGCCGCGTCTCCGTCGTCGTCATGTCGGCCATATCCGCCGTCATCGGTGGCCTCCTCGCTGCCCGCGACGACGTCTTCGACCTCCCGCTGCTCATCCTCGTCGCGCTCGGCCTCATCCTCGCCCACACCGGTTCCAACCTCGTGAACGACTTCTGGGACTTTCGGCACGGCATCGATACGCCGGACTCCCCGCGCGCCACCTACGGCCCCCACCCCTTCACCGACGAACGCAACTCCTACAAGGAGTTCATCATCGTCACCGGCGTCCTCTTCCTTCTCGCGACCGTGATCGGCGTCTACCTGACCGCGGCGGCCGGCCTCTGGGTGCTCGCCTTCGCGCTGGGCGGCGCCTTCGTGCTGCTCTTCTACTCCGGCGGCCCCATCCCGCTGAAGTACTTCGGCCTCGGCGAGCTCGCCGTCTTCATCGTCTGGGGCCCGCTGATGATCGGCGGCTCATACTACGTCATGGCCGAGGAGTTGCCCTGGTGGGTCGTCCTCGCCTCCATCCCCTACGGGCTCGGCGTCACCACCGTCCTCTTCGGGAAGCACCTCGACAAGCTCTCCTTCGATACGGCCAAGGGTATCCGCACCATGCCAATCGTCCTCGGCGAGAAGGCCGCGCGCTGGGTGACGATCGTCCTCTCCGTCGGCATGTACGCCGCCACCGCTGCCCTCGCCGTCTGGCAGCAGATGCCTGCGCTCATCCTCGTCGTCGGCGCCCTGCCGCTTCTCTGGACGACGATCCAGTTCTACTCCAAGCCCAAACCCGCCGAAGCGCCCAAAGGCTACACCGGCTGGCCGCTCTGGTTCGTCGCCATCGCCTTCATCCACAACCGCCGCTTTGGCCTGCTGTTCGTCTCGGGGTTGGGGTTGCAACTGGCGCTGGACGCGGCATTTTAGCGGTAGCCTCCGCGTCGTAGCAGAGCGCCTTCAGGCCTCCACCCAGCGATATAATCGTTCCGTGCCCGCTTACATCTGCCGCACCTGCGGCGTTCAGTACCCCGACACCCGACTCCCGCCCAACATCTGCCGCATCTGCGACGACGAACGGCAGTACGTCCCCGACTCCGGCCAGCAGTGGACGACGATGGCGGAGCTCGCCACCGAGGGGCGAGAGAACCGCATCCGCAGCGCCGACCCCGGCGTCGAGAGCATCCACACCACGCCGCGCTTCGCGATCGGCCAGCGCGCCTGCCTCGTCCGCACCGGCGTCGGCAACTTCCTCTGGGACAGCATCTCCTACCTGGACGACGCCACCATCGCCGCAATCAAAGAGATGGGCGGCATCCAGGGAATCTCCGTCTCCCACCCGCACTTCTACTCCTCCGTCGTCGAATGGTCCCACGCCTTCGACAACGCTCCGATTTACGTGCCGGAGGCTGACAAACAGCACTTCGTCCGCCCCGATCCCGCCGTCCGCCTCTGGAGCGGCGCGCTTGAGGTCTGGCCCGGCCTCACCCTCATCCAGGTCGGCGGCCACTTCGAGGGCAGCTCCGTCCTCCACTGGGCCGCCGGCACCGACGGCAAGGGTGCGCTCTTCACGGGCGACAGCATCTCCGTCGCCCAGGACACCCGCTGGGTCACCTTTATGCGCAGCTACCCCAACTACATCCCGCTACCACCTAAAGACATCCGCGCCATCGTCGCCGCCCTCGAACCCTACGACTTCGATCGCCTCTACGGCGGCTGGTGGGACTCGGTAGTACGGAAGGACGCGAAGGATCGAGTACGGTTCTCTGCCGAGCGATATATACGCTGGAGCGGCGAAAAAGACTAGCCCACCGGACGTAGCGGAGCGCCTTAGGCCTCCACGAGACGGCGCAGGTTTGCCGGTTTGCAAGGTTGTCGGTTTGTCCGCTCCCGCACCCAAAACTTCGCCCAATCGTTATCCAACCACGGAGCAACAGCGCACTTGTGGACAACTCCGGTATGCTGTGACGGCAACCATTCCTTAACTGAGGGGGA
The DNA here is from genome assembly GCA_041481535.1 of Dehalococcoidia bacterium. Lineage (GTDB taxonomy): Bacteria > Chloroflexota > Dehalococcoidia > SM23-28-2 > RBG-16-64-32 > DATKKM01. The sequence goes on along the minus strand of JBGPBZ010000067.1, from coordinate 1,303 downwards.
AAAGTGAACCACGGGGCACACTACGGCGGCCCAGCCCGCATCGGCTTCTCGTCGGTCATACTGCTCGTCATCTTCGTCTCCGCCGCGGCCCTGATCATCGCCGCTATCATCTGGCGCCCCTGGTTCGGCGACGACCCCTCCGCCGTCCAGGCGCAACCCACCGCCGCCGCCGACACCGTCGTCCAGCAGGCCCCCACCGAAACACCGCTCGGCGCGCCGCAGGGCCCTTAGGGAGGGCTTGTCGCTAGCTGCCATCAGAGCACTTCAATGAGGGCCTCAGTATGACCGAAACAGACGTAAAAGTTCTCAATGAGATCCTCACTGAGAAACAAAAGGAAATCGCACCAGAACTGAATGAGAGTGAGTTCTTCGAATTCTTCTCCGCTCAGGAGATTTTAAGGAACTACTCGCTGAGCCCCAATGAAATTCAGAATGGAATTGTCGGCGGTGGAAACGGCGGTACAGACGGCGGGATAGACTCAATCTATTTGCTGGTAGGCGGCAGATATGTAAGTGACACGGAAGCCGCTGAAGACCTAAAGGCACTGAAGCAGAGTGTCGTAATTGATCTGATCCTGATTCAATCCAGTCGGGAGGAAACGTTTTCAATGGATCGCGTTCTCCGCATGGGAGAAACGAGCGAGAACATTCTTTCGTTGGGCAGAGGCCCCACGGAATTCACAGAAAAATATAACGACTCACTGCTGGATGCCATAGAACGCTTTCGCACAGGTCACCGAGTGCTAGTTGGCAAGTTCCCCACGTTAAATCTCTCTTTCTTCTACGTAACAAAAGGGCAGACAACTAAAATCTCGGACGACGTAAAGAAAAAGGCCACTGGCGTCGAAGGCAAAGCGAAAGCCCTCTTAGCGACAGTAACCAAGTCCACTTTTACATTCGTTGGCGCACGCGAGCTAATTGAATTGGCGATCAAGCCGCCAAAGAAGACAACTCCGCTCCCATACATCGGTCTTATGGATTCACCTAAAGGCGGATACGCTGCCTTTGTAAAGCTGAGCGCTTTCTATGATTTCATCACAGACCGTGATGAGATGATCGATCATCTTTTTGACTTCAATGTGCGCGACTACCAAGGCGATGTCGAGGTTAACAAGGGGATTCGGGACACCCTAGCGAAGGCGGTCGCCAACGAAGACTTCTGGTGGCTCAACAATGGCATTACTGAGCTTGACCCGGTTCTCCGGACAGTTTGATTCTTGGTAGATCATGCCGCGACGACCGCTTCAGTGTACAGCCGTTCGTAGGCGACCGGGCTGAGGTGGCCGATCGAGGAGTGGCGGCG
>JBGPBZ010000066.1:0-13507 GCA_041481535.1 Dehalococcoidia bacterium | reverse complement strand
GGTGCTTGTCCCCAACCTTCCCGCGAGCCCAATCAGGCTTCACTGGTTAAGATTGGCTAGAGGCACCTACCGTTACATTCTGGTGGACGCGCGTGAATACACAGCGAAAGGTGAACGATCGGTAAAGACAGCCTTCTATGCAAATGAAGGAAGGATCTGGCAGGGCGAGGGCAAGGTCAGACTGGGGCCCAAGCTTTGTTCTTCGGCCATCCCCTGACGACCGGAGTCCCCAGAATCTGCGCCCAATCGTCGGCCGTTTTCCTCCGTTACTCGACCCTGACCTTCAAGTTATCGCCTAGCGCCCGGAACTGCTCCACCCAGTTCAGCGCGTCCGCCTCACCCTTCGCCGCCCGCTTTGCGTACCCCGGGTAGCGCTCCTGCAGCACGTTCCAGAACCTGTTCTGCACCTCCGCCAGCTCCACCACAAACGGCAGCAGTTTTACGCACCGCGACGACTCTTCGAGCGCCCGCAGGCTCTCGCTGGCATCCGGATGTTCCTCGAACTCCAAGGCCAGCCGCTCCAGCGTACCCTTGGCGACGAACGCCAGCCCCTCTCCGTCGACGTTGATCGACCACGAGCTGGCGTCCGCGAGAGTCTCCACGAGGCGGTTCTCTTTGATCGCCGTCTCTTCCAGGGCGCGCCGCAGGTTCACGTTGATCACCAGCTCGGCCGCCGCCTGGAATGAGGGTGGCAGCGGCACCCCGATGTCCATCAGGTAGCGCATCAGCGGCGCATGGTGCTCGAAGATGCCGCGGTACTCCGCCTCCGCCTCCCCCACCGTCGCCTCGAGGACGGACCGCAGCACCTTCCGCTGCTCGTCCTTGAAGAGCGTGCGGAGCGAGTAAGTGAGGTCACCGAAGTGACGGTCAAGCAACCGGATCGTCTCCGGCAGATCGGCCTCCCGGAACGCCGCGAACGCCTCCTTCTTCATCGCCTCGTACTCAGCATCGTCACCGTGAGGGCGCACGCCCGCCGTGATATTGTGATCGCCGAAGTGCAGCACCCCGAAGGAAGTCTCCTGCGCCTCCAGCGTGATGATCGACTTCACCGCTGCCCGACCAACGGCTAGCTGTGCCTGGCCCTCGCTCTGTCGCTGGTACTCCCGCTGCGTGATGTCGTAGCAGTAGACGCGCGCTTCTTCCGCGTACTCTTCGAAGAGTGAGCTCACGGCGTAGTGCGCCGCCACCTTCGCCAGCTCCACCGCCGCCGGCGCCACGGCGCGCTCGTAGACCGCCCGGCCGTCGCCCTGCTCCGGGACGTTGCTCTTCGCCCGCGCCAGGATCTCCAGGAACTGGCCCTCGATACGATCGCCAAACAACTTCTGCGCGAGCTGGATCACCCGCCCCGCGTACTGAATCGTCTGCGTCGCCTCGATCCCCGAGACGTCGTCAAAGAACCAGCCGCAGCTCGTGTACATCAGCAACGCGTGCCGTTGCAGCTCCAGCAGTTCCAGCGCCTCTGTCCACTGCGAAACGTCCAGCTTCTCCGTCCCCTGCTCGGCCATGAACGCGGCGACGTTCTCTTCGCTCCGGTCCAGGATCACGCTGATGTACTCGTCCCGCGCCTGCCATGGGTCCTTGAACAGCTCTCCCGCGTGGCTCTCATACAGCGGCGCGACCGTGTCTCGCAGCCAGTCGAAAGCTTCTCGCAGCGGGGCGCGCCACTCCTGGTTCCAGCCCGGGTGCGCGCCCGTGTTGTCGCCGCAGTTGCTACGCCAGCGCTCGACACCGTGAGAGCAGCTCCAGGACGTGCTCTCCGCGATCTCCACCTGCCACTCGGGCGGGTACCGTTCCAGGTACTCCGCGTAGTTCGTGAGCGTCGCCGTGTCCTCTCGCTCGATGTAGTCCAGCGCGTAGGCCAGCGCCATGTCCCCGAAACGGTGGTGGTGCCCGTACGTCTCCCCGTCCGTCGCGATGTGTACGATCTGCGGCCACTCTCGCCCGTCAGAGAGCGTCCCGGTGAGCCGGTTCGCGAGCTCTTCCCCGCTCTCCAGCACCTTCTCGAACGCCACCGCCCGCGCGATCGGCCCGTCGTAAAAGAACACGTTGATCCGCCTCCCGGACGGCAGGCTCACGTAGTACGGCCGCGTCGGGTCGATCTGCTCGCCGCTGACGTCCGTCCAGTCTCGGCTCGTCTGTCCCTTGATGCGCAGCGCCTGGCTCGGCGCCAGAACGGTGTACTGGATCCCAAGCTCCGACACGATGTCCAGCGTCTCCGTGTCCACCGCCGCTTCCGGCAGCCACATCCCCACTGGCGCACGCCCAAACCTCTTCTCGAAGTCGCGGATGCCCCAGCGCGCCTGCGTGTAGCGGTCGCGCGTGTTCGCCAGCGGCATGATCATGTGGTTGTACGGCTGCGCCATCGCCGAGCCGTGCCCACCGAACCGCTCCGCGCTCTCCTTGTCCGCCTCGATCACGCGCGCGTACACGTCCGGTTCCTCGTCCTCCAGCCACTTCAGCAGCGTCGGCCCAAAGTTGAAGCTGATCCGCGCGTAGTTGTTCGCGATCTGGCGGATGCGCCCCTCGCCGTCCAGGATGCGGGAGCGCGCGTTCGGCCCGTAGCACTCCGCCGTGATCCGCTCGTTCCAATCGTGGTACGGGTACGCCGAGTCCTGCAGCTCGATAGCTTCCAGCCACGGGTTCTCACGCGGCGGCTGGTAAAAGTGCCCGTGTATGCAGACGTAGCGCGGCTTGTCGTCAGTCATGAGCTGCTATCCACCCCGAACCATCGACCGGGCCCGGAACGGGGCGCAAGTGAAGGGGCCGCAGGCCCACTTGTCCGCCTCTGGAGGATACCGGGGGTGTCCCCCGGACTCTTTTCTTCTTTGGCGGGGGGCGGGGCGGGGGAAGACCAGGCCTCGCAGCACCTTGCTAGCCCTCCTGTCTCAGAATAACCGCCCCCAGCGGCGGCAGCGTCAGGTTCAGCGAGTACGGGCGGCCGTGCATCGGAATCGGGGCGCTGTTCACGCCGCCCAGGTTCCCTACGCCACTCCCACCGTACTCCTCCGCGTCCGTGTTCAGCGCCTCCCGCCAGAAGCCGGCCTCCGACACTCCGGCGCGATAGTTGTAACGCACGATCGGCGTGAAGTTGATCGCCACGAGAACGTCCGCTGTCTCACGTCCGCGCCGAATGTACGTGATCACGCTGTCGTCGCTGTCGTCCGCGTCCACCCACTCGAACCCCGCCGGCTCCGAGTCGAGCTCATGCAGCGCCGACTCGGATGAATACAGGCGGTTGAGATCGGCCGAGAAGCGCTGAATCGAGGCGTGGAACTCGTGAGTCGCAGCGTCCCAGTCCAGGCTCGATTCGTGGTTCCACTCTCGCCACTGCCCGAACTCACCGCCCATGAACATCAGCTTCTTCCCCGGCTGCGTGTACATCAGAGCGAACATCGCGCGCAGGTTCGCCGCCTTCTGCCAGTCGTCGCCCGGCATCTTGCTGATCAGCGAGCCCTTCATGTGCACGACCTCGTCGTGCGAAAGCGGCAGCACGAAGTTCTCGGTGAATGCGTACAGCATCCGGAACGTCAATCGGTAGTGGTGATAGCGCCGGTAGATCGGGTCCTTGGACATGTAGTCCAGCGTGTCGTGCATCCACCCCATGTCCCACTTCAGCCCGAAGCCCAGCCCGCCCAGGTACGTCGGCCGCGACACCATCGGCCACGCCGTTGACTCCTCCGCCATCATCTGCACGCCCGGCACCCGCCCGTACACCTCCGTATTCAGCCGGCGCAGGAAGTCGATCGCGTCGATGTTCTCGTTCCCCCCGTAGCGGTTCGCGATCCACTCGCCCTTCTTGCGCGAGTAGTCCAGGTACAGCATCGAAGCCACCGCGTCCACTCGCAGCCCGTCCGCGTGGAAGTAGTCCAGCCAGAACATCGCGCTGGACAGCAGGAAGGAGCGCACCTCGTTCCGCCCGTAGTTGAAGATGTAGCTCTTCCAGTCCGGGTGGAAGCCCTGCCGCGGGTCCGCGTGCTCGTAAAGGTGCGTCCCGTCGAAGTAGGCGAGCCCGTGCTCGTCGGAAGGAAAGTGTGACGGCACCCAGTCCAGGATCACGCCGATCCCTTCGCTATGCAGGTAGTCCACGAGATACGCAAAGTCCTGCGGCGTCCCGTAGCGGCTCGTCGGCGCGAAGTACCCCGTTGTCTGGTAGCCCCACGACCCGAAGAAGGGGTGCTCCATCACCGGCATCAGCTCCACGTGCGTGTAGCCCATGCTCTTCACGTACGCCGCCAGCTGCGGTGCCAGCTCCCGGTACGACAGCGAGCGGTTGCCATCATCCGGCACCCGCCGCCACGACCCGACGTGCATCTCGTAGATCGACATCGGTTTGTCCAGCGCCTGCCGAGAAGGCCGCTTCGCCAGCCACTCGGCGTCGGACCACGTCTGTTCCGCCGGCCACACAATCGAGGCGGTGTGCGGCGGTGTCTCGTGGTTGATCGCGTACGGGTCCGCCTTCTCCACCTTGTACCCGCCGGCCTGCGACTCGATGTAGTATTTGTACTTCGTCCCCTGCCCGATGCCACCGACGAAACCCTCCCAGATCCCCGCGCTCCCTCGCGGCCGTAGCGGGTGCGACGTGCGGTGCCATCCGTTGAAGTCGCCGAGCACGCTGACGTTCCGCGCGTTCGGCGCCCACACCGCGAAGTACACGCCCGCCACTCCGTCGTGCGTCACGAGGTGCGAACCCATCTTCTCGTACAGCCGCAGGTGGCTCCCCTCGTTGAAGAGGAACAGGTCGTCCTCCGTCAGCAGCGAGAAGTCGTAGCGCACTTTCGGTTCTGTCGTCTTCGTTCCGCCTCTGCCGTCCGTCTTGCTCACCGCATCCCTCCTCACGCCTCACCTTCCAGCATCTGCAGGATCCCCGCTAGCGGGATGCGCACCCAGTCGGGCCGGTTGTTCAGTTCGTACCCCACTTCGTAGATCGCCTTCTCCAGTACGAACGCGCTCAGCATCACGTCGATCTCTTCGGGCGTCTGGGGCATGATCTGCGGGGCGCCCGGCGCGCTCATCGCCTCCAGATACCCGCGCAGGTAAGCCGCCGATGCCCACCCATACCAGTAGCGCGCCCATCCCTCCACGCGCTCGCGGTGCTCCGGGCGCACGAGTCCCAGCGACACTTGCGAACGCACAGCCGAGAACGCCGCGTAGTGGAAAGACCGCAGCATCCCGGCCACGTCGCGCAGCGGCGGCCGCTTCAGTCGCCTCTCGCTCAGAGGCCGCGCCGGCTCACCCTCGAAGTCGATGATCACGAAGTCCTTGCCCGTGTACAGCACCTGCCCCAGGTGAAAGTCCCCGTGCGTCCGGATCCGCTGGCCCGTCAGGCGCCGCTCGATAATCGTGCGGAAACGCTTCATCACCACGTCCTCGGCTGCGAGAACTGACTCCGCGGACTGGCGCACCCCATCCGGCAGATCGGCCAGCTTGCGGAGTAGCAGCGGGAAGACGTTGGCCACCATCACCCGCAGGCTCTGATACATCGAGCGCTGGTAGAACGGCGTGATCGGCTCCGGCGCGAACGCTGGGTCGTCCCCCGCGGAGGCGAGGGCGATATGCAGCTCACCGGTGCGCCTGCCCATCAGCTCCGCCGCCTGCAGGTAGCCGCCCATCATGTGCGAGGCCAGCTCCGTCACAGGCTGCTTGGCCAGCGCCAGCGGCGACGCCTCCAGTTTCGGCGCCTCGGCCTCCGTCTCGCCCACCTTCTCGGACAGCACGCGCTCCATGTACGTCGTCAGCGCGTCGATCGTGTAGTTCCAGGCGCTGTCTTCGTGGTGAACGTGTTCCTGCAGAATCGCCAGCGTCATCGGCTGCAGCCGCCCGCGCTGGTACTCCATGTACCCGGCCACCGGCGGCGCGCTCACGTTCGGCGCCCGCTGCGTGAGGAACAGCCCGATCTCCAGGTCCGGGTTCAAGCCCAGGTCCGGCTTGCGTATTAGCTTCATCACAAACTTGTCCCCGTACGCGATCGAAGTGTTGCTCTGTTCGCCGCGCAGGACGTTGGGCTCGAGCGAGTCCGTCATTCGCGGCAGCGCCTTCCCCACGCGCACGCAGGCCACCTCGCCCGCGTTGCCCTTGAACCGCCGCCCGCGCGCAAAGCCGTCAAGCAGAATGCGCAGGTAGTCCTTGTTCGCTGTAGCTTCGTAGAGGACTCCGGCGTCCGCACCGCCCGCGACTTGCACCCGCGCGATGACTGAGTCAGGCCAGTCATTCAGGACGTGCGCAGCCCGCTCTCCCTTCGCGAAGGCAACGTGGATCTGGTAGGTCTCCGGCTCGCCGTCCCGGTAATCGACACGCACCAGGAGGATGCGCGACTCCAGCCCGGTACGGCCCCCGGACGTCTCCGCCACTTCCGTGATCGTCGTCGCCTGCAGCTGCCGCGCCTTCCCGCCGAACCACCGGCGCGCTCGTAAATAGTCCGGCAGGGCCCCCTCCAGCCGCGCCTTCCCGCGGCCTTCAAGTAGCTCTTCCCACGTATTCGCGACTGTAACCTGTCGCACAATCGGCTCCGTCGGCGGCGTGTGTCCGTCTCCGTCCACCTTCGGCGCCTGCAGCGAGAACCAGTAGAACGCGTGCGGCCCCAGCGTCAGGAAGTACGGCAGCTCACCGATCCGCGGGAACTCCGTCCACCCGAACAGCTCCACCGGCGTCGCGCCCTTGTACGCCGACATGTCCAGCTCTGCGTACTGCGTGAACCGCGAAAGGTTCGCGATCACCAGGATCGTCTCGTCTTCGTGCTTGCGCACGAACGCCAGCACCTTCCGGTTCTCCGGATACAGGAACTCGATCGATCCGCGCCCGAACGCCTTGTGCTTCTTCCGCAGCGCGATCAGTCGCTTCATCCACCACAGCAGCGAGTTCGGGTTTCCCAGCTGAGCTTCCACGTTCACCGTCTCGTAGTGGTACTCCGGGTCCGTGATCACAGGCAGGTACAGCCGCTGCGGATTCGCTCGGGAGAAGCCGGCGTTGCGGTCGCCGCTCCACTGCATCGGCGTGCGCACGCCGTTCCGGTCGCCCAGGTAGATGTTGTCGCCCATCCCAATCTCATCGCCGTAGTAGATAATCGGCGCGCCCGGTAGCGAGAACAGCAGCCCATTCATCAGCTCGATCCGCCGCCGGTTGTTCCCCAGCAGCGGCGCCAGCCTCCGCCTGATCCCCAGGTTGATACGCGCCTGCGCGTCCTGAGCGTACACGCGGTACATGTAGTCGCGGTCTTCGTCTGTCACCATCTCCAGCGTCAGCTCATCGTGGTTGCGCAGGAACATCGCCCACTGGCAGTTCTCCGGGATCGGCGGCGTTTGGTCGAGGATGTCGATGATCGGGAAGCGGTCCTCCATGTGCACCGACATGAACAGCCGCGGCATCAGCGGGAAGTGGAAGTTCATGTGGCACTCGTCACCGTTCCCGAAGTACGCCGCCGCGTCCTCCGGCCACTGGTTCGCCTCGGCAAGAAGCATCCGCCCGCTGTACCGGTTGTCGATGTGCTTCCGCATCGACTTCAGGAAATCGTGCGTCTCCGGCAGGTTCTCGCAGCTCGTGCCTTCCCGCTCGAACAGGTACGGCACCGCATCGAGCCGCAGCCCGTCCGCGCCCGCCGCCAGCCAGAAGTCCACCGCCTGCAACAGCGACCGCACGACCTCCGGGTTCTCGAAGTTGAGGTCCGGCTGGTGCGAGTAGAACCGGTGCCAGTAGTACGCGTTCGCCACCGGGTCCCACGCCCAGTTCGACGACTCGAAGTCCTTAAAAATAATCCGCGCCGTCTTGTACTTGTCCGGCGTGTCGCTCCACACGTAGAAGTCGCGCCACTTGCTTCCCGCCGGCGACCTGCGCGCCCGCTTGAACCACGGGTGCTCGTCCGAAGTGTGGTTCAGCACGAGTTCCGTGATCACTTTGATCCCGCGCTCGTGCGCCGCCTTCAGGAACATGTTGAAGTCGCGCAGCGTCCCGTACGTCGGGTGCACGTCAGTGTAGTCGGCGATGTCATACCCGTCGTCGCGCAGCGGCGAGGGATAGAACGGCAGGATCCAGATCGCCGTCACGCCCAGGTCCTGCAGATAGTCGATCTTCTGCATCAGCCCGCTGAAGTCGCCGATGCCATCGCTGTCAGAGTCGTAGAAGGCGCGGACGTGCGCCTGGTAGATGATCGCGTCCTTGTACCAGAGCGCGTCGTCTTCGCTCGTCTGCGCTGGGGAGGCAACTTTCGGGCGCACCATCTCTATTCGAACTCCCAGCCGCTCTGCCCGACGCGTCGGCGCAACCGCAGAACGTGCGCCGGGATTACGTGCGGATTCAGCTGCACGAAGTTGCGCGGCCCCTGCCACGTATAACGCGCGTCGGAGAGCAGGTCGTGTACCTGGTACGGCTCGTCTGGCGCCAGTCCCCACTCCTCGATCGGCAGCCACAGCATCCCGCTTTGCGTGTACGCCGCGTCCAGGTTCACGACGCAGATGATGACGTTGCTCGCGTCCTCCGTCTCCTTGCTGTACGCGATGAGCTGCTCGTTCTCGACGTGCTGGAACCGCAGCCCCGAGTTCGATTGCAGCGCCGGGCTCTCGCGCCGAGCCTTGTTCACCAGCGCGATCAGCTCCCGCAGGCTGTCCTTCCGCTCAATGTCCCACAGACGCTGCTCGTACTTCTCGGAGTGCATGTACTCCTCGCTGCCCGGCTCCCGCGGCTCGCGTTCCATCAGCTCGAACGGCGGCCCGTAGATCCCGTAGTTCGAGGATAGCGTCGCCGCCAGCACCAGCCGCGAAACGAACGTTGGCCGGCCGCCGCGCTGCATCTGCTCCGTCAGGATGTCCGGCGTGTTCGGCCACGCGTTCGGCCGGAAGAAGTCCGCGACGGGCGTTTGCGCCAGCTCCGTGAAGCACTCCGCCAGCCCCTGTTTGTCCGGCCGCCACGTGAAGTACGTGTAAGACTGCGTGAACCCCAGCTTCGCCAGGTGGTACATGACCTTCGGCCGTGTAAACGCCTCCGACAGCATGATCACACCCGGATCGATCTCGCGCAGCCGCGCGATCAGCCACTCCCAGAACGCGAACGGCTTCGTGTGCGGGTTGTCCACGCGAAAGATGCGGACGCCCTGCTCCATCCAGAACGTAAAGATGCTGAGCAGCTCCTGCCACAGCGATTCCAACGCCGGCGTATCGAAGTTGAACGGATAGATGTCCTCGTACTTCTTCGGCGGGTTCTCCGCGTACTGCACGCTCCCGTCCGGCCGCATCCGGAACCACTCCGGGTGCTCCCGCACGTACGGGTGGTCCGGCGAGCACTGGAACGCTACGTCCATCGCCACGTCGATGCCCAACTCGCGCGCCTTCCGCACCAGCGCGCGAAACTCCTCGAGCGTCCCCAGCGCCGGATCGATCGCCTTGTGCCCGCCCAGCTCGGACCCGATCGCCCACGGGCTGCCTGGATCGCCGGCCTTCGCCGTCACGTCGTTGTTCGCGCCCTTGCGCTTCGTCTTCCCAATCGGGTGGATCGGCGGCAGGTACAGCACATCGAACCCCATCCCCGCCACGTAAGATAGCCGCGCTTCCACATCCCGGAACGTTCCCGCGCGTTTCAGTTCCGGCGCCGCCGAGCGCGGGAACATCTCGTACCACGCGCTGAACCCCGCCCTCGCCGGGTCCACCTGCACGCGCAGCTCCCGCTGGTACCGCGTCGCCAGCCGCATATCGACCGCGTCCCGCATCCGGGCAGCGAGCTTTGCATCAATCGCAATCTCCACCCGGCGCTGCACCGCCGTCTTCCCCGCAAGCTTGACCGCCGCTTCCCGCAGCGTCTGCGCGTCCTTCTCCGCCGCAAACTGCAGCGAATCCTCGATCAGCTTCGCCCCCGCGAGCACCTCCAGCGCCACGTCCTGTCCGGCGTCCACTTTCTTCGCCAGGTCGCTCTGCCACGACCCGAAATGGTCAACCCACCCCTCAATCGTGAACACGTACGACGTCATCTGCGCCGCCGGGAATCGCGCACGCCAGCGGTCGTTGACCAGCTCTTCCATCGGGACTCGCGTCCAGCCGCTTTCGTCCTCTCGCCGATACAGCACATCCACGGCGAGCTTGTCGTGCCCGTCCGCGTACACATCCGCTTCGACGAGCACGCTCGCCCCGAGCGTCGCCTTGCCCGGGTACCGACCCTCGTCCACTTCCGGCCGCACGCCCTCAATGACGACACGCCGCAGCTCGGCGAACTGACGCTCGCCCGCCACCGTGGTGCGGACCGCCGCGGCAGACTGCGCACGCGTGCGCGAGCGAGCGCCGACCGCCGCCTTCTGGCGCGCGGGCTTACCGCCGTTCGGTCCGGGATCGTTGCGCTTGCTCGCTGCCATACCTTTCATCATAGCGAGCGCACCGCCATAACAGCACTCGCGCGGGTTGCATGCTCCTGAAAGCCACGCACCCACACTTATAGACGACGCCCGCCCGGCCACGCGGTTACGACGTTATGTGCATATCCAGGCCCCTTCCACTCACCTCGTCACCTCGCTCACCAATACCCGACCAATCGCCCCTCGCCCGCGCACGCCTGTCCGCCTCAGGAGGAGGAGGGGGTGAGGGCCCTACCCCGCGAACCGGTACCCGCTTCCTCGCACCGTGATAATCCACGCCGGGCTCGAAGGCCGCTCCTCAATCTTTTCCCGCAGCCGCCCGATATGGACGTCTACCGTGCGCGTCTGATCGAAGCCGTCGTAGTGCCAGACCGACTCCAGCAACTGGCCTCGCGTCAGCAACCGGCCCTTGTTGCGCATCAGGCACACCAGCAGATCGAACTCCTTCGGCTTCAGCGAAAGCGGCTCGCCGTGGCGCGTGGCCTCTCGCCGCAGCAAATCGACACGTATCGGCCCCGCCGTCAGGACCTGCTCGCCCGGAGCGTCTTCCCGGCGCCGCAATCGCGCCCGCACCCTCGCCAGCAGCTCTTTCATGCTGAACGGCTTCGTCATGTAGTCGTCCGCGCCCAGCTCCAGGCCGACGACTTTGTCGACCTCCTCCGTGCGCGCCGTCAGGATCACAATCGGCACGTCCGACTCCTTACGGAGCGCCCGGCACACCTCGAACCCGTGCATGTTGCCCAGCATCAGGTCGAGTATCACGAGATCAGGCGTCGATGAGCGGAACGAGGCCAGCGCCTCCGCCCCATCAGAAGCAGCAATAACTTCGTAGCCTTCCTTCTCGAGGTTGAACTTGACCGTCGCAACAAGCGTCGGCTCATCGTCGACAACGAGTATTCGGCTCATGTTTTTCGCTTGCCCTGAAGGTAGCAAGCGCCGCCCGCCAATGCTTTAACGGGATGTTAAGCGCCGTAATCCTTCCGTTAACCAACGTGAACGCTACGGGGCTGCCTCCACCGGTCTCCGGACCTTCACCGGCCGCTAGGCGTGAGGCGATGCCCGATCGCCGCCCGTCAAGCGCCCGAACAGGCACGCCGCCGCCAGCACCACTAGCCCGGCCGCAAGGCCGACGCCAACAATGCGCCAGGCCAGCAGGAACGCGAACGGTGGATCGGACTTCTCCGGATGCAACGGCTCACCAATCGTCGCGATGATGAAGATCACGCCCAGTCCCAGCGCTCCCGCCGCACCGAGCATCGCCAGCCACCGACGGGCCCGCCAGACCAGCAGCGCCGCGACGGCGAGCGCAACGAGCGTTGTAATCGGCGCTGCCAGCAGGCTGCCCGTCGTAACCGAGTCCCCCAGCACGCTGTCGCGATCGCACGTGCAATCGAACTCACCCGGGTACTTCTCCGCTACCGCTATCACAAGTCCGATCAGGTTGAAGACGATCGTGGCGCCGATGAGTGAAGCCAGTAGCCTCGGAGCCCGCTCCGAAAACCTCCGCACCGCTGTCACCATCTACGGCAGCCGCGCAATCGCCTTCTCCGCCAGCGCCTGCAGGGGGTCGCCGCCCGTGCTGCTCTTCATGTCGATGTAGCCGCCGCCCTTAGATAACTGAATCTCTCTGTGCCCGGAGTCGTACCAGCACGCAACATCGCCGAGCCCAGAGACCACCTCCTTGCCCGAGCATATCGACGCCGTCAGTTGCTTGATCTTGCTCGTATCACCCAGGACCTGCCACAGGTCCAGCTTCACCGTATGGAGTCCGGACGCATTCGAGTACTGGCACGACGACACGTACGCCGTCACGCCGGACGAGACCTCCTGCTGAACCGGCGGCTCCGTCGAGGCGCGGTCCGTCGACGCCTCCCCCAGCTCCGCAGTAACCTCTGCAAACGTAACCAGCGAACACACCGCCGTCGTCCCCGTCGTGTCATTCGTCTTGCCCCCTCCGGCCGCAGCGGTCGCCGTCTGACCCTCTAGCGTCGCGGTCGGCTTCGCGTCGTCACCACCGCCGCACGCCGTAAGCGCCACGCTTGCGACAATCGCGCAGGCGATAGCAACGAGAACCGGCCCCCTCTTCAACGAACAGCGTCCCTCAAGCTCAGTCTGCGCCTTACGGAAGCCTGGCCACCGCATGCTCCGCCAGAGTCTTAAGCGCATCTTTCATATCATCCCCGAATTCTCAGTGGCCGCATTCACGGTAGGATCGCGGCGATTGACAGACTAACAGCCGCATGCGTTCATGAGCAACCAAAGCCTTGAGGGCAAGTTGAGCAGAAGTCTCAGCCGGACTAGCTGCGAGATGCCGCCAACTTGATGGCACGCCCAGTTATCACCTTCGTCAGGTGAAGACGGAACTCCGCCGAGGCGTGGATGTCGCTCAGCGCCTTTATCCCGTCTGCCGCCAGGCCTGCGGCCTCGGAGATTGCGCGATCGTCCAGCATCTTGCCGGCGAGCGAGCTCTCCGCGGCCAGGGCGCGTTGGGGCTTGTGCGTCACGCCGGTAAGTCCGATGCGCACTTGCTCGCAGCGACCATCTTTGCCCAGCGTGACCACCGCGGCCACACCAACGATCGCGTAGTGCGAGGCTTTGTTCGGCACCTTCACGTAGGCGGCCCCGGTCTTCGCTGGAAGCAGTGGGAAGCGCGCTTCCGTCAGAATCTCGTCAGGAGCGATCGACGTCGCCAGCAGGCCGACGAAGAAGTCGTCGATCTTGATCGTCCGCTGCCCCTTTGGGCCAACGACTCGCAACTCGGCGCCCAGCGCCAGCGCCGCCGCTGTCAGGTCGGCGGCCGGGTCGGCATGGACGAGGCTCCCACCGATCGTGCCACGGTTGCGCACCTGCACGTCGGCCACGTGCGCGGCGGTCTCCGGCAGCAGCGGCAGCTTCGACTTCAGCAGCTCCGACGTCTCCACCACGTGGTGCGTCACCATCCCCCCGATAGCGATCCACCCGCTATCTTCGTGGATGACGGACAGACCCGGGAGCTGTTCGATGTCGATGAGAAACTTCGGCTGGGCCAGGCGCAGCTTCATAATCGGGATCAGGCTGTGCCCGCCAGCCAGGAGCTTCGCCTCGTCACCGTGCTTCGTTAGCAGCGATATCGCCTCGTCCAGACTGGATGGCGTCAGGTACTCAAACTCCGTTGCGATCATGCTTTCACCCCTCCGCGCG
>JBGPBZ010000065.1:0-13563 GCA_041481535.1 Dehalococcoidia bacterium | reverse complement strand
TGAGTGGCTTGCGCGCTGGTTGTGACTCGCCCGAGCGTTGGCCCGAGGCTGGAAAGCCTCGGCTACTACGGAAGGGTGTTGGCGGTACCCGGCGATATATACTGGGCGGCGCTATGAGAATCGGTGCGCACGTACGGAGCGGCGGCGGTGTTGACAAGGCAATCGACCGCGCGCTGGAGATAGGGGCGGAGACGATCCAGATCTTCTCGGGTTCTCCGCAGGCCTGGCGGCGCAAGAACTACACCGTCAAAGAGGTCGATGACTTCAAGCAGAAGGCGGCGGAGGCAGACGTCGGGCCGGCGTTTATCCACGGTCTGTACCTGGTAAACCTCGCCAGCGCGAACCCGGACGTCCTCGCGAAGTCTTACGACGCGCTCGTGGCGGAGATGAGCGCGGCGGCACTGATCGGGGCGAAGGGCGTAATCTTCCACCTGGGCTCGCACAAGGGCGCGGGTTACGAGGCGTGCGTCGAGCAGGTGGTCGAACAATGCAAGCGCGTGCTGGACGCGACGCCGCCGGAAGCCTGGCTGATCCTGGAGAACAGCGCCGGCATGGGCGGGGCCATCGGCTCGAAGTTTGCGGAGCTGGGAAAGATCGTGCGAGAGGTTGGCGGCGACCGCGTCAGGGTCTGTCTCGACACCTGTCACACGTTCGCGGCGAACTACGACATGAAGACGCGCAAGGGCCTCGACGCGACGATGGCCGAGTTCGAAAAGGAGATTGGTCTTGAGAAGCTGGCCGCCGTGCACGCGAACGACTCGAAAGCGCCGCTGGGCGGAGGTCTGGACCGCCATGCCAACATAGGCGAAGGCCACATCGGGCGCGACGGCTTCGTGAACATCCTCTCGCACAAGGCGTTTGCCAGCGTTCCGTTCCTGCTGGAAGTTCCGGGGTTCGACGATAGCGGCCCTGACAGGCAGAACCTGGAAATTCTGAAGGAATTGCGGGCTGAAGCGGGTATTACGGCCTAGTTGCGCAGGTGTTTCGCGAGCCAGATAGGGGCTGTACGGGTCGAGCGGGCGATATCGGCACACAAATTCTTCACGGCAATTTGGTCTATTTACATCTTTAAAACGCGTCTATTCTGAGTATAGAATTCTGCGAAACCTCGATTAGAGGCGGTCTCCGCACATCGAACCGCCGTGATCGCAGAGGTGAGCAATGGCCGATAACCGAGGCGCTCAGCAATTGGCGGAGCGAAGCCCGCCTGATGGCACTCCCTGGCAAACAACGACGTTCGGCCTCTTACTCCAGAATAACGGCGCCCTGATGAGCAAGCTGCTGGAACACGTCCCGATCATGATCGTGATCCTGGACTCTGAGGCCAACGCACTCTACACCAACAAGGAAACCGAGCGCATGCTGGGCTGGACACAAAAGGAAGTCCGGGAGCATCCGGACTTCATCGGCGCCTGCTATCCGGATCCCGCAGAACGCGAGGCGGCCGAAGAATTCCTTCACCTCGCTGAGAGCCGCTGGCACGAGTTTCGACCGGCTAATAAGTACGGCGTCCGCGTGCCGTGCATGTCAATGAGTGTGCGCGTGGGCGCGGTGTTGTTCTGCGTCGCGATTGACCTGACAGAGCGGAAGATGCGAGAAGACGACGAACGGAGAGCTCGCGAGGACCTGGAAGCCCGCGTGGAACGGCGCATCCCGGCGGCGCACCCGTACGGTCTGACCTTCCGAGAACTAACGGTGCTCACGCTTGTTGCAGAAGGCAAGACGGACCGGGAGATCGCGAGCCTCCTTTCTATCGGGTGCCGGACGGTGCAGACGCATATCTGCAACATCCTCACGAAGATGGGTGCGAAGGTACGCACCGAAGCGGGGGTGAGAGCCGTTCGCGAAGGCATTATCGAGTAGTGTGCGCGGGTGGATGTAACAAATCTAGCGCACGCTCAGGCATCCGTCGATTTACGGATGCCAGCGCGGCATTCGGCGACTATCGTTGAGCAATGGAGGGTAGTTTCATAGTCACCATCGGCGGTGAGTGGTCTCCACCTATGCGCACGATGCCTGTTACGAGGACGTTACGGTAGTGTCTCAGATGCGTTCGCCTGGGGGGCAGTTTTGATGTCGGAGAGCCGTCCGATTGGAAATGCGTACAAGGTTCGGAACAGGGCTACCGCCGGCAGGAGTAATGCGTCGTTCGATGCTGGTTTACTGTCGGTCGATCTGCTGGAAAATGCCGTGCTCGCCATCGACCGGGACGGTCGAATCATTTACTTCAACCCGGGCGCGGAAACCCTCCTCGGCTATAGTCGCGGCGAAGTCATGGGAAAGCAATCGGAGATGCTCTTCACCGAGTCCGGGCGACCTGAGCATATCGCGCTTCGTGAGCGCTTCTTCACGGATCCCGGGGCTCGTGTCCGCAATCACGTACGAGAACCGTTCTATCGCCGCAAGGACGGGCGTAACGTCCACCTGGAGCGCACGATCGTGGGCGTGGAGACTGAGGAGGGCTTGATAGCCGTTGTCACTTTGAGGGATCTCACGGAGCGTGACGAACACGACTTCCGTGAGGGAGAACTACGACACAAGCTCGAGGAGCTTCAAGAACAGCTGGTGCGACGGACCGCGGAGTGGGATGAAGGTATTGACGATCTCGACGCAGTCTCCTACGCCGTTTTCCATGACCTGCAGGCACCACTGAAAGCGATGCAGATGTACGCTAAGGCACTTATTGATGACGAAGGCGATACGTTCAGCAGTTCGGTGCGGGAGTTCATGAAACAGGTCGTCGACGCCGTGACCCGCATGGATACGCTGGCGCAGCGGATCCTGGACTACCGCCGTGTCATGCGCATGGAGGTAGTCATGCACCCGATCGGCGTGCGGGAAACGTTCAACGATGTGCTCGGCTACCTGTCGCCGTACGTCCATGAATCGAAGGCCGAAGTGAGCATCACGGGAAGCCCGGCGATCGTACTGGCAGACCGTGAGACGTTGTTCCATGTGCTGGTGAATCTAATAACGAACGCGATCAAGTATGCGCAGCGCAGACGGACGCCGCGCGTTACGCTCGGGGCAGAACCGACGGGGGAAATCGTAAGTGTTTGGGTGGAGGACAACGGCGTGGGCATCCCGGCGAAGGACCGACAGCGAATATTCCGCATGTTTGAGCGCGTGTCTTTCCCAGGCCAGCCATCCGGATCCGGGATGGGCCTGGCGATCGTAAAGCGCGGCGTGGAGCGGATGAATGGTCGAGTCGGCGTCGAGTCCCGGCGCGGAAAGGGCAGCAGATTTTGGGTGGAACTGCCGGCGGCGTAGACCAGGCTTCTCGACCGGACGCTGAGGTTCGCTCGAAGGTTGATCCCGACGGGCCCAACGGCTCTGCGGAACTGAGACGTTTGGCTCTGCCTCGCTTGCCCGGGCATGTCTACGATGTCAATAAAGACGTGGTAATCGTCTCACGAAGGCACGATGAACATGACGACGACAGACAAGCAAGGGCCGATCACCGTCCTCATCGCTGACGATCATCCAATGGTGCGGTTCGGCGCGCGGTTCTTGCTGGACGTGCCGGGCATCGAAGTCGTCGGCGAGGCGGCGACTGGCGAGGAAGCGGTGCGGGAGGCGATGGCGCTGCGGCCGGATGTCGTGCTGATGGATCTCGCGATGCCTGACATGGACGGCGTGAAGGCCACCTCCTTGATTCGCCGGGATTGTCCGGAGACGGCCGTTATTATCGTCACCGGGGACGTGACGAACGACTTCGTGCGAGGTGCGCTGGAGGCGGGCGCGGTCGGCTACCTGCAAAAGGGTGCGAGCCGGGACATGCTCGTGCAGGCGGTAAGGCTGGCTCCCACCGGCACCTCCCTGATCGACTCCCACGTTTTGCCCACGCTGGCGCACGAGTCCGTGGCCCCCGCCGATCCAGCCACGGAGGCGAGTGTGGCGCTCGCCAGCCTGTCGCCCCGCGAGGTGGAAGTGCTCCGCTACCTGGCGGTGGGCCTCACGAACAAGGAGATCGCCCGGGAGATGCACTACAGTGTTGGGACGGTTAAGAACATCGTCCAGCGCACGATCGAGAAGCTAGGTGTGTCGGACCGGACCCAGGCCGCCGTACTCGCCGTCCGCGCGGGCCTCTAGCGCTCGACATAACGGGTCGCTCACCACATTTGGCGCACGTCTGACTGCCCGCACTGACGCATAATCGCTCGATTCGTAACCGCCTTGCTGGCTACCCGGCGGCTACCGATTTTTCACCGAGAGACTGGCCATTCCGCACTCACGGCGCCGGTGTTCCGTGGTTCAGACTCGGTGTACGGGGGCAGCGGGAACATGGAGGGTAGTCATGAGCGAACTCACGCTTACTCGCACGAAGAGTGCGGCAGGCAGGACGAATGGGGTTGCTGCGAAGGCGCAGCGTTATGAGGCCGCGTTCACCGCGGCATACGAGGCGTACTACGGCAAACTGTTCGCCTTCACCTACAGCCGTACGCGCGATGCCGAGCTGGCGAAGGACATTGTGGCATCCGTCTTCGAGCGCGCTTACACGAAGGGCCACGAGGTGCGGGAACCAGCGGCTTACGGCGCCTGGCTGTTCATGATCGCCAAGAACCTGATCGCCGGCCACTATCGAAGGGCGGGCCGCGAGCACAACCACCTGGGGAGAGCGAGCGAAGAGCTGCGGTTTGTCGACCCGCCGCCAGGACCGGAGGACTGTCTCCTGCGTGATGAGCGCGTGGGCACGCTGATCCACTTCCTGAAAGAGTTGGCGCCGCGAGACCAGGAGTTGATCTCGCTCAAGTTTGACGCTGAGCTATCGAACATGGAGATCGCCAAGATCATGGGGATGACGGCGCTGAACGTGCGCGTCGCGATCTTTCGAGCCCTGCGCCGGCTGCGCAACAAGATGCAGGTGGACGAGCCGTTGGACTAGCTGTCAACGGATTGCCTGCGGCGGAACGAATTAGCGAATGCGATGTCGTTCGGCGGCGTAGTGGCCGGACTCGAGTGCAGTTGCTGCGTGGAGCGTTGGGGCAGGTCTGAAGAAGCTGAAGCTACGTCACGGCCGCGCTACGCGACGGGGGTCTTTGCCGCGTAGACACTGGCCATCATGTCGATAAAGGCCTGGACGGTGCGCGAGCGCTTGCGGTTCCGGCGGTAGACAAGCGCGATCGGCCGGCGGATCGGCTGCAAGTCGCTGAGCTCAACGCGCACGAGTATGCCCTGATCGAGCTCACGCTGCACCGTGACGAGCGGTACGAGCGCGATGCCAAGACCTTCTTCCACCATTCGCTTCGTGGCCTCGAGCGAGTCGAGCTCCATCGCCACGTTGGGGATGACTTCGGCCTTGCGGAAGATGTCGTGGATCATGCCGTAGTACGAAGAGCCGCGGTCGAACAGTACGATAGGCTCGCGGGCGGCGGCGGCGATCGTGCAGCGGCCGCTCTGCGCGAACGGGTGCTGCGGGTAGGCGACCAGGACGATCTCGTCGTCGTAGAGGGGGATCGTTTCGATTTCGGCAGCCGAGAGCGAGCGGATGATCCCGACCTGCACCTCGTCGGTCTGTAGCATGTTCAGGACTTGCTCGGAGCGGCCGGTGCGGATCACCACCTCGACGCCGGGGAACTCCTGGCAGAAGCGGTGCAGGATGTTCGGCAGGACGTACGTGGAGTAGGTGATCGCCGAACCGACTCGCAATGAGCCCAGCTGCACGTTGCGCACATCGTCGACGGCGTCACGGGCCTCTTGCAGCTGCTGCAGAATGCGCTCGACGTAGGGGAGGAACACGCGCCCGGCATCGGTCAGGCGGACACCACGGCCGCCGCGCTCGAACAGCTCTTCGCCGAGCTCGCGTTCCAGCGCCTGGATGCGAGCGGTGATAGACGGCTGCGTGAGCTGCAGAGTCTCGGCGGCGCGGCTAAACGAGTTGTGGGTCGAAACCTGTACGAACGCCTCGATCTGCCCGAAATCCAACGGAATCCCCTGTTATTTGAGTTGCCTATGGCTGGTATGGACGAGGATAAGCGTTGCCCGTGAGGCGGTCAAGGTAGGGATGGCGCTGGTGCGTAACCTTTGCGCAACAAGGGGTGGAATACAAACCCACAAACCTACAGACCGACAAACCGGCGCCTCGGAGGGTTTGTGGGTTAGTCGGTTTGTTGGTTTGTGGTTGGGGGGAGTGGTCCGAGGGAGTCCGCGCTACTCGTTGCCGTGGCGTTCGGTGCGGGCGCGCCATTCGCCGGAGAACTCGTGGGTCTTGAACCACTCAGCGTTGAGGGGGGTGTAGTGCTTCCACTGCTCCGGCACGTCGTCCTCGAAGAAGATGGCGGTGACCGGGCAGACGCTCTCGCAGGCGGCGCAATCGATGCAGATTTCGGGGTTGATGTAGTACTGCGGGTCTTCGGCGGTGGTGTTGATGCAGTCGACGGGGCAGACATCGACGCAGGACGCGTCTTTCACGCCGATGCACGGTTCCGTAATTGTGTACGTCACGATCGGATTGTACTAGAGGTGGCGTCTGGCGTTAAGCGGGCGGATTGGAAGTGGGAAGTTGGAAATAGGGAATGGGACAGGGCTGACACCTCACACCTCTTCGGGGCGGACGCCGCGCTTGGTGACGGTGACTTCGCCGCGGACGCGGGCCTGGCAAGCGAGGCGTATGCGCCCGCTCGCCAGCGCCGCCTCCCTGCGGTCTTCGGAGAGGGTCTTGCGTTCGGCGCGGCCCATCTCGTCCAGGTGCGGGATGCCTTCTTCGACCGTGCAGGCGCAGGTGGTGCAGATGCCCTCGCCGCCGCAGGTAGTGGGCCAGTAGAGGCCGGCATCGTGCGCGGCGTCCATGATCGTCTGGCCGTCTTCGGCTTCGATCAGGATGTCGTCGGGGAGCACGCGGATTGTGGGCACGACATTAGGGTCGAGGGTGAAGGGTTGCGGGTCAAGGGACGTGAGCGGGCGGTGCGATCTAGTTTTACGGGATGTTGGATGTGGTCGCACCGTTCGGGCGAGGCGTGGTCGGGGACCGGAAGGGCGTCTCGCCGTTGGGATCGTTGGTGTGAGAGAGACGGTTGGACCGCGAAAATGGACGCCTCGCCCCTACGGGGGGCGGTCTCGTATACTGGCGTCGATGAAGCCGATACCGGATGGCACGGCGGACGAGATGGTGATTGAGACGACGCCGGAGATGGGCGTGAAGCACCTGCCCGTGCCGATGTACTCGACGCCGACGATGGTCGGTCACATCGAAGGACTTTGTCTGAAGATGATGATCCCGTACCTCGGGCCGACGGAGAGTTCGGTCGGGTACAAGGTCAAAGTGAAGCACTCGGCGCCGACGCCGATCGGGATGAAGGTGACGGTGAAGGCGAAGGCGATCGAGTCGGACGAGCGCAAGGCGGTCTTCGAGGTGGAGGTCTACAACGAGACCGGCGCCAAGATCGGCGAGGGCGAGCACGAGCGCCGCGCGATCGACATCTCCCGCTTCGCCGCGCCGAAGTCCTGATCGATGCCAAGCACGCTCGCCGCGCTGCCGAAAGGCTACGAGTTCCCGCCAGCCGCCTTCACGCTCTCGCCTGAGTGGGTGAGCGCGTATATCGATGCGGTTGGTGATAGCGCAATCACGAACGTTGCCCCCGGACTCGTCCCGCCAATGGCCGTCGCCGCGCTCGCCATTCGCGCGATGATCGAGGCGTCGCCGTTGCCGCCCGGGACTCTCCACGCGGGCCAGGAGCTCTCGTTTCGCCGCGCGGTCAGCGTTGGCGAGGCGCTTTCCGTTGGCGCGCGCGTTGTTTCGCGAGGTGAACGCGCAGGTTGGGTGCTGATGAGCGTGGACCTCGACGTGTCCGCGGGTGGCGAGCAAGTGATGAGCGGGCGCGCGACGATCACGTTTCCGGGCGGGTAGGAAATTGGAAATGGGAAGTAGGATACGAGACGTGTCGCTTGCGGTCAGTGATGAATTGGCGCCGACTACGAAAGAACTTTCGCAAGGTCAAGTCAATCGCTACGCGGAGGCCAGCGGCGACCGGAACCCTCTGCACATCGATCCGGAGTTTGCGGCGACGACGCAGTTCGGCGGGACGATCGCGCACGGGATGCTGGTGCTGGCATTCGTCTCGGAGATGCTGACGGCGGCGTTCGGGCGCGATTGGCTGGAGTCGGGGCGGCTGAAGATACGGTTTCGCGCGCCGGCGCGGCCGGGCGATGCGCTGACGTCGGGCGGTCGCGTGACAAAGGTGGATGGCGCGCGAATCGTGTGTGAAATCGAATGCCGCAACGGATCGGGCGAAACAGTGCTCGACGGGACGGCGGAGGTCACGGTCAGCTGATGGTGCGCGCTGTCATCACGGGCCTCGGTTGTGTGACGCCGATCGGCCAATCGGTCGAGGAGTTCTGGGACTCGCTCACGGCGGGGCGCTCGGGCGTGCGGCGGATTACGTTGTTCGACCCGAGCGACCAGGACTGCCAGATCGCGGCCGAGGTGAAGGACTGGGACCCGAACAGGTTCATGGAATTGAAGGCAGCGCGGCGGGCGGCGCGGTTCTCGCAGTTCGCCGTTGCGGCGGCGAGGCAGGCGGTGGAGGACTCGGCGCTGAAGATCGACGACGCGAACCGCGACGACATCGCGATCGTGATGAACACCGGCGGCGGTGGCGTCGACATCATCGCGGAGGGAGAGAAGACGTACCTGGAGAAGGGCGCGAGCCGCGTCGGCATCTTTACGGTGCCGGCGTACGCGCCGAACATGGCGTCGTGCCAGGTGGCGATCAACCTCGGCATCCGCGGCGCGACCGAGACGTCTGTCGCCGCCTGTGCGGCCGGCGTCTTCGCGTTTGTGCAGGCGAAGCGGATGATCGATCTGGGCGAGACGGAGTGCGTGATCGTCGGCGGCGCAGAAGCGAACATCATCCCGATCTCAGTCGCAGCGATGGCCAACATGAAGGCGCTGTCGACGCGCAACGACGAGCCGGAGAAAGCGTGTCGCCCGTTTGACCGCGACCGCGACGGCTTCGTCTACGGCGAGGGCTCCGCCGCGTTCGTGGTTGAGACGATTGAGCACGCACAACGGCGCGGCGCCCGCATCTACGCAGAGCTGGCCGGCGGGGCGATCACTTCGGACGCGTACCACATCACGGCGCCGGACCCGAGCGGTGACCGCGCCTCGCAGGCGATCAAGAAAGCGCTGGAGCGGTCCGGCTTGCAGGCGGAGGATGTCGATCTCATCGTCGCGCACGGGACGGGGACGCCGCTCAACGACGCGGCGGAGACCGTCGCGATCAAGCGCGCGCTCGGCGAGCACGCGTACAAGGTCGCCGTCACGGGGCCGAAATCGATGGTGGGCCATCAGCTCGGCGCGGCGGGAGCGGTGTCCGCGCTGGCGGCGATGCTGGCGATCGACCGCGGGCTGATTCCGCCGACGATCAACCTCGAGCACGCAGATCCGGACTGTGATCTGGACTACGTGCCGCTCGTCGCGCGGAAGGCGGAGTCGCGGGTGGCGCTGGTGAACGGCTTCGGGTTCGGGGGGCAGAACGGGGTGGCGGCCTTCAAGCGCTTTTCGGCGAACGGATCGTGATGTTCGCGGCGCTGGATCTCTCACCCTCCTATCCATCTCCTCCTCCGCGGCGGACAAGTGTGCGCGGGCGAGGGACGATGTTGTTCGCGTTGATTCGGAGATGTTAGCGGTGATTCGATGACTTTGGAACGAGAACTCGACGACAGCCCGCGGCACTACTGCTTCGGCTGCGGCGACCGCAACGCTGAGGGCCTCCAGATCGAGTTTGAGATCGAAGGCACGCGGGCGATCGGACGCTTCACGCCGCGCGAGTCGCACGTCGGCTTCCCGGGCGTTGCGCATGGAGGAATCGCGGCCGCCGCGCTCGACGAGGCGATGGGCTGGGCGATGTACGCCGTCGGCGCCTGGGCGATGACTGCCCGCATGGAGGTGCGGTACCGCCGCCCGCTGAGGCTTGGCGAAGAGGTTGTGGTCACGGCCGAGGTCTCGCGCGATCGCGGCAAGCGCCTCGAGGCGGAGGCGCGGATCGAGTCAGCATCTGGCGAGAAGATCGCGGAGGCAACGGGGCTGTTTCTGCGCATGCCGGACCACGAGTCGACCAGGTTCCAGGCCTCGTTCCTCGGCACGGAGTAGGCGCGATGACCGGTACCTTCCAGACGGCCCTCGCGCGATTCTGCCTCGCCCTCAGCCGCGAAGGCACGCGCGTCGTCCCGCTCTCACTCGCGAATAGCATCGCGACGCCGATCGCCGATCTTGTGGGTGAGCTGGCGGAATCGAAGCGCGAGATCGCGCTCCAGAACTACGCGCACGTCCTCGGCCGCCCCGCGTACGACCCGCTGGTGCAGCGGACGGCGCGCGAGTGTTTCCGCCAGTTCGGCCGCTACGTCGCGGAGATCATCCACGTGCAGGGCTGGGGCACGCAGAACGTCCTCGACCGTCTCGAATTGATCGGCGCGGAGAACTTCGACGCGGCGGAGTCGCACGGCCGCGGCATCGTCTTCGTCAGCGGGCACATGGGCGCGACGGAGATCGCGGCGGCGATGGCGGTGCTGCGCGGTTACCGCATCACGTCGGTGACGGAGACGATCCGGCCGGAGTGGCTGATGGAGTATATGGTGCGCTCCCGCGAGCGGATGGGGATCGAACTCCTCCCGACCGGCGGCTCCGGCATCACGCTCCTCCGCACACTACGGCGCGGCGGTATGGCTGCCTTTGTTATCGACGCGGGGATTACGCGCGGCGGTGCGGTGCCCGTCACGTTCTTCGGGCGCGAGACGATGTTCCCGGACGGCCCGGCGCGTCTCGCGCGACTCGCCGGCGCACCTCTTGTCTTCGGCTCAGCGGTGCGGCTGCCGCGCGGCAAGTATCGCGCGCACGTCTTCCCGCCGCTCATCCCGGACCGAGATGCGGACGCCGACACAGACGCGCGCCGCCTCACGCAATTGCTCGCCACGACGTTTGAGGGTGTGGTGCGGCGCTATCCGTCGCAGTGGTACGCGTTCCGAGAGATGTGGCCGCGGGCGACAAACCTACAAACCCACTAACCGAGAAACCGGGCGGCCGTGCGCGGCTACGTAACGTCCTTCTTGCCTCGAAGCTTCGCGAGCCACTCCCGCACGCGCGCCTCGTACCCCAACTCTCCCGGCACGTAATACTGGCGGCCGGAGAGCTGGTCGGGGAGGTGTTGCTGGCCGGAGTGGTGGTCCGGGAAGGAATGATCGTAGGCGTAATCGCGGCCGTGGCCCATCTCGCGCATCAGCGGAGTCGGTGCGTTGCGGAGGTGCAGTGGGACAGGCTCGGCCTGCGTGACCTGCGCGTCCTGCAGCGCCCGTGAATACGCCTCGCCGACAGAATTGGACTTTGGGGCGGTCGCGAGGTAGAGGGTGGCTTCGGCGAGCGGGAAGAAGCCCTCCGGCATGCCGATGAAGTGCACGGCCTGCTGAGCGGCGACGGCGACCTGCAGCGCCTGCGGATCGGCGAGGCCGACGTCTTCCGACGCGAGGATGACGAGGCGGCGCGCGATGAAGAGCGGGTCTTCGCCGCCCTCCAGCATGCGCGCGAGCCAGTAGAGCGAGGCGTCCGGGTCCGAGCCGCGCAGCGACTTGATGAACGCCGAGATGATGTCGTAGTGCCAGTCGCCGGCGCGGTCGTAAAGGGCGGCGCGCTTCTGCAGCGCTTCGTCGATGTGCTCGGTTGTGACGAGACGACGGCCGGTCTTGTCGGGCCGCGCTGTCTGCGCCGCCAGCTCGAGCGCGTTTAGGGCGATGCGCGCGTCGCCGCCGGAAATGCTCGCGAGTGCGTTCAACGTGTCGTCGTCCACCTCCGCCTTCATCGAGGCGAGGCCGCGCTCGTCGTCTGCGAGGGCGGAGCGGAGGAGGCCGGCCACTTGCTCCGGCGTTAGGGGTTGCAGGCGGAAGACGCGCGAGCGCGAGAGGAGCGGCGAGATCACTTCGAACGAGGGGTTCTCCGTCGTCGCGCCGATGAGGGTGATCGTGCCGTCTTCGACGTAGGGGAGCACGACGTCCTGCTGCGCCTTGTTGAAGCGGTGGATCTCGTCGATGAAGAGGATGGTGCGCTGGCCCGTCTCGCCGAGTCGTTCCGCCGCCTCCGCAACGACGCGCCTCAGGTCGGCGACGCCGGACGATACTGCGGAGACGTTCTCGAAATGCGAGCCGGTTAGAGTCGAGACGATGCGGGCGAGCGTCGTCTTGCCGGAGCCCGGCGGCCCCCAGAGGATCATCGACGGCACACGGTCTTCGACGATCGCCTGCCGCAGCGCGTGCCCCTCGCCGACGATGTGCTCCTGCCCGACGAACTCATCAAGCGTGCGAGGGCGCATGCGCGCTGCGAGAGGGGCGTGCTTCTGCGCTCGCGCGCGGGCGGCTTCGGCGAACATGTTCAGCGGGTTCTTGCGTGGGCCTGTTTGGCGCGGCATATCGGTTCGATTATCCCACGGACAAACCGACAAACCGACAAACCGGCAAACCTACAACCGAGCGGTCGTGATGAGGGCGTCTTCGTGGCCGGAGCCGAGATGTAGGGCCTGAGGCTGGAAAGCCTCGGCTACGGGAGATCGAGCCGGAACGCCTCGTGCGTGCGCTGGAAGCCGAGGCGTTCGTAGAAGCGGTGCGCATCGATGCGGCGTTTGTTGCTGGTGAGCGAGACGCGGTAGCAGCCTGCCTTCCGCGCTTCTTCGACGGCGTGGCGGATGAGGAGCTCGCCGTAGCCCTTCGAGCGCGACTTCTCGTCGACGACCATGTTCTCGATGATCGCCCACGGCGTCGCTCTGTGCGAGAGGTTTGGCGTGATCGCCAGCGCGAGCGAGCCGACGATCTTCTTCCCCTCAACCAGCACGAAAACGTGCTGTCCGGGCGTCTCGAGGATGCGGCGCAGCGTCATGTGGTACTCGTACGGCAGCGGCAAGCCGATGTCTTCGCGGTCAGACACGTCCAACGCGAGCTGCGCAAGCAGCGCGACTAACTGCGGCAGGTCAGCCTCGGTGGCTTCGCGGATGGTTGCTTTCATTGCTGGCCGCGGCGCGCTCGATGGTTCTCACTCTTGTTCGACAGGTGTTCCATGAGCTCATTCAGCGTCTTGAACGGGCCAGAAAGGCGTCGGGCTTGGATGTCGGCCTCGGCTTCGCGCTCTCCGCGTTGCCACTCGCGTGTCCAGAACCAGCTTTGCCGCGAATCACGTTCGTTGTTGTGCTTCATGGGTCCACTTTAGCGGAAATCGACCAACGACTCACGGCGGTGAATCGTGCACTACGGTCGCGCCACAAACACAAACCCGTCGCCGTATTGGCGGACCAACGGCTCGTATTCGGCCATGATTTCGCGGAGGCGGCCGCTGGCGTAGTCGCGGCGGATCGTCTCGATGGCGTGATGCCGCTCGATTTCGGGGACGCGCTTGAGGACGGCGGTGTTCAAGATCGGAGCGTCGTCTTCGAGGAACAGCTCCGGGCGGTGTTTGAGCGCCTGGAACGAGCCGTCGACCGTGTCGGCGTAGTGAAACACGCGCTTCTCGACGTTTGCGAAGCCGGCGTCGCGTAGCGCCTGCACCGT
The DNA here is from genome assembly GCA_041481535.1 of Dehalococcoidia bacterium. Classification (GTDB taxonomy): domain Bacteria; phylum Chloroflexota; class Dehalococcoidia; order SM23-28-2; family RBG-16-64-32; genus DATKKM01. The sequence continues at coordinate 42 of JBGPBZ010000065.1, read as the reverse complement.
CTCGTTGGAAGGCTGGTAGTGGTGCAACGGCGCGGCATCGAG
>JBGPBZ010000064.1:0-13573 GCA_041481535.1 Dehalococcoidia bacterium | reverse complement strand
GTGGGTGAGGATTGAAACCTTATCGCGCGGGCGGTTGAACGCGATGATTGTGCCGTCGCACTCGCCCCCCGGGGTGGGTGAGGATTGAGATAACCTTGTAACACCCATGGACGGGTTGCTCATTCTCAAGTATTGGGCTGGGCTAATTCCGATGTTTCCAGCCAGCACCACCAATTTTGATGGCGCTCCAAGCCGTCAGTCTGAATCAGTCCTCCATAACGAGCGACGGCTGATCAACTAGCTAACCGCGCATAGTGTTGACTTCGCCGCCATGTAGAGCGTCACTGCTGTCTAACCTGAACATAGGAGGACAGCATGAAGGCACTACCTACCCCGTTCGACGAGTCGATCCCCGCCTGGGAGAAGGCGATCTACGCGTTCCTGGCCGAGAAGCAGAAGCGTTCTGGCTCGATGCGGACTGTCGACGCATATACGCGCACGCTCCAGCGATTCTTCGGGACGCTCGGCAAGACCCCGGATCAGGTGTCGCCGCCCGACGTCTTCGGCTTCGCACACGGGATCGGTCCGTCGGGCCGCGAGCCTGCCCCCATCACGATCGGAGCTCGCCTGGCGTGCATCTCGTCGTTCTATCGCTTCCTGATCCGAATGGAGATCGTCACCAGAAACCCTTGTGACCAACTGGAGCGGCCCAAGGTGTCGCCGACGCCGCCACGAGGCCTCAGCGCAGAAGACATCCGCCGTCTCCTCGCCGCGATTCCCGACACGCGAAGCGGCCTGCGTGACCGCGCGATCGTCATCACGCTTACGCTGACAGGACGGCGCAGGTCCGAGGTGCTCAATCTCAAGGTCAGCGACGTCATCCAGACTGATCGAGTGTTCTACCAATATCGCGGCAAAGGGAATAAGCCGGGCAAGCGTGAGCTACCGCAGCCAGCCTTCGAGGCCATCAAGACAGCCCTCACCGCCTGGGGCAAGTCGCTTGAGGCGATGTCCCAAGACGAGTCGTTGTGGCCGTCGCCGTCGGGGAAGGGGCTCCTTGACAGCACTCTCTACATGAACCTGCGGCGCTACCTCAAGCGCGCTGGGCTGCCGCCAGCGGGTGTCCATATCTTGCGGCATAGCGCTGCGAAGCTACGGCGAGACGGCGGCGAGAGCGTCGAGAGTGTTTCGCAGTTCCTAGACCATAGCAGCTTGGCAGTGACGTCGACGTATCTGAGGCGCCTAGAGGGGCAGGAGGACCGCGGTTGGTCGACTGTCGCGAAGAGTCTCGGGTTAGCGTAGGCTCCTTATCGCCGTACTTTCCACAAAATAAGGATGCGAATAGGCTGACGAAACTGTCAGATGGGCCTAGCCAACCGCAGAGGTCGCTCTACACTTGATAGCGTGGACTTTGATACCGCTACGAAGGACGGACGCAAGGCGCTTGCAGCAAAGCTAGCGATACCTGAAGCAGACGTTCTCAGCGCCATCGAAGCAGCCGGCTTCACCCCATACACCACACTATCCGACAAAGACATCGCTGAAATCCTTCGATCTTCGGAAACGTCGCGACCGCTGGCGCGTACATGGCAACGGGCGATCGCTTATGCCCGACGTGCGGCAAATCGGCGATGTCGTTCCAAACGTTCGATCGTCGTGCGCGGAAGAATGGACTGTTTCGGGCACACGCAAGCACCGTTCGGAAACGACGCTAAACGTGCGACCGACTGGATTCAAAGCAATCTGCAAACAGAGGATGATGAGCTCGGGCTAGCATACAGCTATCTCTTATGGCTTGACGAGCGAGATCAAGGTGACGTCCGAGGCTTTTCTGATAGGTTCGGCGGACTGCTAGAAATTACAGCAGTGCTTTGCTCCGCCGCGGGCATAACCAGGCGTGAGGGAATCTTCTTCATGTTAACTGGCGACGTCCAGAATGACGCGCCAGTTAGGGTCAAGATCGAGGCCCAGTATGGCTGTCCAGCCCGTATCGTTGTTGAAGCATGTGACCATGTTCCCGCCCAGGTGGTTGCCTTTGCATTCTCGCAAGCCCGGCAGCGCGCCACGGGCCGACAACGCGCCGCATCGGGCGTGCGGAGAGCCAGCGCGAAGCCGCCGCCTCCGTTGCACGAACTGCTAAAACCACGCGAACTTGAAGACGTCGGGCTCCTAGGCGCTAGCGCGAAGATTGGCGGCCAGTATCTCTGGCAGCACATGGCTCCTGGAATGCAAACCGCACCGACGCATACGTCCATGATGTTCTTTACGGCGGACACCCTCGGAGACGATGGCGAGAGCTTGATGATTCCCGACGTCGTTCGAGCAACCTGGGAACTTGAAGATCCACTTGCCTAGGAAGTTGCGTGTCTCAAAGCGTCAATTAGCCCGCGTTAATTGACACTCTGAACGGGCGATTAGCGGGAGGTAACCGACACTCTCTGTTAGCTACCATTGTCTCAAATGGTAGCTCCGATCCTGGCCCTGCAGTTGCCCGACCCAGATATGAGCCGCGCACGGATCGTCGCCGTTACTCGCGATCCGAAGGCCCTGCACTTCTTTAGAGAGGCCGTCCTAAAAGGTTTGCGGCAGCGAGTTCTTTCTGCGAACACACAAGCCGCTCGTCAATTAGCCGAGTCTGAATATGCCGAGATAGAGGCTCGTCTAGATCTAGTGCTCAATTAGACATGGATTCCGGAGCCAGACTGGGCCGACTTGCTGACAATCCAGTAGTAGAGCGTTACTACCGTCCTGACCGGAACGCAATGTTGGCGACGCTGCGAGTTGTCCTCGGACTTCCTGGGCGCCTCCCGCAGTCAGGAGGCAAGAATGCTTGAGCGAAAGAAACGGATCGCTACCTACGAGCGAGTCTCTTCTGAGGATCAGCGCGATCGCGCGACGATCCAGACGCAGACCGAAGAACTGGCCCGGCGCCTGCAGCATGAGCCCGGCGTTCAGCTAATCAAACGTTATGTCGATGACGGCGTCTCTGGGACGATTCCGATGGGCGAACGGCCGGGCGGACGGCAGCTGATGGCAGATGCTGCCAAAGGCCTCTTTGATGAGGTGTGGGTCTACCGCATCGACCGGCTCGGCCGCGATGATGTCGACCCTCTCTTGGTCTGGCGTCAACTGGAGCGACTCGGAGTCATCGTGCGCTCGATCACGGAGGGCGTCAGCAGCCCGTTTGAGTATCACATCCGCGTGGCTATGGCAGCCGAAGAACGTAGAGCCTTTATGCAGCGCTCAGCGGCGGGAATGGAGCGTGCTGTCAAGGAGGGTCGTTTCCCCGGCGGCATCGTCCCCTTCGGCTACGCGCTGGAAGGAGAACGCCACTCTGCACGGCTAGTCCTGGACGAGGCAGTGATATGGGCGGGGCTGACCACAGCCGATCTCGTCGTTAAGATCTTCAACCGTTCCTATGAAGGCTGGAGCGACGGCCGCATCGCGGCCGAACTGAACGCCTTACATGTGCCAACCTCATACGCCCTCGCGGGCCGGGCCGTTCGCAAGAAGTCCACACAAGGCGTCTGGCGGCCCGGCCGAGTGGCCCAGCTGCTGCAGAACACCACCTACTACGGAGAATACCGCTACGGGAAGCATCCGAACCGCACCGGGAAGCCGATCATCCCGGTGACCGTGCCAGCCCTCGTCTCGCGCGAGTTGTGGACAGCAGTTCAGGAGAGCCGCCGAACGCGCAGGCGCAAGCCGGCCAACGAGTGCAGGGTTTACCTGCTCCGATCGCTCATCGTCTGCGCGACCTGCGGCCTCAAATACACAGGGTCCGTCCACCATGACGACGTCTGGTATCGATGTAACGGCCAGCTCGTGGCACGCGGCCCCCACGCCGGGCGCTGTCCCGGCAAGAGCGTGAAGGGACACTCTCTGGAATCAACCGTCAAGTCCGATATCGAGCGTTGGTTGCTCAACCCCGGTGACATCATCGACGAACTCGCGCGCGGGTACGATCACGAACGCGACGCGACGGCTGCCGCGAAGGAGGCCGAACGGACAACCCTGTCGTGCCGACTAGACGAACTCCAGTCTAAGCGGGACCGTCTGCTCGATCTCTATCTCGACGCGCAATTCGACCGCAACGAGCTTGGCCGACGGCAGCAAAAGCTCGACAAGGAGTGCGCCGAGATCGAGGGCCTCCTCCACCAGATGAACGCCGTCGTGTTACCCACCCCAGCTCCAATGAGTGACGATCTCCTGGGCGAGCTTCGCGATCGCTTGGCTGCGGGGCTCAGCCATGCGCAGTGGCACGAGGTGGTCACGCTGTTGGTGTCGAAGATCGAGATCCAAACAACGCCGCTCGAAGACGGCAAGAAATCCGCCAAGGCGATCGTTCACTACCGTTTCGACTGCGTAGTCTCACCTAGCACGGACACGGGTTCATCGCGGTCACGAGCGTGAAGTTCGCGGGGAAGGTGACGTTGCCGGCCGCCCGGCTCACTGTTACCACACGGTCCTCCAGGGGCTGGCGGATCGACTCCAGCACTGAGTGCGCGAACTCCGGCAGCTCATCGAGGAAGAGTACGCCGCGGTGGCTCAAGGTAATCTCGCCCGGCCTGGGGTTGCGCCCGCCGCCGACCAGCCCCGCGTGCGAGATGGTGTGGTGCGGCGCACGGAACGGCCTTGTGTGCATGAGCGGAGTGCTCGTCGGCAGCATCGCCGCCACGCTATAGATCTTCGTCACGTCCAGCGCCTCGTCGGGGGTCATGCGCGGCAGGATGCCCGGCATCGCCCGCGCGAGGAGCGTCTTGCCGGAGCCGGGCGGCCCGACCATCAGGACGTTGTGCCCGCCGGCCGCCGCGACCTCCAGCGCGCGTTTGACGTGCTCCTGGCCCTTGATGTCGCGGAAGTCCGAACCCTCCGGCGGCGCGGTCTCGTTGAGGTTGACCCCACGCTTTGGGACGAACGCTTCGATCTGTTCATCGAACCGCAGGTGCTGTGTCAACGATCTCAGCGAATCGACGGGGATCACCTGTACGCCTTCGACGAGAGCTGCTTCGTGCGCGTCCACGTCCGGCACGAACGCCGTCGTATATCCGTGCTCGCGCGCGAGTCCGACCATGGGCAGCACGCCGTTCGTGTGGCGCAGCCGGCCGTCCAGCGAAAGCTCACCGATGAACACCGAATCGCGACGCGGCTCCGGTACCTGGCCGGATGCGACCAGGATGCCGATTGCGATTGGCAGGTCGTAGGCAGGACCCTCCTTGCGGAGATCGGCGGGTGCGAGATTGACTGTGATTTTGTGCGGTGGGAATCGCAGTCCGGAGTTCCGGATCGCGGACATCACCCGTTCCTTCGCTTCGTTCACGGCCGTGTCTGGCAGACCCACAATCGCAAACTTCACCAGGCCCATGTTCACCACGTCAACCTCGCACTCGACGATCTCCCCATCGAGGCCGATTACTGCGCAGCTGTTGACCTTCGATAGCATCGCTGAGGAGAAGTTAGACCCTCCGCGCGCAATATCGAAGATGTAAGTGGCACTATTCGGCGCCTTTTCGCCTGATATTCTGTGGAACGATGACTCGCCCAGACGTACCACCCGAAGTGCAAGAAGTGCTCGACCAGCTAATCGCCACGCTCGGCGATGACCTGCGCGCCGTCTACTGGCACGGATCGTGGGCGCGCGGCGAGGCCAAGCCCTGGTCGGACCACGACATGATCATCGTGATGAAGCGGCTCGACGACGACCTGCTGCTGCGCCTGAAGACGATCTTCAGCGGCCGCAAGGACTGGTCGACGTACGTACGCACGGAGGCGGAGCTCCGCCAGCACCCGTCCGAAGGCCGCCCGCAGTTCCACTTCGGCCTTGTGCCGCTGTACGGCGACTTCGAACCGCCGCCGCTGACCCGCGAGCACATCATCGACGAGCTGCGGATTCTCGCGCTCAACATCAGCTTCGAGTCGCGGTACCGGCTCTACCATCGCGAGCCGCTCTACGAAATGATGGACGAACACTGGGCGAACTTCCTTACCCAGCGCACCGCACGCATGCTGCGTTACTCCGCCAAGCTCGCCATCCTGGCGATGAAGGCGCGCGAGCTACTCGCCGGGCGCGAGTACCCCGTGTCGAGCGCCGACCTGCGCCCTCGCATCACCGATCCGGACGAAACGTGGATCATCGACACCGTCGAGCACTGGGATGAGAGGGGGCCGCCGTTCGAGGCCGACCCCGATGCGCTGACGCTGCGCCTCGACGCCTTCGCGCGCGACCTTGTCGCCTGGCTGGAGACGGAGTGGCCGGCGTCGTGAAGCGGCACTTCACGGCCACATCGTTTGTCGTGCGCGGAGACGCGACGCTTTTGCACTGGCACAGGAAGCTTGGGCAATGGATGCCGCCGGGCGGGCACATCGAAGAGGACGAGCTGCCAACGGAGGCCGCGCTGCGCGAGGTGCAGGAAGAGACGGGGCTTGTCTGCGAAATCGTGTCGACGTCGCCGTACCTGCGGTTCGCCTACCCGGAGCAGCTCCCGGTGCCATACAGGATTCTTCTCGAAGACATCCCGGGCCCCGATGAGCCGCACCAGCACATCGATCTCATCTATTTCGTCCGGCCGATCGAAGACGCCGCACACCACACGATTGATGACCCGACACTCAACTGGGTGACCTCTGCGGAACTGCGGGAGAACGCGCCGATGGACGTCGCTGGCTGCGGGGTGACGGCGGCGATTCCGGAGGACGTCCGGCAGCTGGCGCTGGTGGCGATAGAAGAGGTGCGGGCGCGGCTGGCGCCTGACGCCTGACCTCCTAGGAGCGCTACCGCTTCGATTCCTCAGCCTCCGCTGATGTAGTTTGCTCCTTCGATTCCTCAGGACGAACGGCCAAATGTCACTCTTCCACCACCTAGCTTGACCCTCGACGCCTGACCCTCGACGCTATACGCATGCTCAGCATCCAGCTTCTGCGCGAACAGGCTGACCTCGTGCGGCGGTCGCTTGAGCGGCGCCACACGGAGGCGCCGCTCGACGACGCGATTGCCCTCGACACGGAGCGGCGGGGGTTGCTGACGGAGGTCGAGAATCTGCGCGCGGAACGCAACGCTTTCTCCAAGGAGATCGGCGAGATGGCGCGCCAGATGAAGACGGCCGAGACGAAGGAAGCGAAGCACGCCGAACACCGCCGCTCTGACCTGATGGCGCGCTCCACGTTCCTCGGCGAGAAGCTGGGCGAGCTCGAGATGCGGCTTAAGATCCTGGACGAGCAGTTGCGCGAGGTGATGCTGCAGATTCCGAACGTTCCGGACGACTCTGCGCCCGATGGCCCGGACGAATCGGGCAACGTCGTGAGGCGCCAGTCCGGCGAGCCACGCGACCTCGGCTTCAAGGCGAAGCCACACTGGGAACTCGGCGAGGCGCTCGACATCATCGATTTTGATCGCGGGACAAAGCTTGCCGGCAGCCGGTTTTACGTGCTGAAGGGCGAAGGCGCGCATCTGCAGCGAGCGCTGATCAACTGGATGGTCGACTTCCACAGCGGGCGCGGCTACCGCGAGGTCTACCCGCCGGCGATGATCAAGGAAGAGAACCTCTGGGCGGGAGGATGGCTCCCGAAGTTCGGGGAGAATATGTACCACGACGCCGAAGAAGACTTCTGGTGGATCCCCACCGCTGAAGTCGCGCTGACGAACATGCACCGCGACGAGATCCTTGAGGCGGGGACGCTGCCGCTAGACTACGTGGCGTACACGCCGTGCTTCCGGCGCGAGAAGATGTCCGCGGGGCGAGACGTGCGCGGCATCAAGCGCGGCCACCAGTTCGACAAGGTCGAGATGTACCGATTCGTCGAGCCGGATGGTTCGCTCGCCGCCCTCGAAGAGCTCACCAGCGAGGCGGAAGCGGTCGCAGAGGCACTGGGCCTCACCCACCGGGTCGTCGAGCTCTGCACGGGAGACCTCGGGTTCAACGCAGCCAAGACGTACGACGTGGAGGTCTGGTCGCCCGGCTCGGATGAGTGGCTGGAAGTGTCGTCGTGCTCGCTCTGCACCGACTTCCAGGCGCGCAGGGCGAACATTCGCTTCCGTAAAGAGAAAGGCGGCAAGCCCGAGCACCCGCACACGCTGAACGGCTCCGGCCTGGCGCTCCCGCGCACGATGATTGCGGTGATCGAGAACTACCAGCAGGCGGACGGCTCGATTGCGATTCCGGAGGTTCTACGGCCGTACATGACCGGCGTCGAGCGGATTACGGCGTAGCGTCCGATCGTCGGCGCAGTTCCTATAATCGACGCATGCGAATTCTTGCGATCGACGTCGGCACCGGCACACAGGACATCCTCCTCTTCGATTCCGCGCAGCCGATCGAGAACGCGCTGCAGCTGATCATGCCGTCGCCGACGCAGATCGCGGCGGGACACGTTCGGCGCGCCACCACGGAAAGCCGCGCAGTCGCGATCAGCGGCACGATTGCGGGCGGCGGGCCGTCTCACTGGGCGCTCGAAGACCACCTGCGCGCCGGACTTCCGGCCTTCGCGACGCGGGAGGCAGCGATGACGTTCGACGATGACCTGTCGAACGTTGAGGCGATGGGCGTGACGCTGGTTTCCGAAGACGAGATCGCGCGGCTGGACGCGGATCACGTTGTGCTGCGCGACCTCGACCTCGCGGCGATCCGCACGGCACTCTCCGCGTTCGACGTTTCGGGCGACTTTGACGGGCTCGCCCTCGGCTGCCTCGATCACGGGGCTGCGCCGCCGGGCTACTCCGACCGCCTCTTCCGCTTCGAGCACCTCCGCCGCGTGGTCGAAGGACGCAACGACCTGCGCGCCTTCGCCTGTCTCCCCGACGAAGTGCCGGACTACCTCACGCGCGCCCGCAGTTTGCTCGCCTCCGTTGATATCGACGTCCCGACGGTCTTTCTCGACACCGGTCCGGCGGCAGCGCTCGGCGCGCTGCAGGACCCGGCGGTGGGCGGCGAGGACGAGCAAGTTGTGCTGAACCTCGGCAATATGCACGCGCTTGCCTTCCACTTGCACGGGACGCAGGTCATCTCGCTGTACGAGCACCACACGGGCGAGGTCACCGGCGCCCAGATCGAAGACTTCACGGAGCGGCTGATCGCGAGGACGCTCCGTCACGAAGAGGTTTTCGGGAGCAAGGGGCACGGGGTGTATTACGCGGCCCCGCCCAGGGCGCAGTCCGCCCGCCGGCGGACGCCCCTACCGATGGTCGTCGCCGTTACGGGGCCGCAGCGCGGCAAACTCAGGGGCTCGCGGCTCAAGCCGTACTTTGCGGTGCCGCACGGGGATATGATGGTGTCCGGCTGCTTCGGGTTACTGTGGGCGTTTGCGGAGAAGCACCCGAGGGCGGCGGACGAGATCCTACCGGCGCTCGGCATCAACGTTTCCTAGTCGTCGATTGACATCACGCCCGCGCCGCGCGAACATCTGCCCCAGACACGAAAGGAGCCAACACACATGGCCAGTCCGCAGCTACAACCGATCCTCGACCTGCTCAAGAACCGACCCATCCGCGAGCCGTCCATCGAAGAGACGCGCGCCGGATTCGAAACGCTCGCCCAGATGTTCAAGGTGGCGCCGGACATCAAGCGCGAGCCCGCCAACGCTGACGGCGTCCCCGGCGAGTGGATTACGGCGCCGAACTCGACCGATCAGACCACGTTCCTCTACCTACACGGCGGTGGCTACTCGATCGGCTCACTCAACACACATGCCGATATGGTCTCCCGCATCGCCCGCGCTTCCAACGCGCGCGCTTTCAGCGTGGACTACCGTCTCGCGCCGGAGAACCCGTTCCCCGCAGCGGTTGAGGACGCGACGACCACATACCGCTGGCTGCTGAAGCAAGGCGTGCGACCAGAGACGATCGTGATCGCCGGTGACTCCGCCGGCGGCGGGCTGGCGGGAGCGACGCTCCTCGCGCTGAAGAAGTCAGGCGATCCGCTGCCGGGCGCTGCCGTCATGCTCTCACCGTGGACTGACCTAGCCGCGACAGGCGAAACGATGAAGACGCGCGCCGAGGCGGACCCGATGATCGTCGTCGACCCGCTGAACGGGATGGCGAAGCTTTACGCCGGCAGTGCCTCGCTCACCGATCCGCTCGTCTCGCCACTCTACGGCGACTACAGTGGTCTGCCGCCGATGCTGATCCAGGTCGGCGATTGCGAAGTGCTGCTCGACGACTCACGCCGCTACGCTGAGCGCGCGAAGGCCGCCGGCGTGGACGTCACGATCGAGGTGTGGGACGAGATGATTCACGTCTTCCAGGTGTTCGCGCCGATGCTCCCCGAGGGCCAGCAGGCGATAGACAAGATCGGCGAGTGGGTGAAGCAGCACGTACACAGCAAGGCTCTTGCGTGAGCATTCTCGTCGGCAAAGACACGCGACTGATCGTCCAGGGGATCACCGGCAAAGAAGGCTCGTTCCAGACACGTCGCTGCATCGAGTACGGCACGAACGTCGTCGGCGGGGTCACGCCCGGCCGCGGCGGTGAGACAGCGGAGGGCGTTCCCGTCTTCGACACGGTGAAAGACGCCGTTGCGAAGACGAACGCCAACGTCTCGCTCATCTTCGTGCCCGCGCCGTTTGCGGCGGACGCCATTCTCGAGGCGGCGAGCTCTGAGGTGCCCGTGATCATTTGCATCACCGAGGGCGTGCCGACGCTGGACATGGTGCGCGTCAAGCGATACCTGCGCGGCTCGGGCCTCACCCTCATCGGGCCGAACTGCCCCGGCGTCATCACCCCCGGCGAGGCGCGCGTTGGCATCATGCCCGGCCACGTCTTCATGCCGGGCCGCGTCGGCGTCATCTCACGCTCCGGCACACTCGTTTATGAGGCCGTCGCCCAGCTCACGCAGCGCGGCATCGGCCAGAGCACGTGTGTTGGGGTCGGAGGCGACCCGATCATCGGCACGACACAGGTGGAAGCGCTGCGCATGTTCAACGACGACCCCGGCACGGATGCGGTGATCCTCATCGGCGAGATCGGCGGTGTCGCCGAGCAGCAGGCGGCCGAGTTCATCGGCTCCGAAATGCGGAAGCCCGTAGTCGCCTTCATCGGCGGGGCGAGCGCTCCCGCCGGCCGGCGGATGGGCCACGCCGGCGCCATCATCGTTGGCGAGGCGGGGACGGCGAAGGCCAAGAAAGAAGCGCTCCGGGCAGCCGGCGCCACGATCGTCGACTCGCCAGCTGACATCGGCGAGGTCGCGGCGCAGATCGTCGGCCAGGGCGCTGCGTCGCGATAAGCGTGGCCTACCTCAACCTCCACGACCTCGAACCGCTGGCCCAAGAGAAGCTGCCAGCCCCCATCTTCGACTTCATTGCGGGCGGCGCCGAAGACGAGGTCACACTCCGGGCCAACCGCGCCGCTTTCGAGGCGATCACCTTTCGGCCGCGCGTGCTTGTCGACGTCTCGAACATCGACACATCGACTACCGTGCTGGGCCAGGCGCTACCCTTCCCGGTGATGCTGGCACCGGTGGCGATGCACAAGCTCGCCCACCCGCAGGGTGAGGCGGCGACAGCCAGGGCCGCGAAGTCCGCGGGCACGGTGATGATCCTCAGCACAATGTCCAGCATCTCCATCGAAGACGTGGCCGCTGCCGCAGACGGGCCGAAGTGGTTTCAGCTCTACTGCTACTCCGAGAAGGGCGTCACTGAGCGGCTGGTGAAGCGAGCGGAAGCAGCGGGTTTCCGTGCTCTTTGCCTCACCGTCGACGTGCCGCGCCTGGGACGGCGTGAGCGTGATCTGCGCCACGTTCTCGAGTTTCCGGACGACGTCATCCCCCAGAACTTCGTGCAGGAGATCGACATGTCGTCAATCCCGATGAAGTCGCAGGGCTCGGCGATCTCAGCCTACGCGGCGAGTCTGATGGACCAGACGCTCACCTGGGACACGATCGGCTGGCTGAAGTCGATCACATCGATGCCGGTGATCGTGAAGGGCATCCTGACGCCGGAAGACGCGGTCCTCGCCGCGGATCACGGCGCCGCGGCGATCGTCGTCTCCAACCACGGTGGCCGTCAGCTGGATGGCTCACCCGCGACCATCACGGTGCTACCGGAGATCGTCGATGCCCTTGGCGGGAGGCTGGACGTCATCGTGGACGGCGGCGTGCGGAGAGGCACGGACGTCTTGAAGGCGCTGGCGTTAGGCGCGAAGGCCGTGCTGGTCGGCAGGCCGTACATCTGGGGGCTGGCGGCCAACGGCGAGGCGGGCGTCTCGCAAGTGCTGTCGCTCCTCCGCACCGAGCTGGAGTGGGCGATGGCGCTGTGTGGCGTTACGTCGGTCGATCAGGTGACCCGCCGTCTCGTGCGCGCGCCGTGGGTTGCCTAGGGACCGCGCTTCACGAAGCGCGAGTGCTTGCGCGTGCGCACCATGTTCGAGTTCCGAGGGACGATGCTGATCGAGCCGTCCGTCTCCAGAACCGCCATCTCGACGTCCTTCAGCTCACCGACGCCGTGCTCACGGATCGCCATCATCACGAGGTCATCGTCGATCCCTTCGCTGCGTAGATGCGATTCGAGGAACTGCCCGTGAGACACCAGCAGGGTGGGCTCCCCCTGCACCGCGCGACGCAAGAACGGGACGCGCTCTCTCGCGAAGCCGAGGCCGTAGTTCAAGACGAGCAGCACAAGCGCGGCGACTAACCCGCCGGTCACCGAGACGTCCGATCCAACCATTGCGTTCTGTACGGCGTTAGCGATGAGGAGGATGACGACGAGGTCGAAGGCCGTCATCTGGCCAATCTCGCGCTTGCCGCCCAGCCGCAGGCCGACGAGAATCGCGCCGTAGACGATCGCCGTCCGGGCGATGATCTCGAGGATGCTGACGCTGTTGTCGAACACGTGACTACGCGTGCGACCGGCCCCACGCCTCGATCACGCGCTCGATCTGTTCGGCGTGGTCGTGGCAGTGGGCGGCGTAGATTCGCAGCCAATCCTCGGCGGAGTATGGACCGGACTCTGTGTGCGTGCCGGACTTCGCCCAATCGCTGTCCTTCGCGCGGCGCAGGATCGGCACCGTGTTCGAGCGCACGGCCTCGACCGTTAGCAGCGCCGCGTCGATTGGGTGATCCATGTAGTGGAAGGCCTGCGCCCAGACGTCCGGGTCGTATCCGATGATCGTCGCGTTGTCTTCAGTCAATAGGTAGCGGATGCGCCCGTGCGAATTTGTCTCGGAGTCGGCGCAGTGCACGATGATCTCGTGGACGCTGAACTCGTTGGGCTCCGGCCGCCACTTCCGCATTTGCATCGGCGCCTTCGCCAGCGCTTCTCTCAGCGCGTACGGGCCCTCCGCGTAACGCTCGATCAGGTGCTCGCGTTCCTTCTTGTCGATCACTCCGGCCACTCCCCTTCAAAGATGAACTCGGCTGGGCCGGTCAGGTACACGTCGCCGCGGCCGTCCCATTCGACGGTCAGCAGACCGCCGGGCTGTGTTATGTCGACTCGATCGCCAATGTAGCCGTGGAGGTGCGCCATGACCATCGCCGCGCAGCAGCCGCTTCCGCAGGCCAGGGTCTCACCCGCCCCGCGCTCCCACACGCGCACATCCATCCGCTCGTGAGAGACGACGCGTGCGACACCGTAATTCACGCGCGCCGGGAACGCCGGGTGATGCTCTACCTTCGGGCCAATGGTGAGCAGCGGATAGTCGTTTACGTCG
>JBGPBZ010000063.1:0-13575 GCA_041481535.1 Dehalococcoidia bacterium | reverse complement strand
TGTTGTTGGGGGGCGGGTTGCGTTTTTTTTTTTGTTGGTGTTGGGGGTGGTGGGGGGGTGGTGCACATCCGATCGCGGCGGTGTCGTCGGCGGTCTGGAACTACTTCTCGGTGACGGGAAATTAGCCGCGGACTGCGGACGCGGATTTGTGATGGCCACCAAGAAGAAGCGTGTCCGCTCTAAAGCGCAGTTGACGCCGGAGGAGATTGTGCGCCGGCTGACGGCGCTCTACGGGGAGCCGGTGTGGCGGCCGCATCACGATCCGATGGCGGAGTTGGTGCTGACGATCCTGTCGCAGAATACGACGGACACGAACTCCGGGCGGGCGTTCATGCGGCTGGTCCAGCGGTTCCCGGACTGGCGAACGCTGATGGAGGCGCCGGTTGAGGAGATCGAGGCGGAGATCGCGGTGGGCGGGCTGGCGAAGCAGAAGGCGCCGCGCATCAAGGCGTCGCTGGAGGCGGTGTGGGCGGTGCGCGGCTCGTTCGAGCTGGACTTTCTGAACGAGCTGCCGCTGGACGAAGCGAAGGCCTGGCTGCGAGAGTTGAAGAGGGTGGGACCGAAGACGGCCGCGTGCGTGCTGCTGTTTTCGTTCGGGAGGCCGGCGCTGCCTGTCGATACGCACGTGCACCGCGTCGCGCAACGGCTCGGCCTCGTTTCGCAAAGCGCGACGCCAGAGAAGACGCACGACATTCTCGAGTCGATGCTGTCGGCCGAGATGGTCTTTCCGTTTCATATCCTGCTTATCAAGCACGGACGTCGGTTGTGTCGCGCTCAGCGGCCGATGTGCGAAGGGTGCCCGCTTTTGAACGGTTGCCCGTGGGGCCAGAAGGTCACAAAGGCCGCGCGAAAGAAGTCTGACGCGAGCTGAGTCAGGCGGCGGACTTGGCGGGCGCGTGGGCGTCGGCGGTGCGCTGGACGTCGGAGCGGTGGAGGGCGTAGTAGAGGCCGCCCATTGCGACGCCGACGCCGCACAGCGCGGCGAAGAGGCCGATCGCGTTCTGGGTGCCGATCGTGTCGGCAAGAACGCCGAGGAGGTAGCCGCCGATTGGAGTAGAACCGGCGAAGAGCAGCATGTAGAGCGAGACAACTCGTCCGCGAAGCTCGTCGGGGGTAGCCATCTGGATCGAGGTGTTCGCTGTCGTCGCGAAGACCGTGCCCGCGGCGCCCATGATCATCAGGCAGATGAGCGTGATGTAAACGTTTGAGCTAGCGGCGACCGCGCCGAGGAATATAGAGAAGATGATCGCGCCCACGAACATCTGGTAGAGCGTTGGTCTCTTCCGCCCCGCGAGCGACAGAGCCGCGACCAGTGAGCCAAGCCCGACGGCCGCCGTCAGGAAGCCGAATGTTACGGAGCCCTCGTTCAGGACGTACTTGGAGAGCAGCGGCAGCATCACGGTGAAGTTGTAGCCGAACGTCCCGATCATCGCGACGAGAACGATGATGAGCAGGATCGATGGCGTGCGGAATGCGTACGAGATGCCTTCGCGCAGCTCGGCGAACGGGTTCACGGCCGTGGTGGCACGCTCGCGCGTGAAGAGCTCGGCCTGGCGGATGGCGAGCAGGCTGAAGATGACGGGCACGAAGCTGATGGCGTTGATCGTGAAGACGGCTTCGACACCAAACGCGGAGATGATGAAGCCTCCGATCGCGGGGCCGATCAGCCGCGCGCCGTTGAACATCCCGGAGTTGAGGGCGACAGCGTTGATCAAGTCCTTGCGCCCCACCATTTCGATCGCGAAGGCCTGGCGCGTGGGCATGTCGAACGCGTTGGCGAGGCCGAGCATGACGGCCAGGACGTAGACGTGCCAGAGCTCGACGCCGCCCGTAAAGACGAGCACAGCCAGGATGGCGGCCTGGGCCATCGCCAGAGTCTGCGTGAGGACGAGGAAGTTGCGCTTGGGGACACGGTCCGCGATCACGCCGGCGAAGAGCACCAAAAGCATGATCGGCAGGAACTGTAGCATCGTGACGACGCCGACGGCGACCTGCGAGTCGGTGATCTCCAGAACGAGCCAGGCCTGGGCGATCGTCTGCATCCAGGTGCCGATGAGCGAGATACTCTGGCCCATGTAGAACAGCCGGTAGTTGCGGTGCTGGAAGGCGCGGAGGCTCTCGTTGAAGCGGCCGGGCGCGAGCTCCGGCGTTGCCGCGGCGCCGACGCCGCCCATCTGGGGCGTGGCCAGCTGGGCGGGGTCCGGCTCGCTCCGGAAGGGCAGGCGGAGGCGGGGTAAGCGGCCACGGCGGCGTCCGGGGGTCATAGGCTGATACTCGCGCGGCGGCGGACGTTGTGCAAGACGAGAACGACCGTCGGCGGCTCGCAGTATGGCGGCTATCGGGCGAGAGCGCCGAGTACCTTCATGATCGCGCGGGTGTAGTCGTCCATCTCTTCGATTGAGGCCGTTGGGTGGATGAGCAGCGTGAACAGCTCGTCTGCGAGGCGATCGGCAACCGGGCAGGGGGCGCCGGAGAGGCCGAGGTTGCGAAAGACGGGCTGCTGCGGCAGCGGCGTTGGGTAGCGGCGGGAGATCGGCAGGCCTTCGGCAGCAACGGCGGCGACGAAGCGAGCGATGTCGATCCCGGACTCCGGTCGCAGTCGGCAGATGTACTTGTAGTAGCTGTGCACGGCGTAGCCGGCGACGAACGGAGGATCGATGTGCGGCAGTTCGTCCAATCGCTCCGAGAGATACGCGGCGTTGCGGCGGCGGGCGATGAGGTACTCGTCGAGCTTGTGAAGCTGCACGAGGCCCGTTGCTGCCTGTATCGCAGTCATCCGGTAGTTGTAGCCGAGGTCGAGGTGGTAGTAGGCACGCTCGCCCCCAACGTTCGTCGGGCCTTCGCCGTGGTGCCGGATGCGGCGCATGCGATCGACCAGCGCGTCGTCGGAGGCGATGATCGCGCCGCCCTCGCCGCCGGTGGTGATGATCTTGTCCTCCCAGAAGCTGAAGCATCCCGCGTCGCCGATCGTCCCAACCATGCGGCCCCTGTACTTCGCACCGTGGGCCTGCGCGGCGTCTTCGATCACGGCGATCCCGCGCGGCCTGGCGATTTCGATGAGCGAGTCCAGGTCTGCCGGATGTCCGTTCAGGTGGACAGCGACGATAGCTTTCGTGCGAGCGGTAATGCGTTCGCGGACGCTTTCGGGATCGATGCAGAACGTGTGCTCGTCGACGTCGGCGAAGACGGGGGTAGCGCGCTGGTGGAGGACGGGTGTGGCGCTGGCGATGAACGTGTGCGCGGGGACGATAACCTCGTCGCCCTCATCGATGCCAAGGGCGATCAGCGCTGTGTGTATCGCGGTCGTGCCGGAGCTGGTGGCGACACAATGTCCGCCTGGTACCCCGAGCTTGGAGCACAGCATCTCCTCAAATCCCGCGACGGCCGGATTGGTGAGTTGCGTTAGCCTGCCCGAACGAACCACTACGGCCATCGCCTCGAGATCGTCCGGCCCGAGTACAGGCCAATGGGGAAACGGATCGAGGCGCGTCTTCGGGCCGCCGTCGATAGCGAGTTTGTCTGGCATGGCCGCCGTATTATACGGGGAACTGGGAACTGGGAACTGGGAAGAAGGAGGAGACCATGGACCTTGGGATTGGCGGACGAGTGGCGCTGGTGACGGGCGCGGGGCGTGGGATTGGGGCGGAGATCGCGCGAACGCTGGCGGCGGAAGGCGTGCGGATCGTCGTGAACGATCTTTTCCAGGAGCGGGCGGACGAAGCGGCGGAGGAGATACGCAAGGCTGGCGGCGAGGCGATCGGTGTGGCGTTTGATGTGACGGACTACGGGTCGGTTGAGGCGGGGGTGCGGCGCGCAGTAGAGGCTTTCGGCGCTGTCGACATACTGGTGAACAACGCGGGGATCCCAGCGGCGACGGCGCAGGACGCGCTGCCATCGGCGGGCGGGTTCTTCGGCGGGACGGACCGTGCGCAGTGGGACCGGACGATGGGGCTAATCACTTACGGTGTGCTCAACGTCAGCCGCGCGGTGATCGAGGGGATGAGCGAGCGGCGCTGGGGACGGATAGTTAGTATCATCTCGGACGCTGGGCGGGTGGGGGAGCCGCGGCTCGTTGCGTACTCGATGGCGAAGGCGGGTGTCATCGGTTTCACGAAGGCGCTGGCGAAGGAGTCCGGGCGCAACTGCATCACGGTGAACTGCGTATCACCAGCGACGACGGTGACGGATGCAACGAAGGACTGGATCGCGGCGCAGGGTGAACAGATCATGCGAGGCTACCCGATGGCGAAGGGGCTCGGGCGGCTTGGGCAGCCGTCCGACATCGCGAACGCGGTCGCATTTCTCGCATCTGCGCGTGCCGAGTGGATTACGGGCCAGATACTGAGCGTAAACAGGCGGTTATTCAATGGTCGGTTGACCACCATCTCTCAACGAATCCTGAACTTTCACCATTCCGACAGCTACTCGTTGTAACGAGGTAATTTACGCCGCGTCTCAGCTTATGTCGGGGTAAGAAACGGTTCAGCGATGAGCCGCTCGGAGAGGGAATCATTGGAAACCGCCCATAAGTCAGGCCGGAAGGGAATTTTGGCGGCCGGCGCGGCGTTTGTCGCGACCGGTGCTATCGGTGGTCTCATCATTGCCGATGGGACGATTCCCAGCGCCTTCACGACGCTCTTCTTCATCCCGATCATCTTCGTCGCGTACCGATATCCGCTTGGGGTGGCTGCCACGCTGGCGATCGTCGCGTCGATCTTCAGCAGCCCGCTGATGACGCTCGCCGGAGTCCACTTTGATGACTCCGTGAAGCCCGTGCTGTGGCTCGGCTGGCCGGCGGTGTACCTGTTCCTCGCCGTCTCTCTCAACCAGTGGGCGAGTATCCAGCAGCAGCGCAGCGCCCTCGATGAAGCGGAGCGCGATCTCGGCGAGGTCAGCGCGCGCAACCTGCGCCGCGAGCAAGAGCTGGATACTTTGTCTTCGATCCACACGGCGATCATGTCCGGCACCGACGAACCGACTGTCGTCAACGAGATCACGAAGCGCGTGGCCGAAGTCACCGGCGCCAAGATCTGCACGATCGCGATCCCCGGCACCGGGGGTGGACAACGGCCGTTCCTGCCGCACGGGTTCCCGGAGGAAGTCTTCACGAAACTCTTCCCGGAGGGCGCGCCGTACGGCGAGGGCGTCGGCGGGTGGGCGATGCTGCACCGGCGCGTCGCATTTTCAAGCAATGTGTTTGAAGACCCGCGCTACGAGCGGATGAAGGACTTCGCAGCGCTCGTGGGGTTCGTCTCCGCTGCCGCGGCACCTGTGGAGCTGGACCAGGACGTCTACGGTGCGCTGGTCATCTGCTACCCGGAAGTCCGTGAGTTCGGGCCGGAGGAGCTGGCTCGGCTGGAGCGCCTGGCCCACCAGACCGAAATCGCGATCCGCAGCGTCCGCCAGCGCGAGTCACTCTCCCGCTTCGCTTTCGAGACGGCGCTTGCCCTGACAGAAGCTATCGAGAGCCGCGACCCGTATACAGGCGGCCACTGCCGCCGCCTGGCGGAGTACGCCGGCATCGTCGCCGAACAACTGCTGTTCCCTGCGCACGAGATCGAAGCGGTACGCCTCGGCGCGGCGCTGCACGACATGGGCAAGATCGTCGTTCCGGACTCGATTCTCAAGAAGCCGGGCAAGCTGACGCCGGAAGAGTACGCCGTCGTCAAGCAGCACTGCTACTCAGGCGGGCAGATCTGCAAGCGGGTGGGCTTCCTGATGAGCGCGTACCCGATCGTCTATCACCACCACGAGCGCTGGGACGGCCAGGGATATCCCGACGGACTGAAGGGCGAGCGCATCCCGATGGGCGCGCGCATCGTCGCCGTTGTGGATGCTTACGACGCGATGACGACGGACCGTCCGTACCGCGAGACGATGCCGATGGACGAAGTCTTCTCGATCCTCAAGGATGGGGCGGGCAAGCAGTGGGACCCGCAAATCACCAACGTCTTCATCCAGACGGTACAGGCGCACGGCGACCCGAACGATGACCACGGGCACTCGCACAACCACGAGACGCACCGCCGCGAGTCGGGACTAATCGTCCCGGGGTTAGCTCCGTCGGAAGAGCACCCCGAGCGTGTCAGCTAAGGCCTGAACCGTAGCGGAGCGCCTTCCGGCCTCCACATAGCCGATTGTTCTTCGGCTAACGTGAGTCTCCGATACGGACCGACGTCGTAGGTGGAAGGCTAAAGCCGTTCCGCTACGGTTCATTGGCCTCGGATAGGGACAAGGCCATCTGTCCCGCATCGGCCTCGCCGCTGGCGAGCTTCGAGGCGTGGATCCCGAGCAGGCGGAACAGGTCGCCCTCTTTGGTGACGTTGTCGAGCAGCTGACCGGCCGCCGCTGCGATCTCGAACGCGTCGTCTGTGGGCTCGGGGCGGGTGAGCTGGCGGGTGATCGTGTGGAAGTTGCGATAACGCAGCTTGATGGCGATGCAGCGTGCGCGGGCGCCGCAGTTGCGCAGCCGCTCCGCGACGTTTTCGGCGATGCGGGTCATCTCTTCGCGCAGTTCGGGGCCGTCGGGCAAGTCGCGGGGGAAGGTGTTCTCTGCACCGACGGACTTGCGCTCGTACTCGGTGATGACCTCGCGGTCGTCACGGCCGTTGGCCATCTCCCAGAGCTCTCGCCCGCGCTGGCCGAAGAGCGTTTCGAAGTGGTCAGGAGCGGCGCGAGCGATGTCTCCAACCGTGCGGAAGCCGGCGGCGACGAGCGCCTGCTCCGACTTCGGGCCTACGCCCCAGACAGCGCGAACTGGCAGCGGCGCGAGAAACGCAGTCTCGGTGCCGGGCGGTACGACGCAGAGGCCGTCCGGCTTCTCCTTATCGGAGGCGATCTTGGCGACGGTCTTGTTGGTGCCGACGCCGATCGAGACAGTGAGCCCGGTCTGAGCTTTTACCTCGCGCTTCAGGTGTTCGGCGAGACCTCTCGCGCCGCCGTAGTCAGCGTGGCGGCCGGTGACGTCAAGGAAAGCTTCGTCCATAGACAACGGCTCGACGAGCGGCGTCACGGAGCGAAAGACTGACATGACCTGGCGCGATACTTCGCCATAACGGTCGAAGCGCGGGGAGACGCGAGTGGCTGTGGGACAGAGACGCAGCGCGCGCGACATCGGCATCGCGGAGTGGACGCCGAACTTACGCGCCTCGTAAGAGGCCGCCGCGACGACGCCCCGGCCTTCGGGCGATCCGCCGACGACGACTGGCTTGCCGCGCAGCTCCAGGTTGTCCAGCTGTTCGATCGAAGCGTAGAACGCATCGATGTCAGCGTGCATGATCGTGCGGCCCATGAGGAGATGATACGGCGCGGGCGTACGCCTGAAGGCAGAGCTGTGTCAGTGGCCGCGGAAGAGTGCCACTCGGACCATGGAATCGCGTAGAATCAAACGTCTCTAAGGAGAACGATGGAGCCAGCTTCGCAACCGGTGCCTGAACACTTCAATGAGTTGGGTCAGCCCATTGGCGCGCCAGTACGCGGCTGGATTGCGAGACCCCGACCGCCGCGAACACTGATGGCGGGCCGGCTCTGCCGACTGGAGCCGCTCGAGGCAGAGCGCCACGCGAAGGCGTTGCACGAAGAGAACTCGGTGGACATAGAGGGGAGAAACTGGACGTACTTGCCGTACGGCCCGTTCGCTTCGACCAAAGAATACGCGACGTGGTTGCGCTCAGTCGAGACAGGCGAAGATCCGCTGTTCTTCACAATCGTTCTCGTGGGAACGGGACGCCCGGTCGGTCTTGCGAGCTACCTGCGAATCGACCCGGCGATGGGTAGTATCGAGGTGGGACACCTGAGCTACTCGCCAGCGCTGCAACGTACGCCAGCGGCCACCGAGGCGATGTACCTGATGATGCGACGAGCGTTCGACGAACTGGGCTACAGGCGGTACGAGTGGAAATGTAACTCGTACAACGCTCCTTCCTGGAAAGCGGCGGAGCGTCTGGGCTTTCGCTACGAGGGCACATTCCGCCAGAACTGGGTGCATAAGGGGCGCAACCGTGACAACGCCTGGTTCTCCATCATCGACAGCGAATGGCCTGCTGTACGCTCGGCGCTTGAGGGCTGGCTCGATCCGTCGAATTTTGACGACGCTGGCCAGCAACGCCGTCCGCTGGGCGAGTTCATGCTCGAGGCAAGAGCGGAGAAATAGCGCGCTTACGGAGACGACTCGGTGCCAGGGCGCAGGGTTGGTTGCGGTTCGGGCGACTCTGTCTCTTCCTGCGGCGCCTCGGTCCGAAATTCGGGCAGCTAGCGGAGGAAGCGTGGCAGGTACCAGTTCGCGCGGCCGAGCAGTTCCATGGCCGCGGGGACGAGGACGGATCGGACGATTGTGGCGTCAAGGAGCACAGCGACGCCCAGGCCGAAGCCGATCTGCTGGAACATCACCAGATCGCCGAGGGCAACGCCACCGAAGACGCTGGCCATGATCAGCGCGGCGCCGGTGATGATGCCGGCGGTGGAGCGCACGCCGAAGGCCACGCTCTCCCTGTTGTCATCGGTCTTGTGGAAGCGCTCGCGGATGCGGCTGAGCAGGAAGACGTGGTAGTCCATCGAGAGGCCGAAGAGGATGGAGAACGTCCAGAGCGGGACCCAGGCCTCGATGGCATCCACCTGCTGGAATCCGAACACCTCGTTCAGGAAACCCTTCTGGAAGACGAGGACGAGGGCTCCGTAGGAGGCGCCGACGGAGAGCAGGTTCATCACGATCGCCTTCAATGGAACGATGAGCGAGCGGAAGACGATGGTGAGCAACACGAAGCTGAGGCCGAGGACGAAGATGAAGACGACGGGCGTATAACCGGCCGTCGTGTCGACGTAGTCGATCTCGCGGGCCGTCTCGCCTGTCACCAGGACGTGCGAGCCGGCGCCGCTGAAGGCGGCCGGGATGAGTCTGTCGCGCAAGTCGCGGACCGCTTTTGTTGCGGTATCGCTGGTTGGGTCTGCGTTGATAGGGACGGTTATCAGGGCGATCGACCTGTCGCTTTTGGCGTCGAAGGTTGGCTTCCCGTACAAGGAGGAGTTGCTCGCGAGCGCTGCCTGCAAGCTCGCGACGCTGTCACGCACCTCGGGTCGGCTCACATCGTTATCCGTCACGACGATTTCAGTGGGCGAGAGAGTTCCGAAGTTGAACTCGTTCTGGAGGATGGTGAAGCTCTCGTACGACTCGGTGTAATGCGGAAGAGTGCCGACGCCATTTGAGCCTGAGTTGAGGTCAAGGACTGGCACCGCGAGGGCGATCAAGAGGCCGGAGGCCACAACGAGGCTTATCAGTGGGTAGCGCATGACCGCGCGAGTGAAGCGGTCCCAAAAGCCGCCGTGACGCTCAAAGTTGAGCCTGTCGATGGCGCGTCCGACGAAGGGCACGCGGAGCGAGTTGATGCGGTCGCCGAGCAGGCCGAGGATCGCCGGCAGCAGCGTCAGCGTGACGAGCATTGAGACGATGACGACGATGATCGCGCCGCCACCGAGGCTGCGGAAGATCGTGGAGGGTACGAGCAGCATCCCTAGCAGCGCCAGCACGACCGTCAGGCCGCTGAAGAAGACGGCGCGACCGGCGGAGGCTCCTGTTGCGTGGATAGCGTCGTACTTTTCGAGGCCGCGCGCGCGTTCTTCGCGGTAACGGGAGACGATGAACAGCGAATAGTCGATGCCGATGGCGAGCCCGGCCATCGTGATCACGTTCGTTACCAGGAACGAGAACCGGAAGGCCTGCCCGAGGAGTGCCGTCATGGCGATGGCGATGACGACGGAGACTAGACCCAGGATCAATGGGATTCCCGCGGCGATGAGCGCGCCGAAGACAAGGACGAGCACAAGCAGGGCGATCGGCGCGCCGATGGCTTCGCCTTTTCGGAGGTCGCTCCCAGAGATGCTCTGGATTTCGTCATCCAGCGTGGCGCTGCCGGCGTTAAGCACGCGGAACTGGCCCTGATCTTTCGGATCAGTGATCGTCAGCAGCTTGCCGATGTTGTCTTTGCCTTCCTGCTCGTCGCCCGCCATGGCGAACAGCATGATGGTGGTGTGCCGGTCAGCCGAGGCGAATGCTGCATCGCCGCTCGTGTAGAAGTTGCCGCCGGCGAGGACAACATCCAAGCCGACGATATGGGCGAACAAGTCGTTGACCTTCGCCTGGAAGGCCGGGTCGTCCACGGTTAGCTGCTGCGATTGGACGATTACGATCTCGATGTCGTGGTCGGGCCCGCGCCACTTCTTGAGCAGCGCATCGGCCTGCTCCGACTCCGGATTGTTCGTCAGATGTGTCTTGGTCGTGAGCGCGCCGGACAGGAGCGTCAAGATGATCGCGGCTGAGACGGCGACTGCGGTCAGCCAGATACCGATTACCAGCCATGGTTGGCGAGCGCTCGCTGCTGCGAGGGCTTCGGTGGAAAAGCTTAAACGCATGTCGCTCCGCGCGGCCATCGGACACGAAAGAACCTGATCGGCCGGATGAAGGCGCCAGTGCTAAGGGTAAATCACGCAGATTAGTCCGCCAACTGGGAGCGAAAAGAGAGATGGCGGGCCTAAAGAATGCCCCGCCCTCAATCGCTCCAGTCGCTGTCTGTTAAGAAATCTCGGCGCCGGAGCGCAGCGTCGGGTGCGGCTCCGGGGCTTCCGTGCGCACTTCGGGCAGCCACCAGAGGATGCGCGGCAGGTACCAGTTCGCGCGGCCGAGCAGCTCCATGGCCGCGGGGACGAGGACGGAGCGCACGATTGTGGCGTCGAGGAGCACAGCGACGGCGAGGCCGAAACCCATCTGCTGGAACATCACGAGGTCGCCCAGCGCAACGCCACCGAAGACGCTGGCCATGATGAGGGCGGCGCCGGTGATGATGCCGGCGGTGGAGCGCACGCCGAACGCAACGCTCTCCCTGTTGTCGTCTGTCTTGTTGAAGCGCTCGCGGATGCGGCTGAGCAAGAAGACGTGGTAGTCCATCGAGAGGCCGAAGAGGATGGAGAACGTCCAGAGCGGGACCCAGGCCTCGATGACGTCCACCTGCTGGAAGCCAAAGACTTCGTTCAGGAAGCCCTTCTGGAAGACGAGGACGAGGGCTCCGTACGAGGCGCCGACGGAGAGCAGGTTCATCACGATCGCCTTCAATGGAACGACGAGCGAGCGGAAGACGATGGTGAGCAGAATGAAGCTGAGGCCGAGCACAAAGATAAACACAACGGGCGTGTAACCGTTCGTTGTGTCGATGTAGTCGATGCCGCCAGCCGTTTGGCCTGTCACAAGGACCTGGGCATCGGTGTTGGCGAACGCGGCCGGGATAAGCCGGTCGCGCAGGTCGCGGACGGCCTTGATCGCGGCGTCGCTGGTTGGATCTGCGTTGATGGCGACCGATAGCAGGCCGACCGATTTGTCAGGACTCGCCTGGAATGCCGGCGGGCCGTAGAGCGGGCCACTCGCCAGAGATGTCTTCAGCTTGTTGAGCCCGCCCTGTACCGCCGGTAGGGTGACGTCGCCGTCATGGACGACGATCTCGGTGGGTGAGGTGAGGCCGAAGTTGAATTCGTTCTGCAGCAACGTGAAGGCTTCGTAAGACTCCGTGTTCTGGGGCAGCGTGCGTACGCCGGCTGAGCCCGAATTGATGTCGAGGTAGGGCACCGCCAGCGCGATCATCACAAATGCGGCCGCGAAGATGCTGACGACGGGGTAGCGCATGACGACGCGGGTGATGCGGTCCCAGAAGCCGCCGCGGTGATCGTAGTTCAAAGTGTCGATCGCGCGGCCAACGTATGGGACGCGGATCGAGTTCACGCGGTCGCCGAGCAGGCCGATGATCGCCGGCAGCAGCGTGAGCGAGACGAGCACGGAGACGATGACGACGATGATCGCGCCGGCGCCGAGGCTGCGGAAGATTGTCGACGGGACGAGCAGCATACCGAAGAGTGCGAAGACGACGGTCATGCCGCTAAAGAAGACGGCGCGGCTGGCGGTGGAGCCGGCGGCGTGGATCGCCTGGTACTTGTCGAGGCCGCGGGCGCGCTCTTCGCGGTAGCGCGAGACGATGAAGAGCGAGTAGTCGATGCCGACGGCGAGGCCCATCATGGTGATCACGTTTGTTACGAAGAACGAGAACTGAAACGCCTGGCCGAAGATAGCCGTTACGCCGATAGCGATGATGATCGAAAAGATGCCGAGAATGATTGGGATGATCGCGGCGGTCAGCGCGCCGAAGACAAGGACGAGGACGAGGAGCGCGATCGGGATGCCGATCGTCTCGCCCTTTTCGAGGTCGTGCTGGGCGATCGACTGCGTTTCGTCGTTTACGGCGGCGCGGCCGGCGTTCAAGATGTGGAACTGGCCCTGGTCCTGCGGATCGGTGATCGCCAGCAACTTGTCGATGTTGTCCTGGGCGTCCTGGCGGTCGCCGGTCATCGCGAACTGCATGATCGTTGTGTGCTTGTCTGAGGACGCGAGCGACTGATCGTCGCCCTGGTAGAAGTTCGTGCCGCCGAGCACGATGCTCGGACCCAGCGCGGAAATCCGGCCGAATATGTCCTTCACCTTTGTCTGGAATACCGGATCGTCGACGGTGAGATCTTGCGACTGTACGATCACGATCTCCTGATCGTGATCTGGGCCGCGCCACTGTTTGAGCAGCGTGTCGGCGCGCTGAGACTCGGGGTTGTTGGTCAGGCGGACCTCCGTCGTCAGCGCGCCAGACAGCAGCGTCCCGATCACGACGAAGGAACCGACCAGTACGGCCAGCCAGAGACCGATCACTCGCCAGGGGCGGCGAGCACTCGCTTCGGCCAGCGCTTCGGTCGAGAAACCCAGGGGCATCGTCAAACCTCCTCCGATTGGTTTGAGCGTAACGATTGGAGTCGGCGCGGGGGTGTGATGTAAGTCACACTCCCGTGTCAACCTCGCTGTTACAAATCCATCGCAGTGAAACGCCCTGTCCGGTGCTAAACTCGAATCACAAGCAAATGGTCCGACAACTCCGGCCCCAGCGCCGCCGCAACTACAGCACGGGAAAACCTGAGCTCGACGCGAAGATCGCAGAGCTGGTCGCTTCCGCCGGGCCGACCGCCAACGCCGACCTCGTCCAGGAGATGGTGATCACGGCCTTTCGCCTCGTACGGGACAAGGCGGAGCGCGGCGAGATGAAACTGATCAACGCCGCGATTAAAGAGTTCGCCTACGCCTTTCGCGTCTTCAGCAAATGGCGCCAGTACCGCAAGGTGTCGATCTTCGGCTCCGCCCGCACCGAGCCGAACGAAGCTGTGTACGACTACACGCGTAGGTTCGCGAAGGCGATCGCGGAGCAGAACTGGATGGTCATCACGGGGGCAGGGGAAGGGATCATGGCGGCGGGCCACGAAGGGGCGGGGGCGGAGAACAGCTTCGGCGCGTCTATACGCTTGCCGCTGGAGTCGGAGCCGAACATCTACATAGACGGCAACGCGAAGCTGATCAACTTCAAGTACTTCTTCACCCGCAAGCTGACGTTCATCAAGGAGTCTGACGCCTTCGCGCTGCTGCCGGGGGGCTTCGGGACGATGGACGAGGCGTTCGAGCTGCTCACACTGATGCAGACGGGCAAGAGCGACCTCCACCCGATAGTC
>JBGPBZ010000062.1:0-13610 GCA_041481535.1 Dehalococcoidia bacterium | reverse complement strand
TCTCACGTCGTCGCTGGTCCACCCGCGCGAGATCTTCAAGCCGGCTTTGCTGGCCTCGGCCGCCGCGCTTGTCGTCGCTCACAACCATCCATAAAGAGCGACCCCGAGCCATCCGCCGAGGACATCGCCCTGACGCGGCGCCTCGTGTCCGCGGGGACGCTTCTCGGGATCGAGGTCCTGGATCATGTCATCCTCGGCGAGGATGGCCGGCACGTGAGCCTCAAGGAGCGCGGCCTGGTGTAGGGAACGGCGTTCACGAGCGGCAGCCGACCACGCCTGAGTAGTGCGCTTGGCTGCGAGGCCGGCGTAAAGGTGCGCTTCGCGGGCATACCCAATTCCCCCCGCGCCCACCCGCCCGCGGCCCCCGACCGGGGGCCTCCCCCGGACCTGCGGACGCATCGCGTGGCGTCATCCACAACGTTGCCCTCGTGACTGCGGCTTCGCCTTCGCCACGAGCGCTTTCAACGGTGACGCCATGCGTCCTTGGTCCGCCGCCATGTTCCTGTCGCTCTAGCGAGTCGCACTTAAATCGCGAGCGAACCGCCCTCTCTAGGGACGGTGGTGCCCGAAGGGGCGCCTGCTTGCGGAGGTGCCTGTACGGACTCACGTTCTCGATCAGGGGGTCAGCCACGGCTCAACGCAGAGGGACACGTATCACAGCCACAGCAGCACGAGGTCCTCGCACTGTGGCGACGCAGTCCAGTCCGCCTCTGGAGCGGGCGGTCGCGCGCCGTCGCCCCACTCAGGCGCCGAAGCCACGCGGCCGTCATTGGCCGGAGATAGAGCTGTGTACTCGTCCTAGCCCGCTCGACGGCATGCGCCCTTGTTCTCTGCTCGTTGCGACGAGGAAGCGCGACGCGTTATCGGAACACGTGCGTCAAGGCGGCGAAAAGAAGGCTGACCACGATATAGCCGACGCCGACCCACCAGTTTGTGCTTGCCCATCGCGGATCCAGACGATGCTCAGGCTCCAAGCCTGGCTGGGAGGCGTACATGGCCGCCCTGCCGTCGGCTGCTGCTGGCCTGGACTTGGCGTCGGTCGATTCACTCTCATCCGGATCGGGGGGATCTGGAGCAGACGACGGAAGGGAAGAAGCGTAGTAGAAGTCCTTCGGGCGCTTCTCGATCCCTGACAACCAAAGGCGATAGGGCGCGAACGCCGCGTGTGCCGCTACCACTGCCCCCAGAAGCTGAAGCAGGAACTGAGCGGTGCCGCGTGCCGGCGGTAACGTGAGCAGAGCGACGATGACGAGGAAAAGAAGAATAGGGACGACGGTGAGGTACCAGATTGAGCGCCACAGTCTTTTCTTCGAAGGCCGGTACGCCTCTTGCCTTCGACCGGCCCATGCAAGTGGCCAGTCAAACGCTTTCCAGCGGATTTGGGCATTCGCTACGAGCCCCCAGAAGATCGCGTAGAAAAGACAGAAGGCTGTCTGTGGGACGTTGAGACTCTCCACGAGTTACCTCCAGTTCTCAACGAAGGGCCCGCTGTGACTCTTGGAAGTTCGGCTGATGTGGCGTCCGATGCCGCATCGGCTGCTTACAGGATGGCTTGAGATAGCCTAGCCTACCGCTGCCGCCGGCGTTCTCCAACACTGGCGTGAGCGAGGAGGCACTCTTGTCCTAGTGCGATCCATCTGGGCGAGTGCGAACACCACCGCGTACTCGACCAGCACGACACCGCGCAAGGAATCGTTCAAACCCACGCCGAGAGATACACCCGTACCCTTGAGGATCTCGGCGAGGTCCATCGCCGAGAGAGCTCCCTCGGCTGTAGCGGTTGATGGCGTACACGTCTGTCCCTCGATACCCGGCAGTCGCTCTGATCCGGTCCACACTCAACGTCGGTTGCATGACGTGCTCGGGTCCGGTCTCCACAGGGCGGCCCCGCATGAACAGGGTCATGCTCTGGTCCTGACCGCCGTCGCCTGCTGCCGCAGACCGACCGCTCCGAACGATCACTAGGAACCCGTCGCCCTCGCTACTGCTCGGTCGCCGACACGTCACGCCTCTAAGGAGGCACGCGGCCGTGCGCTGACGCGCACTTGCGTTGGGCCCAACTTGGGCCCACAGCTCGCAAGTCCTGGCATGACCGGCCTCAACCTTTGGGCCCACGGGGGTTCGGCCCGACAGTCAGTTTTGCCCGTCCAACGACTCTGCTCGGTCAGAAATGACTGACCAACGCCATCTCCTCGGCCGCCTCGCGAATGGCGAGTTCCTCGTCCTACCGTGACTTCGCGGCTTACGGCCGTGGCGGGGCGGCCGGTACGGCGCTTGCCTCACCCTCCTACGATGCCGCCAGAGAAACGGACCTAGCCTGTCCCGAGCGTATCCCTACACTCGTTGCCAGTCGCTGAATGGAGAAGTCGCATGGGTCGGCTGAAGCAGATCAAGATCGGGGTCGACGTGCTGACGGAAGCACGGCTCACCGTGCGCGCCCAGCAGGCGGGTGCCTCGCTCAGCGAATACGTCCGAGGTCTCGTGCTTCGCGACCTCTCCCGGGCCGAGGAGCGCGAGGAACCTGCGGCCACCGTGCCGGTCCCGGCACGCGTCGCCGAGCTCATCACCCCGCAGATCCTAGAACTCTCCCTCGTGACGGGGATCCTCGTGAGGGCCCAGCTTGCCCGGGCGGTCGGCGAGGACGAGGCACGAAAGCTGGAGACCCGTGCCCAAGAGAGGGCAGCCGAGCAGCTCAAGGCGCTGCTCGGCGGGCCTGAGTCCGCCCCCGAACTCGAAACCGAGTCCATCGCTTAAGAGAGAGTGGCCCGTGTACCGCGCGTCTAAGGCCCTTTCTGTCGTCCAAGCCCGTGACTACTACCAGCGCGAGTACAGCCGCGGGGACTACTACGAGCACGACACGCAGGAACGGAAGGGCGAGTGGTACGGCAAGGGCGCCGAACGTCTCGGGCTTCGCGGCGAGGTGAGCAAGGCCGACTTCCATGCGCTGCTCGAGGGCCGCTCGCCCAAAGGCGAACAGCTCGTGGCCGCTGAGGCCTCCACGGACAAGCACCGTGCGGGATGGGACTTCACATGCAGCGCAGACAAGAGCGTGTCCCTCATGTCGCTCGTTGAAGGCGACGGAGGCGTGACACATGCGCACCGGACCGCCGTTGACCGCAGCCTGGCGGAGCTGGAGCGCTACGTGCAGACCAAGGACCGTTTCCGCGATCGGCAGACGACGGCCGAGATGGTGGCGGCAAAATTCGAGCACGAGAGCAGCCGAAGGCTCGACCCGCAGCTCCATACCCATGTCGTGGTCATGAACATGACCCCGCGCAAAGATGGCGCGTGGCGCGCGCTGGAGCCTCGGGAGATGTTTGCCGCTCAGAAGCTCGTGACCGCGACCTACCGAGCCGAGCTGGCGCGCGGGCTCGTGCGGTTGGGCTATCCCGTGGAAGTGCGGACCGACGGGAGCGTGGGCATTGGCGGCTTCACGAAGCACCAACTCGACCACTTCAGCCAGCGCCGGGCCCAGATCGAGGGCTACCTCGAGAAGCGCGGTTTGGATGGCGCCGCACACGCGGAACGCGCGGCGAAGGCGACGCGCCGTGCCAAGGTCAAGGACATCGACCGCGATGCCGTCGTGGAGGCATGGCGGGCCCGCGCGAAAGACCAGGGCATCGATTTCGCCGGCATCCGTGCGCGGGCGGCGCGCGAGCCCGACCGCGTGGCCCGCCTCCTCGAGCAGGCTCCGGCGCGCGCGCGCGCGTCGGTGACCCACGCCATCGAGCACGTGACTGAGCGCAAGGCCGTCTTCCACGGCCGCGACGTGGATAACGAGGCACTCGCGCATGGCATGGGGTCGGTAACGCTCGACGATGTGCGCGCGGCCGAGGCGTCCGAGCAGTCCTTAATCGATATCAAGGACGTGTCTGCTCCCTCCGGCCGCTACACGACCTGGGACATGCTCCGCCTCGAAGAGCGGAACGTCGCTCTCATGCGCGAGGGTCAGGGCGCGAGCGCGCCAGTCATGGCGAACGAACCTGCAGCGGCCCCAACCTCGCGCGGGCTCGCGCCGGACCAGGAGAGAGTAGCCCGTCACATCCTCACCTCGCGTGACCAGATCCTCGGTGTCGAGGGCAAGGCGGGCACCGGCAAGACCACGACGCTGGCCGCGGTACGGGAACGGGCCGAAGCCGCGGGCTGGCGCGTACGAGGCTACGCGCCGACGACTGGCGCGGTGAAGCGGCTCAACGAAGGCGGCATCTACAGCGTGACCGTCGCCAGGCTGAATGGTGAGAAGGTTGCGCCCCTGGCTGGCCGGCGCGAGCTGTGGGTAGTCGATGAAGCGGCCATGCTCTCGACGCGCCAGACGGCGGCCATCCTGGAACGCGCGCGCGAGATCGGAGCGAAGGTGGTGCTGGTCGGCGACAGCCGGCAGCACGCGGCGGTGGAGGCCGGCCGTCCCTTCCGTTACCTCGCGGACGCGGGACTCGATATGGCGCGCCTGGACCAGATCCGCCGGCAGCGGGACGAGGTCCTGCGGCTGGCCGTCCGGGACGCGGCCGTAGGACGGATGCGCGACGCAGTGTCGCGGCTCGACCAGGCCGGCCGCGTCATCGAGGTCAAGGATCCGCTGGAACGGCACCGCGCGATCGCCCAGGAAGTGGTGAAGCACCCAGACGAGCGAACGCTCGTGGTGGCGCCGAGCAACGAGGAGCGCCAACAGCTCAACCGGCTCATCCGAGAGCGGTTCATCGTCGAAGGACGTGTGGCCCGGGAAAGCGTCAAGGTGCCGATCGCCCTCGACAAGGGACTGACGCGACCCGAGCTGCGCCTGGCGAGGAGTTACGAGCCCGGCGACTACGTACGCTTCACTCGTGCGGTAAAGGAGCACGGCATCGAACCCGGCGCCGAGGGACACGCAGTCGCCGTGGACGCGAAACGAAACCGTGTGACCGTCGAGCTCCGCGGCGGCCGTCGCCTCGAATACGACCCGCGAGCAGTGCGTGGAACGTCCGTTGCGAGAGTCGAGGAGCGCCGCCTCGCCAGGGGCGATCGGATCCAGTTCCGCGCTCCCGACCGCGACCAGCGGATCTTCAATGGACAGTTCGGCACGGTGCGCGAGGTGGAGGCCTCGAAGGCGATCGTGGACCTCGACGGCGGCCGTCGCCTCGAGCTGGACCTCGCGCGCCCTCAGCGGCTGGACTACGGTTATGCGTCGACCTCGCACGCGGCGCAGGGCCAGAGCATCGATCGCGTGATCGTATGCGTGGACACCGAGCGCTCTGCGGCGCTCGTGAACCAGCAGCAGTTCTACGTCTCGATCAGCCGCGCCCTAAACAGCGCGACGGTCTTCACGGACAGCCGGCGTGATCTCTCACGGGCGGTGAGCCGGCAGGCGGAGAAGACATCCGCCTTGGACTACGTGCGCACGCAAACCGACGAGAAGGGAATAGGCCATGGCACTCGACCTGAGGTTGGACGAGAAAGGAACGGAAGGCATTCCGACGGCCGGGCCGGGCCCGACGGCGGCAGCGCGGGACAAGAGCGCGCACGCGCTCGACGAGCTATGGCAGGCGCACCAGATGCTGGCGCACCGGCTCGAGGAGATGCAGCGGCAGCACAGCGAGGCTCAGGAACGAGCGATGCGGCAGGGCTTCGCCAACATCGAGCGGCACTCGGCCGAGACGGCGGCGCGCTACCGGACGCTGGTGGACGAGCTGGCGCGCCGCGTGACGAACGGTCCGGGCGGGCGCTTGTCAGGCCTGGAGCGGATCAAATTCGGCTTCAACGTCCTGATGGTCGGAGTGGTGCTCGGCGCGATGTTGGTCGCGTGGGCGCCGAATCTCTGGAGGCGCGTCCAGCCGCAGATCGCTCCCGCGCTCGTGATGCCGGCGGAGACGAAGGCCCTTCCCGCGGCGTCGCCGGCCGCGAGCAGGCCCATCCGCCCGAAGGCGCGCTGAGCGTTGAGCGGCGGATGCGGATACGCGAGGAGGAGCACCAAGCGCTCGCCGGCCTCCTGCCGCCGGATCTCATGACGCCGGCCGTGCGGCTCAACGTGGCGTCGCGTGAGAGGGGAGGCGAGCGCCTCGTGACGCCCGCGCGCCTGAATCAACTCGGCGTCGAGGGCATCAGGAGAGTGGTCGGGATATCGGATCCGAAACAAGCCGCGCTCACGCTGGCGCGAGCGCTCCTGTCGAGGACCGTTGATCGGGGCGCGGAACGTGAGCAGTAAGGCAGTGCTAGTGCAGACCGAAACGAAGTGGATCGAACGTGCGCTCACTGACGGTTGGGCCGCGGGCTGGGCGAAGTCGCCTCTCGTCTGGGCGCCGCCCTTCATAACCTGGCGCGCGCGCCGGGTCGCGATCGTCGTCTTGATCGCGCTTGGCTTGGGCCTTCTCCTGATCATGGCGGCCGCCACGGCCGGCGTGAATCCCTTCCACATGGAGGGCGGAGACGTGCCGCGCTTCGTGAAGGCCAACCTCACCGTCCTCGCATTTCTATTCGCATTTTCCTTCGTGGCCTTCGCCTGGGCGGCGCCGGTCCTCGTTGTGATCGCGGTCAGCCGTGCGTTCCGCGGTCAGAAGGGACGTCGAGGGGATCGGACGCATGGGACGGCACGGTGGTATCCGCTTCAGCGCGAGTGGTGGAACCCGAAGGAGGCGGTGGCGGCCGCGCTCGTAATGCGCCCGAATTCTCCCGAAGCGCAAGACGGACTCGTGCCATGGACGATGAAGGACACCACCTTCGTCCACTTCACTTGGGGCCAGCTCTCGCGCCACGTGCTCGTCGTGGGGACGACGGGCTCGGGGAAGACAACGAGCCTCTATCACCACCTGATGGTCTCTTCGCGCGTCCCGTGGGTCTACCAGGACCAGAAGGCCGAGCTTCCTCTCTTCGACCGCTTCCCGGATCGGCCGGTATGGGGCCTCGACACGCGCGGCTACGAGACGCGCTCGGGCGTGTGGAACCCCATGGAGGAGGTACAGGGCCCCGAGGACATCGAGGTCATGAGCGCTCTCCTCTTCCCCGACAAGGGGAACATGAACGACTGGATCGTGCGGGGCGCACGGATGCTCTTCGAGGCCATGTGCAAGCGTTGGCACTTCGAGAGCCTCCAGCAGTACGTGTACCTCATCGAACACCAGTCCTTGGACGCGATCGTGGCCCATCTGCCCGCCGGTTACGCGACCGCCCTGGCCGACCAGCGGGCCCGCGCCTACTACGTGAGCGAAATCCTCGACGTGCTGCGCCCGTGGATCAACACCTCGCGCATCGTCCAGGTCACCTATGGCGCGAGCACGGTGACACTGGACGACTTCATCGAGCGCGGCGGCTACGTGCTTTGCAACGAGGACAAGCACCTGCGCCAGCCGGTGACGCTCTTCTGGGGAATGCTCTTGCACCGGCTCCGCAACCGTCCCTCCAGCGAGGCCTCTCGGCTTGTGCTCCTGCTCGACGAATTCGCGGACGCTGGCCGGATCCCCAACATGGCCCAGGCCCTCGCCATGTACCGGAGCAAGGGCGTCGGGATCGTGGCCGGCGTGCAGTCCTTTGCGCTCATGGAGTCGGTCTACGGCGAGACGGAATGGCGTGCGGTGCGCGACGGCTTCGGGACGTACATCGTTCTCGCCGCCAACATCACACCCCAGCTCCAGATGGAGCTGACCGAGCAGCTCGGATCCTTCACCATGCAGCACACGCAGGGTGGCGGGGGGATCACGGGGCCGAATCCGTCCGTGCACGTAGGGGTGTCCGCGCCCTCGCGCGTGGCCTCACCGCTCGTGCCGATCGACCAGTGGGCGCTCTGGTCCGCCGCGCGTGCGGCCATCGTGCGGGGCGCATCCGGTCCGACGTGGTGGATCCCCTGGCCGGTGGACATCGTGCCGAGCCCTGCGGGCGCGCGACTCACGGCCGAGAGTGGCGACTGGCGGCTCCGAGAGGCGAACCGTGTGGCGTCACTCGGCGCCGCAGTTCGCGGGCAGCTTCCCGCGACGAAAGAGAGTGATCCTCTGCCCGACCATGCCGAGCCTCAGCCGGCGCGAGAAGTGGAGATTGTTTGATGGAACGCTGTAAGGGCTGGGTGAGGGGAGACGCCGTGTCGCGGACGACTTGGGGGAGTTACTGAGGTTCGATGCGGCATCCGTCGCCGCAAGTCGAGATCAAGGACGAAGGCCAACTGTCGGCGGCGATGCGCGCCGATCGAAGGTGACGACATTGAGCGCTGGTGTGCGGGCGATACGGATCAAGGAGCTTCAGCAGCGGGTGGGGCTATCGCGGACGTCGATCTGGCGGCTAGAACGGCGCGGCCTGTTCCCGCGGCGGGTTCACCTGACGGGGAATGCCGTTGGCTGGATCGATGAAGAGATCGACGCCTGGCTGCGCGCCCGAAAGCAGCACGACGTTGTCCTTGCCGTCGAACCTTGATGGCGTGCGATCCGCCCGCTGCTCGTGGTGTAGGACGAACGCGGGGCGAGGACGACGCTTGGTGAGCGCAGTTGCTGGGCTCGTTTCGCTCTTGGCCAGCGGGCGCGATCCCGGCCACCGCGGATCACATTCGGAACAGCAGTGGTTTTCTGACACAACCTTTCACGTGGAGTTCTCGTAAGTATAAGTATCATAAGGGCGTGTGGTCTTCAGTCGGTGACACGCGAACAGGGGACGACTCTTGCCGCTTCGTCCTCTGAGCGGGATAGACGAGAATCGGACCCCTTCGGACGGTATCGGGTGATATCAACTGATATCTAAAGCGAGGACCACCTAGGTTCACTATGGCAGCCAAGCCAGACAAGCCGCTGTTTGTTCGCCTTCCGCCAGACCTAAGGCTCGACTTGGCCGCGTTCTGCGAGGCGCACTTCAAGGCACCCGCGGTGCAAGTAATACAGGAGGCGCTCCGGCATTTCATCGCCAGCGAGATCGAGGCGTCGGACCCGGCCTTTCGAGAGAAGTATCTCGAAGCGAGAAATCGCCTTAGCGGTCGTCCCGCTGAGGCCATACGGCTCGTCCCCAAAAAGCCAGGATAGGACGAGCAGATGCTTAGGGTGATCGTCACGACGTACGGAAGGAGGCGCGAATGTCCGCTGCTTCACCGACCGGGTCTAGTTCACTTGACGAACTAGAGAATGATCTTGCTTCCGTTGCCGCCCAAGCAGCTCTGGAACTCGACCACCATGCACTCGGTCGTCCCATCGGCTTCGCGGCAACCCAACGTCTGGTCGATCTGATCAGCAACGCGGTCACCGACGTTGCCCAGCCGGAATCGCCGAATTCGTTGCTCAACCCTGCTACAGCGGTGGCGCTTGGCAAGGCTATCGACGACGCAGTCCATGCCGGTCAGATCACCACAACCCGCCTTGAAGACCTAATCGTACAGGCGGCACAGTTCAAGAACCGTCTTGCTGCTGTCGTGGGCAATCCCGGCCAAGCGACGAGTGCCGAGAAGAAAGCCCTCCGAGACTTCTGCGTCGCTCTCTCCCGGCAGGCGGACGCGGTCGAGAGCGCGACCCGCTACAGAAGCGACCATCCACTTAAGGAATACCTCTAGCTCAGTTCGCCTCTGAAGACGCCTTAAATGGAACGCCTGATCCAAGATGCACGCGGTAGAGTTCAGGCGTTTCTCGAAGAGCTGGCCCGACTAGAGGAGGCCGAGTTCCCCTACGACCACGCGAAAGAAGCGGCAGAGCACCTGACGAGCCTGTTCCGCCTGAAGCTTGCCCGTCTCGAGACCCTCGACTCAAAAACCGATCCGGCGGTCGTGAAACTGCAATGCGAACAAGCTCTAGTTGCGCTCTTCCACGCCATGCCGCTTGCTGGGTTTCTCCTACGGGCCACGAACGTGCGAAACGCCTTCGAGCTGTACCGCCCACTACTTAGGCTGGCCCGCGACGTACTTGAACCGACTAAGGCGTTGGCCAGCCGGCAAACCAAGCTTGTCGTCGCTTCAGAGTGGGACTACTCCCCGCTAACGCTTCGAGTTCCCGATCTGCCAGGGTTCGTCTTGATCGGGCTCCCGGCTCCAGAGTCCGCCAACCCGCTTCTCGTCCCTCTCGCAGGCCATGAGTTGGGACACGCGCTGTGGGCACAGAACGACGTAGCCAACGCACTTCAGTCCGTGATCAAGAAGCATATCCTCGATGCGATCAAGCGCCGCTGGTCCACGTACCTGAAGGCGTTTCCGGGACTCACCATCACCAAGCCGACCGAACTTACAACCGATCGACTCGCCATCGAAAGCTGGCAAG
The DNA here is from genome assembly GCA_041481535.1 of Dehalococcoidia bacterium. GTDB lineage: Bacteria > Chloroflexota > Dehalococcoidia > SM23-28-2 > RBG-16-64-32 > DATKKM01. Next base: position 3,426 of record JBGPBZ010000062.1, on the reverse strand, counting down.
CACCATACAGATGGTCCTTGCTCCAGGCCAAAGAGATCTACTGCGACCTGTTTGGTTTGATCGTCTTCGGCACGAGCTACCTTCATGCCTTTGCATATCTGTTAGCACCGAAGAGCGGCTTTCGGTCGCCTGAGTATCCCGACAGAAACCGGCGCGTGCGGCATCTTGTGACCGCGGCTTCCGACCTTGGTATCGACGTTCCGCGCGGGTACCAAGAGCTCTTTGCTGACGACACCATCCCGGGGTTGAGTCCGAGCGACAATTTCCGCGTCTCGATTGCAGATGCAGCGTGCGACATGGTGGTTCGCGATCTGCGTCGAAGGGCAGAAGCGGCCGCGCGACAAGGCGGAGTGAGTGGCAGGCCTTCGACACCGTCGAGACGTGCACGACGGCCCCGACGCGCGCGTGGAAGGATCGGCAGCGGCAAGCAAGAGGTACGACGAATTGCCGGTCGTCTTCGACGCGTCGTGCCCGCCGAGGGTTGCAGGAGTTTGGCGGACATGATGAATGCAGCGTGGGCTGTGGCGCAGGAACCCGGCTTGTGGAAGGAAATGCCCGAGCTGCACAGAAAGCGAGCATCCATTCTCCGAGAACTCGTTCTCAAGAACATGGAGATCTTCGAAATCGAAGCGATATTGAGGAGCGGCCGGGTCATTTCGTCCGCGCAAACGGGCACGGTGCCGCCGAAAGGGATGGTGACGCCGTGATCCTGCGCGCAGAGCGAATCGCCGCTCTCCTGCGCGAGGGCAGAAAGACAACCGCCGTAGATCCATTGGTCATAACGCCAACTCCAGACTTGGATGCCTTAGCCAAGAGCGGGTCGGCATCCGTTGACTTGCGCCTTGGTACTTGGTTCCTGAGCCTGCGTCACAGCCGGATGAGTCATGTGAGCGTAAAGCAGCCCGGTTCGCCTGCGCAGCTAACGAAGACCCACTACGTAACGTTTGGTGAGACTTATTACCTTCACCCGAAAACGTTTGTCCTCGCCGTTACGCTTGAGTGGATCCGCGTACCGAGCCGTTACGCGGCCTATGTTGTTGGTAAGTCGTCCTGGGGGAGACGCGGGCTCATAATCGCTACTGCCACCGGCGTCCATCCGGGCTATAAGGGCTGTCTTACTCTGGAGCTGAGCAATGTCGGCGAGCTGCCCATAGCCGTGCAGCCTGGCATATCCATTTGCCAACTCTTCTTCCATCGCGCCGAGGGCACCGGGAGTCACGTCGACAGGAGCGCGTTTGTCGGTCTCCGCAAGCCGACTCTGGGAGACATCGAGCCGGACGAAGTTGCTCGCCTATTGGCAGACGCGGCAAAGTTGCACTGAACGATTAACGGCCGGTCATCCCTTTGGAGGGCGATCATCCGCCGAGCTTTTCGCGGCTGGCGGCTCTGAAGCGCTCTGGCGAGCCCTTAACCAACTCGAGTTTGTAACGTCTTCGATCCAACACTTCAAGGAACCCGAGTATGTGGCCGTCGCCCACGGCGAGCATGCCCTTGGACTCCTTCAGTTCGACACCTGTGGCCTTGCAGAGCCACTTGAGGGCGCTCTTGTCGATGTTCGTCGTTTCCTTCTGGGAGCGGATTGACGCTATGTAACGGGCGGCGCGCGGATGGGTCAGCGCGTATTCCTGCACCGGCGCGAAGTCCACGAAGTCGAGGTCCTTCTGAATCACCGCGACGCTCTTCGGAACGGCTTCGAGAATTGCCTCTTGGAGCTTGCCGGCGAACTCGAACCCGCTGGGTCGAAGGATGTGGATGTTCTCCGAATCCACCAATAAATCGAAGTCGTTGTCCAGCTTGAAGACCTGATCCTCGATGAGCTTGAGGGCGTCGGTCACTAGGCGGACTAGGCGACTCTTGAGGACGCCCTTGAACTGTGTCGCCCGGCGTAATGCCGTGAGGCGGTTTCCAACGTCGTCAATCATCCGCGCGAAGTAGCAGAACACCGCGCTGGGGTCGGCCAGAGCGTTGCTGTCGATCGGCAGGTTAGTCGCACTGTGCAGTTCCCGGATAGAGGTAACCAGATCGCTGCCTAGCGGCAGATGTAAGTACTCGATGCTGCCATGCTTCTCCGAGGCCTCGTACCTCGGCGGATCCTTGGTCTGCGCCTGCATCGCCTCCCACGTAGCCAAGGTGATTTCATTGAGCGCCTGCTGGACTTCGCCATCGACGGGAATAGCGACGAACGACTGCCCTGCGTCTTCGTCCCGCCCAATGCCGAACTCCGTTGCCTTCACGCTTTGGAGGTCGCAGTTCAGCTTCATGCGTTGATCTCCACGTAGACGGTGTCGCTCAATCGATAAGCGATGAGCCGCTGGCCTGGTGACAGGCTCACCCGGCGAGTGACGAGAACGAAACTCGCTCTGCCGCTGAGCGCATTCCCATCGTCTGGCGGATACACGGTAAACACCCGGTAGCCGACCATCGCGAACAGGAAGTTCATGTAGTGCAGATTGAGGTGGAAGAACAAGAACACTATGAACACCAGGGCTGCCACGGCAGAACCGATGTCGCGCCAAGTCCCTGGATCTTGACGGTAGAACGGCAGAAGCACCGCAAAGAGGTAGACGAGGACGTGGGTGCGGTGGTCGTCTGCTTTACCGACCGTCAGTTCTCGCTTCTCTTGGAGCCGCCGCGCCGTACGAAGGCGCAACCAGAGAAACCCGTTCGGTGCGACTACCATGAGGGCACATGCCCCGATGAAGTATCGATCGGGGATCAACCTGTTTCCCCGGATTCCCCAGAGGATAAAGAGGGGCGAGATGCTGCTTAACACCATGAGCAGACGGGCGACTTTAAGGCCCTCGTGACCCACGTCGACAGGGGCGCGTCCCACTAGGCACGGCCTTCGAAGTGCACGACCACATCCTTCACGCGAAGCTCCTGGGAAGTGGCTTCGGCCGAGGCGTGAGCAGAATACTTCACGCGTCAGCGCGATGCCTACTCGCGCGCCGGGGCCCGGGGTAGCGGCGGGTCGTGACGTCGGCGTCACCCTGCGGCCAATTGCCAGCTTGGTTGCACGGGAGGCGCTTCGCACGTCGCGTTGGCGGGGCGTCCGGTTGAGGACTTGTCCCCGGCATGTCCCCGGCGACTTGGCTTTTCGGGGCTCGCGTCTAAGCTGGTGTCTAGATTGGCTGGGAGGCAGGGATTCGAACCCCGATACCATGGTCCAGAGCCATGTGTCCTACCGTTGGACGACCTCCCAGCAGGACGGGGAACCCACAGTCTAGCCCGAAGCGCGGGCCGCGTTCAAACGCGGATGTCGCCGCGTGGTCCTGGTCGTTCGCACAGGCGGAGGGTCCGCGTACACTCGTCCCATGGTCGCCCTCCGCCACTACGCCGAGCAGCGCTTCACCTGCTCGCAGTGCGGCCGCTGTTGCCGGCGCGGATGGGACATCGCGGTCACGGCGGGGGAGGTCGAGGCGTACC
>JBGPBZ010000061.1:0-13644 GCA_041481535.1 Dehalococcoidia bacterium | reverse complement strand
GTGCTGAAGCGCGCGAACAAGCTGGGGGAGGACTGGCGCGAGCTGGGCAACCGCGAGTACGCCAGCTTCCGGCAGCAGATGGCGGCGCTGGGGAACCTCGACCCGGACGTGACGCCGCGGGCGACGGAGCACATCCCGGAGATGCAGGCGATCATCGGTGGCCTGGTGGAGGAGCGGCTGGCGTACGAGAGCGGCGGCAACGTGTACTTCGAGGTGGCGAAGGACAAGAACTTCCCGCGTCTGTTCCGCGAGCCGTACCAGGCGCTGCTCGAAGTGGCGAACGAGCGCGGGAACTTTCCGGCCGACGCGAACAAGCGCGACCCACTCGACTTCATCCTGTGGCAGGGGCAGAAGCCGGGAGAGCCGGCGTGGGACTCGCCGTGGGGAGCGGGACGGCCGGGGTGGCACATCGAGTGCTCGGCGATGAGCATGAAGTACCTGAAGACGCCGCTCACGATCCACGGCGGCGGGGAGGACCTGGTGTTCCCTCACCACGACGCGGAGATCGCGCAGAGCGAGGGCTACACGGGCGAGCGTTTCGTGCTGCACTGGATGCACACGGCGATGGTGTACTGCGGCGAGCAGAAGATGAGCAAGTCGCTAGGGAATATGGTCTTCGTCGGCGAACTGCTGACGAGCTACTCCGCCGACGCTCTGCGCCTGCACCTGCTCTCACACCCTTACCGGCGGCCGTGGGATCACCCGCAAGGCGCACCGGTGCCGACGGAGGCGCTGGCGAAGAAGCTGGCGAAGGCGTTCGGTGATGCGGGTGAGTCAACGGACGAGGAGATCGAGCGCTATCGCATGGAGTTCACGGACGCGCTGGCGAGCGATATGAACACGCTCGGCGCGATTAGGGCGCTGGAGGCGCTCGCGGAGAACGGCGATCCGGCTGCGCGGCGAGTGGGGGCGGCTCTGGGGCAGCGAGTGCTTGGGTTGACGTTCAGGGGCTGATACAGGGGCTATAATCGCCGCGCATGACCTGGGAAGCTGAACTCGAGGAGATCCGCCGACGCCGCGAGCTGGCGAAGGAGATGGGCGGCGCCGAGCGCGTCGCGCGGCACGTTGCCGAAGGGCGGACTCCTGTACGCGACCGCGTCGATCAGTTGCTCGACCCCGGATCGTTTCGGGAGGTCGGCTCGCTGGCCAGCAAAGTCGAGTACGACGAGGACGGGCGCATAAAGGCCTACACGCCGTCGAACTTCATCACGGGCCGGGGGACGATCGACGGCCGGCCGGTCGTTATCGGCTGCGACGACTTCACGGTCCGCGGTGGTGCTGCGGATGGCGCGATCGGAAACAAGATGGGCTGGTCAGAACGGACGGCCCGCGAGCTGCGCCTCCCGATCGTGCGGCTTGTTGACGGAACAGGAGGCGGCGGGAGCGTTAAGACGAACGCAACGTTGAGGCGGTCGTATGTCCCCGAGATTCCGGACTGGGACGTATCGATTGATCTCCTTTCGCAGGTGCCGGTTGTTGCGGCGGCGCTGGGCCCGGTGGCCGGGCTTGGAGCGGCGCGCGTGGCGGCATCGCACTTCTCGGTGATGGTGCGCGGACGGAGTCAGCTCTTCGTGGCGGGGCCTCCCGTCGTGCGCCGGGCTTTTTCGCACGATATCGAGAAGGAAGAGCTGGGAGGCTCGCACATTCAGGCTCACGGCAGCGGCGCCGTCGACAACGAAGTGGACAGCGAAGAAGAGGCGTTTGAGGACATCCGGCGCTTTCTCTCGTATTTGCCTTCGTCGGTCTGGGAGACTCCGCCGGTCATCGAGCCGTCGGACGACCCGGAGCGTCGCGAGCCGGCGCTCATCTCGGCCGTGCCGCGAGATCGGCGAAAGGTCTACGACATGAGACGAATCGTCGACCTGATCGTAGACCTCGGCTCGTTCTTCGAAATGGGCAGGTACTACGGGCGCCCGCTCATCACGGGATTGGCCCGCGTTGATGGCATTCCGGTGGGCGTGATGGCGAACGATCCGGCGTTCATGGCCGGGTCGATTGACGCCGCGGCGGCGGAAAAGATGACGCGGTTCGTCGATCTGTGCGACACGTTCCGCCTGCCGGTGGTGAACTTCGTCGACAATCCGGGGTTCCTTGTCGGTGTTGAAGCCGAGAAACAGGGCACGATCCGGAAGGGCGTCCGGGCGCTCGCTGCCGTCTACCAGGCGACGACGCCCTGGTGCTCGATCATCGTGCGGAAGGCGTTTGGCGTGGCCGGCGCAGGGCACTCGAACCACATGCGGGCGAGCACTCGCTATGCCTGGCCGTCGGGAGAGTGGGGCTCGCTGCCTATCGAAGGCGGCGTAGAGGCAGCGTACAAGCGACAGCTGCAGGCTTCGGATGATCCGGACAAGCTGCGCGAAGAACTGGAGGAGAAGCTGGCGTCTCTGCGCGATCCGATCCTGACCGCGGAGGCGTTCGGCGTGGAGGAGATCATCGATCCGCGCGACACGCGTCCGCTCCTCGTCGAGTTCGCGCGCCGGGCCCACGAAATAGTTGCGGCTGAAGCTCGCGGGCCGAAGGGACGCGGGATGCGGCCCTAGTCGATAGAGGAGGCAGAGATGACAAGCACGACAAGCGGCACGGCCCAAACGATCGAGACGATTGATCGCTTCAACGAGGCGTTCAACCGCCACGACGTCGATGCGATCATGGCGTTGATGACGGACGATGTGGTCTTCGAAAACACTTCGCCGCGGCCCGACGGAGAGCGATACGAGGGCGCGGCGGCGGTGCGCGCGTTCTGGGAGCGCCTCTTCGCGGCGTCGCCGAAAGCAAACTTCGCGACAGAGGATATGTTCGCGGCGGACGACCGTTGTTTGGTCCGGTGGAACTACACGTTCGTCAACAGCAATGGGCCGGGGAACGTGCGCGGCGTGGATGTGTTCACGGTGCGCGATGAGAAGGTTTCGGAGAAGCTGTCATACGTGAAGGGGTAAGGTTTAGGCCGCTCGCACGTCATCGTAAGACGAGACTGAGTCCTAAAGGCAAACGTGGCGCTCCGCAGAGATGATTGCCCCGCCCCAGATCCTTCGCGAAGATGCGATCGGGCCGCGAGCATGCGAGGTCCCGCTCAGGACGACGGAAGGGTTCAGGTCAGCGAGTCTTCGGGCTGGCGTTCGGGGGCTGACTTTGGGGCCAGCTTGGAGCCACGCTTCGGGAGCTTGAGCTGCCACTCGACCAGGCGGTCGAGGCCCTGGTCGGGGACGACGCGCTTGAGGACGGACTGGGCGCGCGCGTCTATGCCGACAAGGTAGCGCGTCTTGGGGTGCTTCGCGGTGAGCGCGTGATAGATCGCTTTGGCGACGGTCTCCGGCCCCGCGGCGCGTTTCTCGAACGTGTCGGCCGCCTTCTTCATCACGTCGAAGCCGCCGCCGTACAGTTGGCGAGCCTCGTCCGGCAGCCGCGATAGCAGGTCGTCCGTCGCGGTCTTGCCGCGCTCCCAGAGCGAAGTAGCGATGCCGCCGGGCTCGATAAGCGAGACGCTGATGCCCCACGGCCGCAGCTCGATCCGCAGGGAATCGCTCAGCGCCTCCATCCCATACTTCGAGACGTGGTAGGCGCCGAGATACGGCAGGCTCATTTTGCCGCCGATGGAGCCAATGTTGACGATGCGGCCGCGGCCCGTCCGCAGCAACGGAAGAAACGCCTGGATCACGGCGATCGGGCCGATCACGTTGACCTCGAGCTGGCGGCGGATGTCGTCAAGCGGGAGGAATTCGAGCGGGCCGGGAACGGTGATGCCTGCGTTGTTGACGACGCCACGCAGGCCTTTGTCGCCGACGGCCTTCGCGACGGTCTGAGCGGCGGCGGAGATCGTTGCGCCGTCGGTGACGTCGATGACGATTGGCGTGATGCCGAGGCCTTCGGGCGCGTCGGAGAGCTTGCGCACGCCGGCGAACACCTGGAAGCCCGCCTTCGCGAGCCAGGGCGCGGCGGCGCGGCCAATGCCGGTTGAGGTGCCGGTGATGACGATGGCGCCGCGGTTTTTGGTTGCTCCGTTGGTGCTCATGTGTGCCTCCTTTGAGTGGCGGCGGTAGCATAGCACGGGCTCCCGGATACATCTGTGTCACTGAGTCACAGCCGCTCGCCCGGCCCCGCCAGATCCTTCGTTTCTCTGGATGACAGGGGGCGAGGTCAGGACTCGAAGTGAGGGGATTCGGGGGTGTAGCGTTGCGGCGCCAGGAAGCGGCCGTCTTGCATGCGACCGATCGGGCGGACGGCGATGATGGCGTCGCGGTTGAGAGGGCCGTAGATGTGCGGGAAGACCCGCTCGGGGTCTTCGTACTTGATCGGCGAGGTGACGCGATCCTTGTCGATGTAGAGGACGAGCCAGTCGCCGGGGGAGTCGCTGTAGTAGGCCGAGAGCGTGTCGGCGAGGAGACGTTCGCCGTCGGTGCAGTGGATGAAGCCGTCGCGCTCGAAGTCAGCGGGGACGTAGGGTGTGGTGGGATCGAGTGAGTCGAAGTGGGTGGCGGGGGTTCCGTGAAAGGTGAGCTGCACTAGTCGCGGACGACGCGCTCGGCGGCTGCGCGGAAGCGCTTCTTGTGTTCGTCAGACTGGCGGAGATCCATGTTGTGCTCGAGCTCTCGCTTGGCAGCAGGGAGCCATCCGGTGGCGACGTCGATCACTTCCTTTGAGGCGGCGAGGGCGGGCGGTGACTGCTCGGCGATCTTGTTCGCCATGTCGAGCACGGTGGCTTCGAGTAGTTCGCCGGGGACGACGTGGTTGGCGAGGCCGATGCGGAGCGCTTCGTCGGAGTCGATCGTGCGGGCGGTGAAGATGAGCTCCTTCGCCATCGGCGCGCCGACGATGCTGGGCAAGCGGCTTGCGCCGACGACGAGGCCGTAGCTGGCGCCGAGGAAGCGGAAACGGGCGCTGGTCGCGCAGATGCGGATATCGCAGTTTATGGCGAGGACGGCGCCGCCGCCGTAGGCGTACCCGTTGACGGCAGCGATGATCGGCTTGCGCACGCGCGCGACGTATGCGACAGCTTGCGCCGCGAAGTCACGGCGGCCGTCGTCGTCAGCGCGGGCGTTGCGGCCGAGGGCGGACTCGGCCATGTCGGCGCCGGCGCAGAAGGACTTCTCGCCGGCCCCGGTGAGGACGATCACGCGCACGTCGTCGTCCGCATCGAGGGCGTCGAGAGTGGCGATCAGCTCCTCGCTTAGCTGGCGGCTGATCGCGTTGTGCTTGTCGATGCGGTTGAGGCGGACGATGGCGACAGCGTCGCGGCGGTCGAGGAGGACAGTTTCGTAGTCAGTCATTGTCGGGTTCCCTGATGGGCAGATGTCTAATTCGAACCCGAAAGCCCTCGATGACCGCCACGCAACCGCGCGCAAGATCACGCTCAAGCAGAGGTAGATTTAGTACAAGAGCCGCGGTCTGCTGGGCGATAGTTTCCGGGTTCGGTCGCAACAAAACAAACGAGGGCTTGCTGGCTTCCCGGTTCGCCAGAATTTCTCCGAAATCGGTGTCGGCTGAAACGAGAATTCTGTTCTCCGTCGCGGCGAGATCAAGAACTACTTCGTCTTTCGACGCAGGTGAGATCAAGTCGCGCACATGCACTGCATCGTGACCAGCTTCCAACAGGCCACTAGCCACTAACGGCGAGAGTGCATTGTCGATCAGCAGCCTCACGAACCCACTGCGGGAATCGCTCGCTCCAGAACAGCATCAGCCGCGTATTCCAGAGCGGCATCGATGTCATCCGACTCGAGATCGGGATACGCGTCGAGCAGTTCCGCGCGCGACATCGTTCGCAACATGCGCACCACAGTCGCCACCGGTATTCGCAACCCGCGGATGCACGGAACACCGCCCATCTGCGCAGGGTCGATCGTGATGCGCGTGTACTTCATCGTTACACCGTGAAGATGTGGACAGCGAGGGCGGCCGGGTCGCCTTTGACCATGCCGCCGCCGTTTTCGGTCATGCCGACTTTGGGGTTCTTGACCTGACGGTCGCCGGCCTCGCCGCGGAGCTGCGTGAAGATCTCGTAGATCTGGGCAACGCCGGTGGCGCCAATGGGGTGGCCCTTCGAGATCAAGCCGCCGCTGGGGTTGACGGGGATCGGGCCGTCGAAGTACGTGGCCTTCGAGTCGATTAGCTTGCCGCCTTCGCCGGGGCCGCAGAGGCCGAGCTCTTCGTAGAGGACGAGCTCTGCCGGCGCGGAGGCGTCGTGGCACTCGATTACGTTCAGGTCCTGGGGGCCGACACCGGCCATCTCGTACGCCTTCCGCGACACAGTCTGCGTGACATCGGGGTCGCCCGGTGAGCGATCGAAGCCAGAGCCGAGGACGGATGCCTTCACGTAGACGGGCTTCGTGGTGAACTGCTTGGCCATCTCCGCCGACATGATCACGGTCGCCGCAGCGCCATCGCCGATCGGCGAGCACATCAGGCGGGTGAGCGGCTCCGCGACCGGCGGTGAGGCGAGGACATCTTCCAGCGAGTAGACCTCGCGGTACTGGGCGTGCGGGTTGAGTGAGCCGTGGAAGTGGTTCTTGACGGCGACGCGAGCGAACTGCTCCTTCGTTGTGCCGTACTTCGCCATGTGGGAGCGCGCGAACGCGGCGTAGAAGTCCATGAACATCGAGCGCTTCTCGCCCGCGCCTTCGGCGACGTCGGGGTTGTCCGCTCGTTGCTTCTCCTGCGCTTCCTTGGCCTGCGCTGCCATCTGCTGCACCCACTCAACGTCAACGGCGGCGCCGATCGCCTGGAAGGACTTGCGCTTGTCTTCGTGGTAGAGCTTCTCCATACCGACGGCGAGCGCAATGTCGTACATGCCGGAGGCGACGTACATCCAGGCGACGTGAAAGGCGGTGGAGGAGCTAGCGCAGGCGTTCTCGGTGTTGATGATGGGGATGCCGCCGATGCCCATGTCCCGCAGGACGACCTGGCCGCGGATCATCTCCTGGCCGGTGATCAGACCGGCCGTGGCGTTGCCGACGACGGCGACCTGTAGCTTCGACTTGTCGATCCCGGCGGAGTTGAGCGCGCCTTTCACGGCCTCTCCGGCGATGTCCTTCATGCTGCGGTCCAGGAACTTCCCAAAGTTGGTCATCCCGGCGCCGACGATAGCGACGTCCCTCATGTTCGCCTCCTATTGCGGTGTTACGAAGTCAGTATACGCGAGGAGCGCCGGGGACGGTGGGTGGTCAGCCGCTCGTCAGCATGGAATTGCGGGGCGTGCCGGTGCGCTCGCCGAGGAGGACGTAAAGGCCGGCTGCTCCGAACAACGCGGCGCCCAGGATCTCGCTCATTACGGCGAGGAACGAGATGGCCGACGCGGCGTTAGTGGTCAATGAATCGCTAAAGGCGCCCCAGTCCGGAAGCAGATGGACGACAGCGATGCCGATCGCGTGCGGGAAGCCGAAGGCGACGGCGAGGACTGGAGCATGCCGGTAGCCGGCGAGCGCGAGGAAGATTATGAGTACCGCGATAGGGGTGGAGATGTTGCCGCCCCAGAAGACCTCCCTGCTGATGACATCAGTGCCGCGACGGAGATGGTCCAGCGTGTGGAGGAGGGTGCCAGTGGCGTAGAGGATGGCGGCCCACCGGAACAGCAACCATCTGCCCTGTTCGCGGCCCTTCACGATTGCACGGACGAGTTTGGTCATCGCCGAGCCTCCTCTAGAGTGATCGCTCTAATCAGGGTGAAGTCTAGGCCGTAGGAACAGACTTGTCAATAGAGCGTTCTATCTAGATAATCAATTGAGACGATTGGAGGCGAAATGACTGCTTCAACAAAGGAACGCATACTCGACGCGACGGCGGAGATGTTCCGACGATATGGGTATACCGGCGCTGGGCTGAAGCAAATTGTGCAAAAGGCGAATGTGCCTTTCGGGTCGCTGTACCACCACTTCCCGGGCGGCAAGGTGGAGTTGGGGGCGCACGTAATCCGACGGTCCGGCCAGATGTACCAGGACATCGTGACGGCGGTGATGGACGCGTCGGCGAGCATCGAGGAGTCGGTGCGCAACGTGTTCTCGGGTGCGGCTGCAGTGTTGCAAGCGTCGGACTACGAGGACGCTTGCCCAATCGCGACGGTGGCGCTGGAGGTGGCGAGCACGAACGAACCGCTTCGCGAAGCGACAGCTGAGGTGTTCGAGAAGTGGATCGTGGCGGCGACGGAGCGGTTCGTGTCAGCCGGGATCGCTGAGGCGAAAGCCCGAGAGCTGGCGATTGGGATGATCGCTGCAGTGGAGGGGGCGTTCATCCTGGCGCGGGCCACGCGGAGCACGGAAGCGATGGACGTCGCGGGGGCGATGGCGAGCGGGATGCTCGAGGCAGCGCTGCACGAGAGCCGTGGCTAGCCGGTGGAGACTTCGCCGGCAAGAGCGGCTTCGATGAATTCGCGCATACGGTCGCGGTCTAGCTGGCCGTTGTAGAGTTTGGTGACGACGCCGCGGGCGTCGACGAAGATGCTGATCGGGGTCACCTGGATGGCCAGCGTCTCGTAGCGCTTGTAGACGACCTCCGTCGGGTCGAGGCCGTCGACGGTATAGCTAACGCCCTTGCCGCCGTCCAGCCTCGGCACGCTATCGAGGAAGTTGCCGGCTTTGTCGGGCGACTCTCCGCGGTCCACCTCAACCGTTACGAGGCGGTCGCCGTACTCCTTCTGCAGCGCGTAGATCTCGGGCAGCTCGGCCTGGCAGGGGACACACCACGTCGCCCAGAAGTTGATGAACACGGCCTGGCCGCGGTAGTCGCTGAGCCGGTGTCGCTTGCCGTCGACGGCGGTAACCTCGAAGTCGGGCGCGATCTGGCCGGCCAGAGGCCCGATTTCGAGGGCGCTCGCGCCGTCAACTATGGGCGTGTCGACGAGAGTTGCCGGTTCGCCCGCCGCGGAGTCGAAGACGCCGGCGAGCCAGAGGCCACCGATGACGACTCCGACGATGACGCCAACGCCAACGAGCGCGACAATTCGCTGGCGTATTGTTCTCGGTGCGAAGTCCGTCATCGGACAAACCAACAAACCGACAAACCGACAAACCCAGGGAAGTCGAATGGTCTGGTGGTTTGTAAGTTTAGTGGTTTGTTATCCATCTAGACGTTCGATCCGGGGAGCCCGAAATCGAAGGTGCTGTTCAGGTGCGAGACGCTGTTCGTGAAGACGAGGATGCCGATGATGATGAGCAGCGCGCCGGCCATGTAGTTGACGGCGCCGGAGTAGCGCTTGACCTTCGTGTAGATGGGCTCGACGGCTTTGTACGCTAGCCCCATCGCCAAGAATGGGATCGAGAGGCCGGCGGAGTAGGCGAGCAGGAGCACGCCGCCCTGCAGGACAGTGCTGCCCGACACAGAGAGCGCGAAGATTGCGCCGAGAGTGGGGCCGATGCAGGGGCTCCACCCGGCCGAGAACGCCGAGCCGACGAAGAACGACCGCGCGTAACCGACCCGAGAGCCGCCGCCCACATCGAGGCGGCGCTCTTGCTCGAGGAGGGGGATTGTGATGACACCGGAGAGGTGCAGGCCCATAACGATCAGGAGCGCGCCCGAGACCTTGAGGATCAAGTCCTGGTTGTCCTTCAAGACGTAGCCGATCAGGCCGATGGAGACGCCGAAGGCTACGAAGACGACGGTGAATCCGGCGACAAACGCCAGCGCGTGCAGGAACGGCGAGGGCGATACGAGTTTGTTTGGCAAATTCGTGGCAACGGCGATCGTTCCACCACCGGCCGCTCCGCCAGAGTGCACGGCGACAGGCGCCAACGGCACGCCTTCGAGGGTGACGCCGGTCAGGTAGCCAAGGTAGGCGGGGATGAGCGGCAGGACGCAGGGCGAGGCGACGGACAGCAGCCCGGCGACGAACGCCACGAAAATGCTGACCCCACCGACCTCAAACATCGTCTGCTTATCTCTACGAGCCTCGGATTCATGATAGATTCGGCCATCTTGGGCGGCAAACGTCAGCGAGTGTGGGCATCGAGAACGGGAGCTCTTTGCCCCACCCACCACCCAGGAAAAAGGGGAATCTGGGGGACAACCCCAGACCCCCGGTATGGGGCTGCCGCCCCCTTCACCCCTGCTTTGGGGCGCATCACTGAGGGATGGTCGGGTTTAGGGGTTTAGGTGTCAAGGTGTGCCTGTCAACGAATTGTCTGCGGCGGGACGAACTAACGATGCGTCTTGGGAAGACCTGTGTGCGCGGCGTTGGTGCTGGGCTGCGGAACGGCTCACAGCGGATGAGAGCGGAGAGGCAGGGTAGGTAGTCGCTGAGATGTGTGGTGCGTTAGAGCGCGGCTGTTTGATGAATCGGATGGTGGGCGGGGCAGGTCTAAAGACGATGCAGCTACGTGAATGTTTGCGTGGTCATGTGCCGGTGGGGTCGCGCCAGATCTCGGTGCCGAACGGTTTAGACGTGGCCGGAACGGGGCCGCCGGGCTCGTAGGGGAAGTGCACGTCGGCCCAGCGAGCGTTGTACGCGTAACCGCCGGTGAGCGTGACCTGGGGGCCGTGCTCGTTGAGGATTAGACGCTGCGCGGCGAGGATCTCGTCTTTGCGCTTGGCCTCATCGGTCTCGCGGGACTGTTCGTCCACCAGAACATCGAGGTCGGGGTTCGAGTAGTTGTTCCAGTTGCCGGTGCCCGTTACGCCTAACGATTGGTAGAAGGCGAGCGGACGGTCGGGCTCGTCGGACGGAACGTTGGCGAAGAAGGCGATCTCGAAGTTGCCTGTGAGCAGCGTTTCGCTGATGAACGTGCCGAGCTCCTGCTCGATCAGCTCGACGTTGATGCCGACGCGGCTCCATTGCTGGCGGAGGAGTGTGGCGGTGTCGGCGACTTTGGCGAAGCCGGGCTCGGCGGTCGGGAACTTCATCTTCGCGTCGAAGCCGCCGGGGTAGCCGGCGTCAGAGAGAAGTTGGCGCGCACCGTCGGGATCGTATCGATAGAAGTCGCGCAGCTCTTGTTGCGGGAGCGCCCACTTCTTCTGCGCCCACTGCACGGGGCCGTTGTAGTCGCCTTCGCCGTTCTGCAAGACCTGGATCAGCTCGTCACGGTCGACGGCCTTATCCATCGCCTGGCGCACGCGGATGTCGTCGAAGGGCGCGCGCTGCATCTTCAGGTGATAGCAGGGGTAGAAGAGGTCAGGCGCGCGGGAGACGTCGAAGCGGTTGTCCTGGACGAGCCCGTCGTAGTCGTTCTTGGAGAGTGAGGCGCCGTTGACGTCGTGCTGGCCTTGCTTGAACGCGGAGAGCAACGACGACTCCTGCGTGATGATGACGAAGGTGATCGAGTCAAGGTAGGGAAGGCCGGGCAGGAAGTAGTTGGGGTGCTTCTTGAGGACGACGCGGGAGCCGCCCTTGAACTCATCGAGCATGAACGGGCCGCTGCCAAACGCTTTCTGCGAGAGACCGAGGCCGTACTTCTCGATGACTTTGGCGGGAACGATCGCCCAGGTCGGGTTCGCCATTTCGCGGAGAGCGGGCGCGAAGTACTCGGCCATCGTGAACTCGAACATGTACTTGTCGGGCGTGTGAAGCGCTGCTGCCAGCCTGGTGGGATCCTTGCTGCCTGCAATGCTCTGAGTGAAACGCTTGTCGATCGCAGTGAGCGACGTCCCGCGCCGGATGAAGCTTTGCTTGACGTCCTCGGAGGTGATCTCTTCGTTGGCGCCGGGATAGTCGCCAGGCTGGGTCATCACGCCCTGGCGGAGCGTGAAGATGAACTCGGTCGGCTCCGGCTGCTCAAGCGCAAAGGCGAGGTTGTTGAAGATCGCGGTCTCGCTGGCGGGGTCCCAGTCGTAGAGGTAGCTGTAGAGGAGCTGGTCGATATCGAGTCCGGTGAGGTCTATGTGCGGGTCGATGCCGCCGACGGTAGTGTCGCGGCCCCAGACGATCGCGCCACCGGCGACCGGGCTGCCCACGGGCGCGCGGGTGCCGTTCGGCGTGGTCGTGGCGGTGCTGCCGCCGCCGCAGCCGACGGCGAGCCCCGCCGTGGCACCCAGCGCCGTGGTCCCGGCGCCGATCAGCATCTGGCGTCGCGAGAAGCGCCGCTTCCAGTAGTTCTGCTCCATCGAGAACCCCCTGTGTCCGCGCCAAGACTACCAGAGGGCGAGCATCCTCGCGAGGGCGAACGATGGCTGTCAACGGATTGCCTGCGGCGGAACGAATTAACGAATGCGCTGGGGCTGGATACGACAGCGTCTGGGTTGGGAAGCGCTGCGGCTTCGATTCCTCAGGACGAACGCGTGGCCCTTCCCCCTTCCACCCGCGCTTCCGCTATCATTGGCGCGAAGTCAGGAGGACTCGCATGGACTACCCGCCGATCGACAAACCCGCTTACGACACGTTCAAAGTGAAGCCACATCTGTGGGATTACGACGAGGCCCGTCGCGATGTCACGTGGGAGAAGATCCGCGCGGAGCTCGACGGTCTGCCCGGCGGCTCCCTGAACATGGCACACGAGTGCTTCGACCGGCACCTGAAGACGGACCGGCGCACGAAGCCGGCGATGCTCTGGGAGGGTAAGAACGGCGAGCAGGAGACGTACACGTTCGAGGAGATGGCGAAGGGCGCGAACAAGGCCGCGAATGGGCTGCGCGCGCTGGGCGTCGAGAAGGGAGATCGGGTCTTCGTCTTCCTGGAGCGCATCCCGGAGTGCTACTTCACGGTCTTCGGGACGCTGAAGCTTGGCGCCGTCATCGGGCCGCTGTTCTCCGCGTTCGGGCCGGACGCGGTGAAGGACCGGCTCGAAGACAGCGGCGCGAAGGTGCTCGTCACCAGCCCGGAGCTCTGGGCGAAGGTGAAGCACATCCGCGCTGAGCTGCCGGCGCTCGAAAAGGTGGTGCTCGTGACGCGGCGCGCGCAGGCCGAGCCCGAGGACGGTACCGTGCCGTGGGACGAGGTGATCGCGAATCAGTCCGACGAGTTCGAGACGGTGCACACGGATCCAGAAGACTACTCGGTGATGCACTACACGTCGGGGACGACGGGCAAGCCGAAGGGGGCAGCGCACGTTCACAACGCGATCATCGGGCAGTACGCGACGGGCAAGTACGTGCTCGACTTTCACGACGACGACATCTACTGGTGCACCGCTGACCCTGGCTGGGTGACGGGCACTTCGTACGGGATGTTCGCGCCGTGGAGCAACGGCGTGACGTGCCTCGTGTACGAGGGCGGGTTCGGCGCGGGCGGGTGGTACAACCTCATCCAGAAGTACAAGGTCACCGTCTGGTACAGCGCGCCGACGGCGATCCGCATGCTGATGAAGGCGGGAGACGAAGTGCCGAAACGCTACGATCTATCGAGTCTGCGGTACACGATGTCTGTGGGCGAGCCGCTGAACCCGGAGGCGGTGGTGTGGAGCGAGAAGGTACTCGGCCTGCCGTTCCACGACAACTGGTGGCAGACGGAGACCGGCGCGATCATGATCGCCAACTACCCGGTCATGCAGATCCGGCCGGGCAGCATGGGCCGGCCGTTCCCCGGGATCTACCCCGCGATCATCGACGACGAGGGCAAGGAAGTCGCGCCGGGCGAAGAGGGGAACCTTGCGGTGAAGCTGGGCTGGTTTTCGATGTTCTGCACGTACTGGCATCGCGAGGAGTTCTACGACTCGCGCTTCCAGAACGGCTGGTACATCACCGGCGACCGCGCCCGCATGGATAAGGACGGCTACTTCTGGTTCGTCGGTC
>JBGPBZ010000060.1:0-13915 GCA_041481535.1 Dehalococcoidia bacterium | reverse complement strand
GTTGCCGAAGACGATCCACTTGTAGGTGCAGATCTCGCGGAGGCCGACGGGGTCGCGGGCGATCGTCTTCTGGGTGGAGTCGATGATCTCGGCGCCGAGACCGAACTGGCCGCCGTCGGTGAACTGTGTGCTGGCGTTGACGTAGCAGACGGCGGTGTCGACTTCGTCGAGGAAGCGCATGGCGGCGGAGTAGTCCTCGGTCACGATGGCGTCGGAGTGGCCGGTGCCGTACTGGTAGATGTGGTCGAGCGCTTCGTCCAGGGTGTCGACGACGCGGACGGCGGCGGCGAGGGCGAGGAACTCGCGGCCGAAGTCTTCGGGCTGTGCGGGGACGATGTTGGCGTTGGGGATTTCGGCGGCGCGGAGGATGTCGAGCGCGGGCTCGTCGGCGTGGATTTCGACGCCGGCGTCGGTCCAGACGCGTCCGATCTCGGGCAGATAGCGCGCGGCGATGTCAGCGTGAACGATGAGGGTGTCCAGGGCGTTGCAGATGCTGTACTTTCGGGTCTTGGCGTTGTGAGCGATGCGGGTGGCTTTGTCGATATCGGCGGCGGCGTCGACGTAGGTGTGGCAGACCCCGATGCCGCCGGTCAGGACGGGCATCGTCGCGTTGTCGGTGACGTAGCGGATGAGCTCGGCGCCACCGCGCGGGACGACGAGCTCGATCACGTCGCGCATCTTGAGCAGCTTGCCGATCAAGGTGCGGTCGGTGTTCTCGATGAGCTGGATGGCGTCAGCCGGAATGCCCGCCGACTCGATCGCCTCGCGCAGCACGGAGGCGATCAGTTTGTTCGAGTTGATCGTCTCTTTGCCGCCGCGGAGGATAGAGGCGCTGCCGGCCTTGAGGCAGAGCGAGGAGATGTCGACGGTGACGTTTGGGCGGCTCTCGAAGATGGCGGCGATCACCCCGAGGGGAACGGATCGGCGGCCGATCTGCATTCCGTTGGGGAGAGTCCGAGCCTCGCTCACCTGGCCGATGGGGTCAGGGAGGAGGGCGACGTTTCGCACGTCGGCGGCGATGGCGGCGACGCGCTCGGGCGTGAGGCGCAGGCGGTCGATGACGGCGGGTGTGAGGCCGGCGTCTGACGCAGCGGCGACGTCAATCTCGTTGGCGGCGACGATGTCTTTCGCGCGGGCGACGAGGGCTTCGGCGATGGCGATGAGGGCCGCGTTCTTCGTCCCGGTGGAGGCGCGCGCAAGCTGACGGGCGGCGCGCCTGGCGGCCTGGCCCTTGGTTTGCAGTTCGCTGGCTGTGGTGGTCATGTGTATTCAATAATTTGCCACATTCGGGCGGAATTGTCTCTCACAGCGGATTGGAGCGGATAAGCAGATTCGGTTTGGCGTGGGGGAGTGGGCAGTCAGGGTTCGCGGGAGAGCACTCACGGCGGACTGCCTCCTCCCGAGGCGGACAAGTGCAGCGCAAACGGATAAACGAATACCGTTGGACGCTGGGATTGCGATGTGGTGGCTGGGGGAAGCGCTGGGCGAGACGTCCGTAGGGATTGAGATGTCGGTCCGGGGATGATCGCATCGGTAGTCGTCAGCGTTCGCCGCGAAGGTGGACGCCTAGCGCCTACAGGCGATGGTTCGCGGGCGTGCAGGAACGCGGCGCTGGTGCGTGGAATACGTATGGGTCCGCCGGGGTCGCCGGATCGGCGCTCCCGTCAGCCGTGGCGTGCGCGGTTAGCCGAGACTAGCCGTGTCGCCGCTGCCAGCGGGTCTTCTTCAGCATCTTGCGGTGCTTGTGCTTGCTGATTTTCTTGCGCCGCTTTTTGACGACAGAACCCATTCAACCTCCGAGAATTTGCCCCGCAGACGATGAAAGGAGCAGGGTACCGGTCTTGAAGTGACGGGGCCCTGCCCTCTTTAGTTGCGTCTGCTCTGGATCCGCCGCGGCGGATAAGGGCGTTTCAGACTCGCCTATCGTACGTGGGAAGGGGTGAGGCTGTCCAGCCGTGTGGGGGCCTCACGGCGGATTCGAGCGGATAAGCGGATTACGGTTTTGGGTGAACAACAGCCGACTCCGCGCGCGTGGGATTGCCCCGCCCAGGATCCCTTCGCGAAAGGTGCGTTTGCGCCGCGAGCGGGTATCGACTTGCTCAGGATGAAAAGGGGTGTCGTTGTCTTGAGATGGCAGAGGTTTGCGGTGGATGAATCGTTGGAGTGGAGGCCTGAAGGCGCTCCGCTACGTTGCGGGCGTTGGATGGGTGTTAGTGGTGGCCGGAGTCGTCGGAGTCAGGCGGCTTGTGGGGGTCGTAGCCGATGCGGCGGCGGAAGATGTAGCCCAGGGTGGCGATGATCGCTGCGCCGCCGGCAGCGCCGATGGTGAGGTAGGCGTACTTGTCGATGTCAGGGGAGTCGTCTTCGTCGATGGCGGCGGTGGACGCGGTTGGCTTCGCCGAGTTGGTGGGATGAAGGGTAGCGCCGGTGCCGGGCGGTGGCGAGTCGGTCGGCGGGTTGCCTTCGGGCGTTGGGGTTACGGTGCCTGTGCCGGCCTCGCCGATGCAGGGCGGGGGAGTGGCTGTCGGGATCGGGTCGCCGCCGGGGTTGACGGTGAAGTTGATGTCGCCTTCGAGCGGCGACTGGGCATCGGGGCTGCTGACACGCCAGTGAAACTTCCACTGTCCGGCGACATCGCCCATCGCCACGCCCGGGTAGACGGCGATCCCGTAGGCGTCCGGCTGAAAGACGTCCCGGTTGCCCAGTCCGACGCCGTCCGGCTCCGTGACGGAGAAGAAGAAGTCACCGCCGAGAGGGAGGTCTTTCTTGTTGATCGGGCTGGCGAAACAGAGCTGGAAGAAGAATGGCTCCGCGGTCAGCGTGGCGCCTTCGGCGGGGTACTGGAAAACGAGCACAGGCGTCGGGTCTGCGGCGTGCGCAGACGGTGAGGAGATTGCCGCTAGCAGGATGAGGGCGGCGAGTGGCAGCAAGAGCGGCCAGACGCGCCAGGTACGTGTGCCGGTCATCGAGAGCGAATCTACCATAAGGGCCCCGTACGAGATAGCGTCGGTATCGGATGGGGAGATGCGCCGGTAAACTCTATGCGAAGGCACTATGGCGAAGACATCTGCAAAAGACGGCGGGCTGAAGTACCGGCGCGTCGTCGCCAAGCTCGGCACGAACGTGCTCACTTCCGGCAGCGACCGGCTCGATACGGCGCTGATGTCGTCGCTTGTCGGCCAGGTGGCGGGTCTGCGGAAGCGCGGCGCCGAGGTACTGATCGTGACGTCGGGGGCGATAGCGGCGGGACGGCACCGGCTGGGGTTGCACGACGCAAAGAAGGACCGCAAGGACATCCCGTTCCGGCAGGTGCTGGCGGCGGTGGGCCAGAGCGACCTGATGCAGACGTACCAGGAGCTGTTCTCGCGGCACGACATCACGATTGCGCAGACGCTGCTGACGCGGCGCGACCTGGCCGATCGGCTCGGCTACCTGAACGCGCGCAACACTTTGCTGGCGATGCTGGAGCTGGGCGTCGTGCCGATCATCAACGAGAACGACGTCGTCGCTTCGGACGAGATCGAGGGGGCGAAGATCGGCGACAACGACAACCTCTCGGCGCTGGTGGCGAACCTGGTCGATGCAGACCTGCTGGCGTTGCTGACGGACATCGGTGGGTTGTACTCGGCCGACCCGCGGACGACGCCGGACGCTGAGCTGATCGCGCGCGTGGACAAGATCGATGCGAGCGTGGAAGCGCTGGCGGGCAAGACGCAAAGCGAACGGAGCGTGGGCGGGATGGCGACGAAGATCCAGGCGGCGAGACTGGCGACCGGCAGCGGCGTCGACATGTACATCGTCGCTGGGAAGGAGCTGGATGTGCTGACGTGGCTGGCTTCCGGCGAGCAGGTGGGGACGTACTTTCCGGCCGCGGCGGACCGCATGGAGAGCCGCAAGCGCTGGATGCTGGCCGGCCTGTCGGTGCGGGGGACGATCGTGGTGGACGCAGGGGCGGCGAAGGTGCTGCGCGAACGGAAGACGTCGCTGCTGCCGGCGGGTGTGCAGGACGTGCAGGGGGCGTTTGCGCGCGGGGATGCGGTGGCGATCGCGGGGCCGGACGGGCGAGTGGCAGTCGGGATCGCGAACTACGGGTCGGAGGAGATTGTGCGGATCCGGGGGATGCGGTCGGACCGGATTGAGGAGACGCTCGGGCACCATTACGGGGGTGAGGTGGTGCACCGGGACAATCTGGTGCTGATGTAGCGGACGGACAAACCGACAAACCGACAAACCGGGGATCACCGGGGATCATGCGAAAAATGCTGGATATCGAAGGGGCATCTCTGGCGGGGTGTTTGGGGCTGGGTGAGATATTGTCGCCCGCGAGCTAGATCCTTCGGCTGCGGCGTCAGGATGACAGAAGGTGAAGAACCCCGGCGGAAACGCCGGGGTTCTCGTTCTTTTGGGTCAGGTTTTTCTAGACGAAGCTGGTCTCGACGAGGACGGAGGCGTCGAAGAAGTACTGGAAGGTCTGGTTGAAGCGGTAGAAGGCGTCGCGGCGGTAACCGTCGTTGGAGCGTGCGAGGCCTTCGGGGTCTTCGAGGTCGATGGTGTTGAGAGTGTGGTGGAGATCGGCCTTGCCGTTGTCCTTGATATTCTCGATCATGTCTTTCCAGCGCGCGTACGGCATTTCGAGCCAGAAGTCGGTGTTCTCGGCGTCGGCTTCGTCCACCTCACGCACGTCGTCTACCCCGAAAGCCTCGAAGGTAATCTTGTAGTACTTCTCGAGGTCGGGGATCTTGATGCCGATCTCGGAGTCGCAGGTGCCGATGCGCTTGTAGTTCTCGTCCGCGTTGACGATCTCCCTGAGAGCGTTGAACCAGTCGAGCGAGGGGAATGTCGCCTTTGTCTTCGTTGCTTGCTGTGTCATCGGTTCGCTCCTTCTCTTCTTTGTGGTTACGCTGCGGCGCCGACGGGCTGCGGCTGGGTGGCGTACTTGCGTAGCATCGGGTGCAGGTTGGCGCGGCGTTCCGGCAGGCCGGCGGAAGCGAGGCGGTCCGCGTAGGCGTTCACCCAGCGGCGCCAGAAGTACTCGTACTTGGCGGCGCCGTCGGCCTGCTGCTCGGGGCTTGTGCCGCCGCCGAGGAGGACGATCATCGCCTCTTTCAGGGGCACGTCCTTCTCATTCTCGTAGTTGAAGATGGCCTCCGCCTTGTTCATCGAGTGGCTGATCTCTTCGCGGCGGTCTAACTTGCGGGAGAGGAAGTACTTCATGTGCTGGATGCCGTAGGCGATCTGGCGCGCCTTGTCCTGCATACACTTCGTGAAGATGGCGGCGTCGCACTCGCTGTTCGCACTGTAGAGGCCCATTTCGTAGAGGCCCATGATGTAGCTGTTGTGGAGGATGAACATCACGGAGGAGACCTCCGTCCAGTAGCGGCAGTCGATGATCCCGCGATGGAAGTAACCGGGCGACTGCACGCCCATGCCGCCGCCGTTGGAGAACGCGCGCTTGCGGAAGACCTCGAACTGGCGTGCTTCATCGAACTCCGCAACGGACAGGTAGAGCTTGACCTCGTGGTAGCCGTAGGACATTTCGGGGAGCCACTTGCCGATCGTGTCGCCGGCGACCAGCGCCTTTTCGCAGAGCGCGGTGGCAAGCTGGCAGAACGACCGCTCGATGGCGTCGGGCAGCGGTTGCAGGGTGTTCCAGGGGATGTCCCAGGCGGCGCGCCAGCGTCGTTGGATCGCTTCCTCATACAGATCGGCGGAGTTTTCGGCCCAGAGCTCCGCCTTATCGAAGATCGAGTAGCCCATCGAGGGCACGCCGGGGATCGGGTAGGCGCCACGCGGCATCTCCGTCTGGTACGGCCAGTAGTCCGGGATGTCGCCGTAGGTGCCGACGTTGATCATGCCGACGGTCAGCCCCTTCTTGCCGGGCTTCACGCGGATGCCCCACTCGGTCGGGACCTTCATCCATTGCAGGTCGAGCACGCGCTCGGTGCCCGACATCATCTGCTCCTGCATGACGATGAATGCCTCGGCCTGCTCGGGAGAAATGCCGGCCTTGATCTGGTTGATCATCATCTCCACCGGCGCGCCGAGTTTGAGGGCGCGCTTGAGGATTTCGTCGGGCCACTTGTGCTGCTTCGCGACTTCAGCGAGCTCCGGCGGGATGGTGATCTCGCCGCCGGCGCGGATGCGCTCTTGCTCGGCGATGAACGCCTCGGCGGCAGCAGCGTCGACGTTGGGCTGGCTCATCTGGCCCTTGATGGCGTCAGCCGGGAAGCCGAGGGCGAGGGCGCGACGGACGAGGTCCATCGAGATGCCTTTGTCGGCGGCGACCTTGGCGAGGTCTTCGGGGATTTGGACGGCGGAAGTGTCTGCCATGGCGACTCCTTCGGAGGGGGATTGCGTCTGTAGCGCTTGCATTTAGCCACAGGGCGAGGGAGGCGGTCAAGTGGTAGTTTAGCGGGCGCTAAGGGAGGGCTACTGTCAACGGATGGGCTTCGCCGGAACGGATTAACGGATTGCGTCGGCGGTGGGCGAAGAGTTTGTTGTCTCCGCTCTCCCCTTCGACTCCGGCTACGCCTGCACTCAGGACATGCTTCGAGAGCCTCAGGATGAGCGGAAGGGAGTGCTATTGCTGAGGCCGGGATGTAGTGGCGTTCGCCTGGTTGGGGGAGGCGTGGTGGTGTGGGGCACGTTGGCTTCCGAGGCGGGAAAGCCTCGGCTACGCGAGATGATTGGCGCTCTACCAGACGCGGCGGGTGCGGGAGGGACGAGACGGGGACTTGTGAGCGGCGACGAAGGGGCGGGCGGCGAGCATGAGGGCAAGGCCGGTGAGGAAGCCGCCGACGTGGGCCCAGAAGGCGACGCCGGAAGACGCAGAGGTGTCTCCGACGGTGGCGAGGCCGCTGACGAGCTGGAGGAGGAACCAGGCCGGGATGAGCCAGAACGCGGCGATGGGGATGATGAAGGGAAAGAGGAAGACGTCCACTCTGGCGCGGGGGTAGAGCAAGAGGTAGCCGCCGAGGACACCGGCGATGGCGCCGCTGGCGCCGAGCATGGGAACGGCGCTGCTGGTATCGACGGCGACCTGGAGGGCGACGGCACCGACGGCGGAGATGAGGTAGAAGGCGAGGTACGGAACGTGGCCGAGGGCGTCTTCGACGTTGTCGCCGAAGACCCAGAGGAAGACCATGTTTCCGGCGAGATGGAGCAGGCTGCCGTGCAGGAAGGCGGAGCTGATGACGGTGGCGGGAACGCGCAGGCCGTGGGGATGGTTCACCCAATGGTTGAGGGCGGCGGGGATGACGGCGTAGTCGTTGAAGAAGCGATCGGCGTCGATGGCGTTGAGGGAGAGTTCGTAGAGGAAGACGAGCGTGCAGGCGATGATGATCGCGATGTTGACGATGGGGAAGGTGCGAGAGCGTACGTCGTCGCTGATCGGAATCATCGGAGATTAGTGTAGCGCGGGGTCCCTCACCCCTGACCAGATATGTTCGTCGGTAGTTGGGGGTGGGGTTTGCGCGAAGGGAAATGGTTGGCCGTGCAGGTTCTAAAGACGCTGCAGCTACGAGGCGCTTTGCTGTGTACCGGGCGTTTTATGTGAAGGTCATGATATCGTCGTACGAAAACATTTGGAGGTGATGAGTACGATGGCGAAGCGAAAGAACATTTCGTCCGGCTCTCCTTATGAGCCGGTGTTTGGGTACTCGCGCGCAGTGAAGGTGGGGAAACACATCTTCGTGGCTGGGACGGTGGCGTGGGGAGACGATGGGAAAGTGGCCGGCGTCGGCGACGTGTACGCGCAGGCGAAGCAGGCGATCCGCAACATCGAGAAGGCGCTGGCGCAGGCGGGAGCGACGCTGGCGGACGTTGTGCGAACGCGGACGTTCGTGACGGACGTGTCGCGGTTTGGGGAGCTGGCGAAGGCGCACGGGGAGGCGTTCGGCGACATTCGGCCGGCGGCGACAGTGGTGGAGGTGAAGGCGCTGGTGGAAAAGGAGATGCTGGTGGAGATCGAAGCGGACGCGGTGGTGGGCGGGTAGGAAACCAACAAACCAACAAACCGGTGTGGGTGAGGTTGGTTCAGAGTGGCGAGGTGTGCGCGCTAAGCAGCGTTTTGTTCACCGCAGATGACGCGGATGGCCGCAGATTAACGCTGATTGGGCGCAGATTTTGTTCTGAGGTGAGTGCCGCGCGTGTTCTGGTTGGCTTGCGTAATGACGAGGCGGGGCGTGGTTCGAGACGGCCCACCGGGCCGTCTCTACGCAGGGACGCGCGACATTAGTTCTTCTACGGAATAGGCGCCGGGCTTTTTGGCTTCGCGGGTGGCTTCGGCGGCGGCGAATTGGAGCATGCGGTTGAAGGGGGTGGGGACGCCGTGGAGGGCGCCGAGGAGGGCGATTTCGCCGTTGAGGTAGTTGGTCTCGAGGGAGCCGCCGCGTTCGAGGCTTTGCCAGGTGGAGCCGCCGGCGCGGTTGCCGCCGCCTGGGATCGGTCTGACGGACATGCCCGCGTGCTTCGCAGCCAGCTCTTCGGCAGGTGCACAGTCGATGCCAGCGGATTCGTAGACCATCAGCGCTTCGTCACGGATGCGGCGGATGATGTCGCCGGCGGCTGCGTCGCCGCAGAGCGCCTGGACGGTGTTGCCGAGGTTGTTCAGGAGCTTGGCGTACTTGAGGCGCATCACGTTCGGGTCCGGGTTGGCGCCGAAGCCAGCCGCGACGATGTCGGCGCAGACTTCTTCGATGAGTGAGTCGACGCCCTCTGGGTAAACGCCGGCGTCGAGCACACCGCCGAGAGGGGATGAGTGGAGGATGACCTCGCCGGGGACGAGGTGAGTGGCGGGCAGAACGACGAGCATCGCATAGACGCGGGAAAAGACGCGGAGCGCCATGCGTTCGTTGGCGACGCCGTTCTGGGCACAGACGACGGGCACGTCACCGGCTGCTGAGCGCAGCGCTTGCAGGGCGGCCTCGGTGTCCTGCGACTTCATTGTGAGCAGGACGACTTCATCGCCGCGCCAGTTGATGTCGGACGGCGAACCGATGGCTTTAATGGGCAGCGTTTCCGTTTCGTCGGGCGTACGGAGGAGCAGGCCGTCGCGGCGGGTAGCTTCGAGGTGCGCGCCGCGGCAGATCAACGTGACGTCGCGGCCGGCCTGGAAGAGGCGCGCGCCGATGGAGCCGCCGATGGCGCCGGCGCCGTAGATGACGTATCGCACGACAAGGATTATACGAAACGGCAAACCAACAAACCGGGAGAGCGGCGGGGTGCCCTCACCCCTGTCCCCTCTCCCTCGCGAGGGAGAGGGGCAATATTGTTGGTTGGCAGGTGAACCGACAAGCCGACAAGCCGACAAGCCGACAAGGCGGCGAACCGGCAAACCGACGGGGGGTTTGGAGTGGGCGGAGCGTGGGGCCCTCACCCCTGTCCCCTCTCCCTTGCGAGGGAGAGGGGCAATATTGTTGGTTGGTAGGTGAGGAGAGTTTGCAGCAAGGGGGAATGGTTGGCCGGGCAGGCCTGAAGACCCTGCAGCTACGAGGCTTTCTTTGGGCAGGGGGAAGTGGTGGCGAACGAACGGAGGCTTTGCGACCGCGCGCAGGTGGTCGCGGCTGGGTCGCGCGAGGGCGGGGAGAGGGAGATTGCCGGGTTCTGCGACAGGTGCCTTCGCTAAGCTAAGTTTGGGCTGCGATGCGAACGGTGTCTTGCTCAGCATGACAGGGGGGCGTGAGTGGCTGGGGCGAGGGTGACGGTGTTCGTCGTTCAAGAGTGTCGACAGTTGCTGAAGACGCTTGCAGCTACGAGGGCTTCTCTGGACGGGGAGGGCCGTACAATGGGCTCGCATGATCGAGCCGCGAGTCCAGTATGCGAGCACGCCGGATGGCGTCAGCATCGCATACAGCGATATGGGGGAAGGCGACGCGATCTTCTACATGAGCGGGATGCCATTCAATCACATCCAACTGCAGTGGCAGCTGCCGCAGTACCAGGCATGGCTGGAGAAAGTGTTCCTGCGTGGGCGGCTGATCCAGTTTGACGCGCGCGGGTCCGGTCTGTCCGATCGAAACGTGGCGGACATTTCACTCGAGGCCTATGTCAACGACATCGAAGCGGTCGCGAACCGGGTCGGCGTGGAGAGATTCACGATCGCGGCGGCTCAGGCCTCAGTCATGCCGGCGACGGTATACGCGATACGGAACCCGGAGCGGGTGACGCATATGTATATGTGGGACCCTGTGCCAAACGGGCCCGAGTTCATGGACCTCCCGCAGGTGAAGGCGTTCTTCTCGATGCTGGAGCACGACTGGGACATGTTCGCGAGCACGCTGGCCCGGGCGACGGGCGGCTGGGACAACCCAGAGTCGCCGTTGTTCGAGAAATTCGTGCGGGAATCTGTCACACAGCAAGATGTTAAACGCTTCTATTTCGAGTTCATGGCGAAGACGGATGTGACGCCGCTGTTGTCGCAGATTACGCAGCCGACTCTGGTGACCCAGCACAAGGGGAACCCGCTGCCGCCCCCGGAGACTGGGCGGATGGTGGCGAGCCGCATCCCAAACTGCGAGCTGATGATGATGGAAGGGACGTGGCGCGACTACGCGACGCAAATTCCTGCGGTTGACGCGGCGCTTGACCGGCTGCTAGGGCCGCGCAAGGGTGAGCAGCGAGTTGCTTTTCCCGCACCGACGGCGCCGAGACCGGCCCCGGCGAGCGGCCTGGTAACGATCCTCTTCACGGACGTCGAAGGCTCCACGGAGCTCACGCAGCGGCTGGGCGATGTGCGGGCGCGGGAACTATTCCGCGAGCATGAGCGCATCACGCGGGAGGCGCTCGCGGCGCACGGTGGATCCGAGGTGAAGTCGATGGGCGACGGGTTCATGGCCTCGTTCGTTTCGGCGACACAGGCGCTGGAGTGTGCGATCGCGATGGAGCGCGCGTTCGCGGCGCACAACGAAGCGAGCGACTCGCAGCTCAACATCCGCATCGGGCTGAACACGGGCGAGCCGATCGCGGAGGAGGAGGACCTGTTCGGGACGGCGGTGATTACGGCGGCGCGCATCGCCGGGCAGGCGAAGGGAGGCGAGATCCTCGCGTCCAACGTTGTGCGGGAGCTGGTGGCGGGGCGAGGGTTCGCGTTCGCGGACCGAGGGGAGATGGTGCTGCGCGGGTTCGACGACCCGGTGCGCGTGTTCGAGCTGAGGTGGAGGGAGTAGTGGCCGAGCCTCGCATCCAGTACGCGACGACATCGGACGGGGTGAGCATCGCTTACTTCGCTATGGGTGAAGGGCCGCCGATGATCATTACGCCGCCGATACCGTGGAGCCACCTGCAGATGCAGCTTGACGACCCCGGCTATCGAGCGTGGTACGAGCGAATCGCGCGGACATCGAGGATCATCTGTTACGACAGCCGGGGATCTGGGCTGTCGGACCGCAAGGTTGCGGACCTCTCGCTTGAGGCACTGGAGCTGGACATTCTAGCCATCGCGGACAAGCTTGGCCTGGAGAAGTTTGCGTTGCTCGGAATCTCCATCGGCAGCCCACCTGCAATCACCCTGGCGGCTCACCATCCGGAGCGGATTTGGCGGCTCATACTGTGGTGCGGGATGGCATCAGCGTCCGGCGCGTCTCCATACGCACAGGCGCTCAACGCGCTGCTGGCTGCGGACTGGGAGATGTACACGCAGACCGTCGCCCACGCCACTGTTGCCGGTTGGGGATCGAGCGACGAGGCGGGGCGCTTCGCAAAACTGATGCGCGCCGCGGTGGAGCCGGAGACTGTCCGGCGAGCCGGCATCGCCGAGGGGTTCGACATCAACCACCTCCTGCCGGACATACGCTGCCCCGTGCTCGTCCTCCACCGGCAGCAGGCGGTGCTGCCCGACATGGAGAGTACGCGGCGGCTGGCGGCCGCGCTGCCGGATGCGCAGCTGGTGGTGATGGACGGGGGGGCGCTGCTGCCGTGGGTGGGCGAAATGGAAGCAGTGGTGACGGCGGTGGAGGATTTTCTCGGGCTGGCGACTCCGATATCGGCCGCGGCGGCTACGCCGAAAGCGGCGACGGGTGGGATGGTGACGATTCTCTTCACCGATATCGAAGGGTCGACGATGCTGACGCAGAGCGTTGGCGATGCGGCTGCGCAGACGGTGGTGCGGGCGCACAACATGATTGTGCGGGAGGCGCTGCGGCAGTTCGGCGGCACGGAGACGAAGCACACTGGGGACGGGATCATGGCGTCGTTTCCGCTGGCGTCGAGCGCGATTGAGGCGGCGATTGCGATTCAGCGAGCCGTCGCCGCGCACAGCGAAGCGCATCCCGAGACAGCGTTCCGGGTGCGCATTGGGCTGAACGCGGGGGAGCCGGTGGTTGAAGAAGAGGATATGTTCGGGACGGCGGTACAGCTCGCCCGGCGGGTCTGCGATCACGGGGAGGCGGGCTCGATCCTGGTGACGGACGTCGTCCGGCAGCTCGCGGCGGGCAAGCGCTACCTATTCGCGGACACCGGGGAGGCTACTCTGCGTGGGTTCGAGGACCCGGTAAGGCTGTACGAGGTTAGCTGGCCGTAGTAAACCTTTGGCGTATAGATAGGAGCGCTTGTTGGTGCTAATCTATCTGCGCAATGCCGCTATACATGGACCGACATGAAGCAGAGGGCGTCCAGCCAGAGGATGTCTACGGTGCGCACATGCTGGACCTGGCCGTGCAGGAGAAGCACGGCGTCCACTACCTGACGTACTGGATGGACCCGGAGCGCGGGAACATTTTCTGCCTCGTGGATGCCCCGAACGTCGACTCGGCGAACGCTGTCCACAAAGAGGCACACGGCCTGATCGCGAACGAGATTATTCCTGTCGATCCGCGCACCGTCAGCGACTTCCTCGGCCGCCTGACGGACCCGCCCGGCACCTCGCCGGAAAAGCCGATCGCCGACAGCGCGTTTCGGACGATTCTGTTCACGGACATCGAAGGCTCAACGCGGCTGACGCAGAAGCTGGGCGACGCCGGCGCGATGGAACTGCTCCACCAGCACAACGACATCGTTCGCGCCGCACTCCACGAACACGACGGCAGCGAGGTGAAGCACACGGGCGACGGGATCATGGCGTCGTTCTCCTCTGTGACGCGGGCGCTGGAGTCTTCGGTGCGCATCCAGCAGGAATTCCACCTGCACAACACGGCGCGGCCCGAAGAGGCTGTGCGGGTGCGCGTGGGCCTGAGCGCGGGCGAGCCGGTTTCGGAGAGCGGCGACTTCTTCGGCGCCGTCGTGCAGCTGGCCCGACGGATCTGCGACGCGGCCGAGCCCGCCAGCATCTGGACTTCGAACGCTGTGCGGGAGCTGTGCATCGGGAAGACCTTCGTTTTCTCGGACCGCGGCGAGATGTCGCTGAAGGGGTTCGATGACCCGATCCGCGTGCACGAAGTGACGTGGTCTGGCTGATCCGCGAACCTCCCTCGACCGAAACACTATCTGAAGCTGCTCTCCCAGACTGGCGGACATCAGACGAGCGGTGCTAATCTCCGCCCGTAACCTATACCTGGAGGAGCGAACATGCCTGACTACGACATCATTACGGTGGGCGGAGGGGTTGGTGGGTCCGCGATCGCGAAGGCGATGGCGGAGAAGGGCCACAAGGTGCTGGTGATTGAGCGCGAGAAGTCGTTCAAGGACCGCGTGCGCGGCGAGTGGATGGCGCCGTGGGGAGCAGACGAGACGAAGAAGCTTGGACTGTATGACGACCTGGTCGCGGCGGGCGGATATCCGGCGCCGAAGTTCGCGGCGTACGCGGGGCCGGCGCCGATGCCGGTGCGCGACTTCCGAGAGGACTGCGCGCTGAAGATGGCGGCGCTGACGATGTATCATCCGGCGATGCAGGAAGCGGTGATCGCCGCAGCGGCGAAGGCGGGCGCGGAGGTGCGGCGCGGCGTGAAGGTGAAGAACGTGACGCCGGGCAAGGAACCGACAG
>JBGPBZ010000059.1:0-14039 GCA_041481535.1 Dehalococcoidia bacterium | reverse complement strand
GAGAAGAGGCCGGCTGGATGCGCGATTAGCAGACCCCAGGCCGCGCCCATCGCTGCGCCCGAGGCAGCGGAGGCCCCGAGGCCGCGCAGGAAGTGCACCGGGCTCAGCTCGAGTTGCGGCAGCTTGCGGCGGGGGGCGCAGGTCGGGCAGCGGCCGCCGACATCGGTGAAGACGACGCACTTCGGACAGATCGGGGTCTCGCAGCGGCCGCAGCGGAGCACAGTCTCCACCTGCGGGTGCCGCTGGCAGTAGAAAACGTCGGACGCCATCGTTACTTCGGAGTTGTGACCGCTCGCTTCGCGGAGCCGCGCTCTTCGGCGAGCTTGAACAGCTTGTCGACGGGCTCGCGCGGGAGCGGGATGTCGCCGGGCTCGCGCTGCTTCGGTCCGCCCATGCCGTGGTAGTCGCTACCGCCGAGGGTGAGCAGGCCGAACTTCTCGGCGAGCAGGCGGAACGTCTCGATCTCAGCCGGCGCGTAGTCCTGGTAGTAGACCTCGATGCCGGTGAGGCCTGCGCCGACCAGCCGTTCGAGGAGGGCGTCGAGACCGCCGGCGGCGTAAAGCTCGCGCGGGTGGGCGAGGGTGGCGAGGCCGCCGACGCCGCGGATCAGTCCGACGACGTCTTCGGGGTCGAAGCGCTCGCGCGGGACGTAGGCGGGGCCGTTGCGGCTGAGGTACTTGTCGAACGCCTCGTTGACCGTCTCCACGTAGCCGCCGTCGACGAGGGCGAGCGCGATGTGCGGCCGCCCAACGGCGCCGTCGGCGAACGACTGCACCTTCTCCCAGGTGATCGGCATCTTCAGCTCGGCCAGGCGCTCGACCATCTTGTGCGCGCGGCCGAGGCGGGACTCCTGCAGGTGTTTGAGCTTCTCGCGGAACTCCTCGTCCTTCCAGTCAATGAAGTGGCCGAGGATGTGGACCTCGTTGCCGGGGACGTCGGTGCTCATCTCGATGCCGGGGATCAGCGTGAAGCCGGGCAGTCGCGCCGCCGTCTCGAACGCCTCCGGCAGGCCGTCGATGATGTCGTGGTCGGTGAGCGCCATCCTCCGCACGCCGTTCTTGTAGGCCATTTCGAGCAGCTCGGTCGGCGTCTTGCGGCCGTCGGAGATCGTGCTGTGGCTGTGGAGATCGGACTCGCTGGGCATCAGGCGACCTCGCGATCTACCCGCTCGATGTGGAGCGCTCTGCCGGAGTCAGGATCGATGGTGATGAGGACGGAGTTAAACACGGCGGGGCCCTTCTCTACCGGATCGAAGCGATTGGGTATCTGCGTGAGGAAGCGCTCGATCACGCGCTCAGTGTCCATCCCCAGCACCGAGTGGAGGGCGCCGCACATCCCGAGGTCGGTGACGTAGGCGGTGCCCTTCGGGAGGATGCGCGTGTCGGACGTTGGGACGTGCGTGTGCGTGCCGACCACGGCGCTGATCCGCCCATCGAGATAGTAGGCCATCGCGATCTTCTCGCTCGTTGCTTCGGCGTGGAAGTCGAGTATGCGCACGCGGCAGTCGGCGACGCCTTCGAGGGCGTGGTCCAGCGCGCGGAACGGGTCGTCGATCGTAACGCCCATAAACGTGCGGCCCATCGCGTTGAGTATTGCGACGCCGTTGTGCTTGTGTACGCCGCGCCCGGGCACACCTTCGGGGTAGTTCATCGGGCGGATGACGGGCGCTTCCGGGTCGTTGAGCACCGGGTAGATCTCGCGGTTCTCCCAGATGTGGTTGCCGCCGGTGACGACGTCGATGCCGGCCTCGTATAGCTCCTCCGCCTTGCCGGGCGTCAGGCCGCGCCCGCCGGCGGTATTCTCCCCGTTAGCGATGACGAGCCCGACCTCGAACTCCTTGCGCAGCCCGGGCAGGACGGCCGCCACCGTCCGCCGGCCCAGCTTGCCGACGATATCGCCTATGAGGAGTACGTTTAGCGGCATCGGCTAATCATGCGCCTTCCAAACGTTGATCATCAAGCGGTCCGGGACAAACTCACAAACCGACGAACCAACAAACCAGCCGCCTTCGAGTCCACCGGTTTGTGGGCTCGTCGGTTTGTTACTTCGCGTACTCGATAGAGCGGCGCTCCCGGATCACTGTGACCTTCACCTGGCCCGGGTAGTCCAGGCTCTCCTGGATGCGCCGGCTGATCTCTTTGGCCATGCGGTTGGCGCCCAGGTCGTCGACCTCTTCCGGCTTGACGATTATTCGCACCTCGCGGCCGGCCTGGATCGCGAACGACTTCTCGACGCCGGGCATATCGTTAGCGACAGCCTCCAGCGCTTCGAGGCGCTTGATGTAGTTGTCCAGCGACTCACGGCGCGCTCCGGGACGGGCGCCGCTGATAGCGTCGGCGACGATCGTGATCACGGCCTCGACGGTATTTGGCTCGACTTCTTCATGGTGCGCCTCGATGCAGTGGACGACAGCGGCGTTGACGTTGGAACGGCGAGCGAGCTCAGCGCCGAGGGAGGCGTGGGTGCCTTCGACCTCGTGGCTGATCGCCTTGCCGATGTCATGGAGGAGTCCGCCACGGCGCGCGACTTCGACGTTAGCGCCGAGCTCGTGCGCGATCATAGCGGCGAGGTTGGCCGTCTCGACGGCGTGGCGCAGCTGGTTCTGGCCGTAGCTGTAGCGGAACTTGAGCCGGCCGAGCGTGCGCACGATCTCCGGGTGAAGGCCGGGGCAGCTGGCTTCGACGATCGCCTCTTCGCCCGCTTCCTTGATCGAGTTGTCGACTTCTTTGCGGGCCTTCTCGACCATCTCTTCGATGCGAGCCGGGTGGATGCGGCCGTCTGTGAGCAGCTTCGTGAGCGCGATACGGGCGACCTCGCGGCGGATCGGGTCGAAGCCGGAGAGGGTGACTGCGTCCGGCGTCTCGTCGATCACGACGTCGACGCCGGTGGCGTGCTCAAGGGCGCGGATGTTGCGCCCTTCACGGCCGATGATGCGACCCTTCATGTCTTCTGAGGGGATCGGGACGACGGAGATCGTCATCTCGGAGACGACGTCGGTTGTCAGGCGCTGCATCGTCGTGGCGATGATCTTGCGGGAGCGCTCCTCGGCTTCGTCCTTGACCTCTTGCTCGATTTCGCGCAGAAGGCGGTTGGCGTCGTCGCGGATCTCGTTCTCGACCTGGGCGAGGAGCTGGTCACGCGCCTCGTTGGCGGTCAGGTTGGACAGGCGCTCAAGCTCGTGCTTGCGCTCCTCCTGGAGCGATTCGAGCTGTGCGTGCTGTTCTTCGAGGTCCGTCTCCTTGCGCTGAACGTTCTTTGTGCGCTGTTCGACGGACTCCAGTTTTCGGTCGAGGCCTTCCTCTTTCTGGGTTAGGCGGCGCTCACCAGCTTTGAGCTCGTTTCGGCGCTCCTTGAGCTCAGACTCCGCCTCGCGGCGGACACGGATAGCCTCTTCCTTGGCTTCGAGTAGTAGTTCTTTCTGGCGCCTGTCGGCCTCATTAAGGATGTTGGTGGCAGATCGCTCGGCAGAATCGACCTGATTCTTGCGGATGTTCTGGAGAACGTAGAAGCCACCAATGATACCAACGACAACGCCGACAAGCAGGCCCAGAAGGGCAGCAATGTACGGCATTTCAGCTCACTTCCTGTGGTTACGACAGAGTTGATGTGAATCATCGAAATACCCATGACGGGCGCAGAAAATTCGAATGTGAAACTATGATAAATCTTGATGTTTCAGGGCGTCAAGGAATAAATGGCTACCGGGAGTCACGATAGACGCCGGTTATGGGACATAACCGGGCTGTCTCAGTCGTATGTCTCGTCGCCCGGACGGGATTCCTCATGCTGGCCGGCCCAGGCCCTGCGGATGGCCTCGCGGGCGGTTTCGTGGCTGAAACCGCGGCGCATGAGGTGGTCGCCGAGCCGTCGCTGGAAGGCGGGGTAGTCGAGCGCCGCCAGCGGACGCGCGCGGCGGGCGGCAGCGCGGTAGGCGGCGTCGGCTTCGTCGAGGCCGGCCAGGTGCTCATCGGCGGCCTTGCGATCGATGCCACGAGTGCTAAGCTCAGCGCGCAAAAGGCGCCGTCCGCGCGGGCTGCGCCGGTCCCGCTGCTCGACGTAAGTGCGCGCGAAGTCGGTGTCGTCGAGCAGGCGCAGCTCTCGCAAGCGGGCGACCGTCTCTTCGAGAACGTCGGTCCGCGTGCGCTTTCGGGCGAGCGCCTGGCGCACCTCGTGCTCGCTACGCGGCCCATAGGCGAGCATCCGCATCGCCGTCGCCAGCGCTGAGTGCCGCGCCTCCCGCTCCTTGAGGGCGCGGAGCTCGTTGTCCGAGACCTCCTGCCCGGGCCGCAGGTTGGCCAGCGCGAGCACCTCAGCCGATAGCGGGACGACCCGATCTCCGTCGATGCGGACTTCGTAGCGGCGCTTGCGCGGCGGCCGGTCGATGGATGTTATGCGCATGCGCGTGCTGGTTGGCTGGCGTTAAGAGTAGGCGCGGCGTGCGGGCGAGGCGTGGCCTGCTTCCGGTGGTGTTTCCGCTCTTGAGTCATCATTTGGGTGGAAGGTCTTCCCGATATTGGTGGACGCCTCGCCCCTACATCATGCGCGGGCGTTCGGTGCTATTCCGGCGCTTCCTCTGCGTCGTCGGCGCCGGCGTAGACGGCGATTGGTTCGGCGGGCTGGACGACGACGGCTGTGTGCTTGGCGCGGATCAGCTCTTCGATTTCGAGGGACATTTCAGGGTGGGTGCGGAGGTAATCCTTCGCGGCTTCGCGGCCCTGGCCCATCTTCTGGTCGCTGTAAGAGTAGAAGGCGCCCTGCTTCTTGACGATCTCCGCTTCCACGCCGAGGTCGATGATGTCGCCCTCACGGCTGATGCCGATCTGCGGGCCGGAGAAGATGATGTCGAACTCGGCCTGGCGGAACGGCGGCGCGATCTTGTTCTTCACGATCTTGGCCCGCACGCGGTTGCCGATGACGATGCCGGACTGCTTCAAGCCCTCGACGCGCCGCAGGTCGATGCGGACGGAGCTGTAAAACTTGAGCGCGCGGCCGCCGGGAGTCGTCTCCGGGCTGCCGAACATGACTCCGATCTTCTCCCGGAGCTGGTTGATGAAGATGACGGCCGTGCGTGAGCGCGAAATGGCGCCGGTCAGCTTGCGCAGCGCCTGCGACATCAGCCGCGCCTGCAGGCCGGGGAGCGAGTCGCCCATGTCGCCTTCGATCTCGGCGCGCGGGACGAGGGCGGCCACGGAGTCGATGACGATAACATCCACGGCGTTCGAGCGGACGAGCGCTTCGCAGATCTCCATCGCCTGCTCGCCGGTGTCCGGCTGGGAGATGAGGAGGTCTTCGATGTTGATGCCGATCGCAGCGGCGAAGGTCGGGTCCATCGCGTGCTCAACGTCGATGTAGGCGGCCAGACCGCCCAGCTTTTGCGCCTGCGCGATGATGTGCTGGGCGACGGTGGACTTGCCGGCCATCTCGGGGCCGTAGATCTCGGTGATGCGGCCGCGGGGGACGCCGCCTGCGCCCAGCGCCACGTCCAGGGCCAGCGAGCCGGTCGATATCGTCTCCACGACCATGCGGTTGCTGGCCTCGCCCAGGCGCATGATCGACCCGCGCCCGAAGTCCTTCTCGATCTTGGCGATGGCGATCTCGAGTGCCTTCAGCCGCTCCTCGCCTGCGTCGCCGTTCTTGTGTGCCCCGTTGTTGCTGGCTCTCATGTCCTAATCTCCTAATCCTGCTCCCCGCGATCGAGGGAGAGGCCCTGCTGATTATTCTCGCTCAGTCGGGCGCATCGTACTAGTACAGTTGTTCTGTATCCACAAACAAATGGCACTCTGGAGACAATTTTCGGAGATTTTGGGAAAACGTCAACCAGCAGCCAGAGCGTATCCTCGAAACTAGCTGACATAGCTATGCCCAAGAACGAGCCGAAACGACACCACTTCGTTCCCAAGTTTTATCTTCGGCAATTTGCCGATCACAAGAAACGCGTACGTATCTACGCACGCGGCACCACCAAGAAGCCCGTGGTGACCTCAGTGATCAATGCCGCGGTGGAATCAGGCTTCTATACGATCGTAGAGGAGTCGGGCGCGGAATCTCAGAGCGTGGAACAACTGTTATCGAAGATCGAGGGCTTGGCGAGAGGCGCGATGGTAAGGATGCTCGAAGGTCGCTTCCCTCCCGACTTCGAAGACCGCGCCAACCTCTCGCTCTTCATGGCTCTCCAGATACTCCGCACACCAGAAAACCGCCTCAGTTTCGAAGCAATGGTCGATTACATGCAGAAGATTCTCTTTCAGGGGTGGACGCCTGACTATACTCGTGAGCGACTAAGAGAGGCAGGAATCGAGACTACTGATGAAGCGGTCGCCGAAATTATGGACGTTGTGGAAAACCCGGATAAGTACCGATTCATACCGCATCAAAACGAGCACATTCGAAATATGCTGACGGTCGCAACCAAACTAGCTCCAGTCATTGCGAGTCGATCGTGGCTAATGGCCCACACCAAGCGGCAGGCTCTCGTCACGAGTGATCATCCCGTGGTTTGGCGATCGGAACCGAACCCAACTAACCCGTTGATAGGTAGCGGGCTGGGAAACGCGGCGGAAGTGTACTTTCCTCTTGATCGACATCACGCTCTTGCGATGGCAGTTTCGGGTTCAATACTGGAGGGCCGAACGATCGAACTCGACCGAGACAGCGTCTTATTCATAAATTCACTTGAGGCGGCGTCCAGCTTCAAGTGGATCTATCAGCACCCAGACGATGATCCAATTGACGACCTTATCCCAAAGAAGTCGAGGCCGCTAATGCAAATCAACCAAGAGCCAATCTTCGAACCTGAGTAAGTTGGCGAAAGTTCGTCAACCACCGTTCGCGAGGCGGCTGCCGATTCCGAACAGGAAGATCAGGATGAACGACGCGATCATCGGCGAGAGGTCGAACATGCCGGTGCGCGGCAGGAAAGAGCGGATCGGGGCGAGGATCGGCTCCGTGATCTCGTTGACGACGCTGTAGATCGGGTTGCGCGGGTCGAAGCCGGTCCAGGAGAAGATGATGCGGATGAAGATCGCGGCGATCAGGACGCCGCAGAGCACCTGGATGAAGAGCCCGAGTACTTCCACGATCAGTCTCCGAGCCGCTGCGCCTTGTCGTACGCGGCCTGGATCGCTTCGGCGAAGGCAGCGCGCAGCCCGGCCGCTTCGAGGACAAGGAGGCCTTCGGTAGTGGTGCCGCCCGGCGAGGTCACCTGGTTGCGCAGCTCGGATGGGTGGCGGCCGCTCTCGTCGGCGTAGCGGGCGGAGCCGAGCAGCGTCTGTATGACCATCGGCACGGCCATATCGCGGCGCAGCCCGATGTGCACCGCCGCGTCGATCATCGCTTCCATCACAAGGAATACGTACGCCGGGCCGCTGGAGCTGACGGCGGTCGCCATGTCTACGTACTTCTCGGACTCGACGTAGATCTCTTTGCCGAGCACGCCGAGCAGTAGCCGCACCTGCTCTTTCGCCGGCTTGGAGACGGCGGGCGTGCTGGTCCACACTGTCATGCTCTCGCCGATCTGGGCGGCTGTGTTCGGGATCGCGCGGATGATCGCCTCGTGCTGGAGCAGGTCCGCGATCGTGGCGATCCGCACGCCGGCCATGATCGACATAACGGTTTGCTTCGGATCGAGCACTTCGACGAGCGCGGCGGCCGCAGTCTTGAATTCCTGCGGCTTGACGGCGAGGACGACGATCTCAGCGCCGCGCACGGCGTCGGCCGGCGAATCGCCCGCCTTGACGCCGTAGCGAGAGGTCAGTACCTTGCGCCGGGCCGCCGCGATCTCGCAGACCGAGATGCTCCCGGCGTCAGTGATATCGCGGGCGAGTGCCCCGGCGATCATCGCCTCACCCATCATCCCTCCGCCGATGAACGCGAGATTCATCGACGGTACGCCTCGCGGCGGTGGAGGACTTGCTTGACATCGACGAGTCGGGCTCGGTCGCTGACGTCGTACATTACTCGCTGTGCGAACGCGGCCTTCTGTCGTCCTCGGTAGGCGCCTGATTTGTTTCTCAGCCTGTGGTCTAACGAAAACACGGTAGCTCACGACGCTCGTTCGGCGTCTAGCTCGGCCTCGAACTCTTCGAAGGGTCGACCGGGCTCCTTGCTCGCCTGGATCATCGCGATGGTGTCGTAGATGTCCTCATACCACTCGGGATCGTTCATCATCTTTTGGGCGAAGGCGCTCTGGTCCTCATCGGGAAGCGATTGGAACATCTTCCATAGGGCCTCTCCAAGGGCGCCGGTCATGGTTTTGCCGGAGCGAGCGCTATACGGCCTCGCCGCTTTCTTCGTCTTTGTGGTCGTTCTGCGCGAGCGCGCCGTGTAAGTCGGCGCTGCCTCCGCCACCTTCGCCGTCCCCTTGCGCTTCTTCGTGACCATTACGCGCGCTCCCCGAAGATGGCGCGGCCGACGCGGACGTGCGTCGCGCCTTCTTCGATGGCGACTTCGTAGTCGTCGCTCATTCCCATCGAGAGCTCGCGCAGGTTGAGGGCGCTCGCTTCGGCGGCGAGCCGTCGGAAGATGGGGCGGACGTCCTCGGGCGAGGCAGCGATCGGGGCGACTGTCATCAGCCCGCGCACATCGACGTTTGGGAGTCGGGAGATGGCCTGGTACGCGGCGGGCAGCTCGGCGAGAGCGAGGCCGGTCTTCGATGTCTCGCCGGCGACGTTCACTTCGAGAAAGACGGGCACCGGCTTTGGCGCCCGCCTCGATATCTCTTCTGCGAGGTGGATGGAGTCCACGCTGTGGATTGTATCAAAGAGATCGAGCGCGGCCTTCACTTTATTCGACTGCAGGTGGCCGATCATGTGCCAGCGTGCGTCCGATAAGCCGACAAGTGCGGCTCGTTTGGCCTGCGCCTCCTGGACGCGGTTATCGCCGATATCATGGACGCCGGCGGCGACGGCCTCACGGACCGCTTCGGGCGGGAAGCCCTTCGTAACGGTGATGAGGGTGACATCGCCCGGCGAACGGCCCGAACGGGCGCAGGCGGCGGCGATCCGCTCTCGCACCTCGGCCAGACGTTGGGCGATGGAATCGGGTGGCACGATCGGATTGTCGTGGCCCTAGGGGCGCAGAGTCCAGCGAAGCCGCTATGTCCTCCCGACTGGTACGCTCAGTCGGCGGCTCGCTGTGGTCACGTTCTGGTGGACGCTGAGCCCCTACGGCCGCGTCGCGATATAATCGCGCCCGATGATCGTCTCGATACTGACTCGGCACACCAGGCTCTCAGACCAGGCCGTCTGGGACGCGGCGTTGGGCACTGTCCTGCCGAAGATCCTGCTGGTGCTGGCTGAGCAGACGGGGTTCGTTGCCGTGCAGTACATGTGGGGGACGGACGAGCCCGGCCGCATCGCGCAGATCACGACCTGGCGCGACGAAGACGACTGCCGCAACTACGTGCGCGGTGGCGGCGCGGCGACGGTGGCGACGATCGAGGATGCGGCGGTGCCGACGGCGGCCTACCCGAAAGGCAGCTGGACCCGCGAGACGTTCGCTGTTGCCGAGCACTGATGCCGGACGAGAGCGAGTTCCTCTGCGGCGACTGGCTGTGGGACGCCTCGCTTCGCGAGCTGCGCCACTACGCGCGAACCAAGAAGGGCCACGCCGAACAGCCGGACTCCGTAGAGCAGCTGCCGTCAGCGAAGGCCGTGACGCTTTACCTCTGGTCGCAGCAGCCGATGGCCGCGCACACCGGCGGTGACTTTTCGTCGCCGCAGGTGGCACGGCTCGATGTAACGTACGAGGACGGCCGCAAGCTCACCATCAACGAGAACAACCGCGAGTGCGCGCGCAAGCTGGCATCGACGAT
Source organism: Dehalococcoidia bacterium (assembly GCA_041481535.1). Lineage (GTDB taxonomy): Bacteria > Chloroflexota > Dehalococcoidia > SM23-28-2 > RBG-16-64-32 > DATKKM01. The sequence goes on along the minus strand of JBGPBZ010000059.1, from coordinate 4,228 downwards.
CGCGGCGGCGTACTCGCTGACGGTGATCGAAGAAGGCGCGCCGACGGGCAAGCGCGGCGGGAACCTCCCGCAGCGCGACTCGATGAACCGCTTGCAGTACGACGACGGCCGTGTGAAGACGACGCTCGACGAAGCGATGGGCGAGCTGAAGACGTCGAAGCGGAAGCGGTTCGGCAGCAACAAGGGCACCTATCGCACGAGCGAAATCCGCCGCCTGGAGCTGGCCCGCGACGTACACGGCCCGACGGAGAACATCGTCGTCTACGCGATGGTCGGCCCGGAGGAGGACGCCGTCCCCGTCGCCGGCTACAGCGGCTTCGAAGGCTGGGCGGACGTGGACGAGTGGCGGGCCTTCACAGCAGACCTGGCGCGCTCGCTGGGGACTAGCTGGGTGGAGCGGGGCCCCGAGGGGCAAAGCGGTGGGTAATCGTTGACAATCAACTGCGGACAGTAGAAATTGGGGCGGACATTCTGCCACTCTCGAGGAGGTTCGCCTTGAGTGATTCCGTTGACGACCGCCCGTTCTCTTTGTCACGCCGAGCGCAAGACGCGCTGGCGTACGCGTACGCCCTGGCATGGCCGAGCGATGAGATGCCCGTTGAAGATGGGCTTCGTGACCCAGCGGCCACTTCTGATGGGTTACTCCTCGGGATCTGGAACGCGCGACGTGATGGCGAAGGACCAGAGGAACATGGCAACGAACTTCGCGAACTTCTCGCTTATGTAGGGCGGGACGAATCTAGCATCATGGCCGCGATTCATGATGTGCGGGGCTCGCGCCGACTTGATTACGTAGAAAATGTTCTCGGTTTAGATCTTCCCGACGATATACCTCTCCTGACTAGCAGCACTACAAGTATCGTGGAGACAGCACGCGACCTTGCGGCCACATTCAACAAGGACAGACCCGGACATATTCGCCTGAAGGACCTGTTTGGAGCGCTTCTCCACTCTCCATCGACGGACGGTTACGTTGCCCTGGGCTATCTTCTGCCTGGTCCCGATTGGATTGTGGCTCTCCAACGGACCTACCAGCAGTACCTTGAGATAGGGTTGTCTGGGCAGGCGGTGACGTACGCGGAGTTCTTGCGCGATCACCACCCACCGGGCGAGGAACCGATCACCCCGACGGATCAGCGCGAAACGGTTCGACCTGCCGAAAGCGAGACCAGTAGTTCGGCAAGCAGCATCGCCCCAACACCCGCTTCAGTGGTGGACGAAGGTTTGTCGGGAAGCAGCGTTGCGGTAGAGCCTGGCGTGAGCCCGGGAGTTACTCCGGACGATGGTGTCGGCGAACCGGTCGATGAGATCTATGCTCCAGTAGACGTGTCAGGAGCAGAGACGGGGACAGTTGATGGTGAAGAGGTCTCGCCGCCAACGCCTGACATGGTGAAGGTCCTATCGCCCCCTCGTTCGACGGCGCCCTCGCTGATCCAGCTCGTGAACTACGACGGGCCTACCGAGGTTGACCGGCTGAAGTTTGGGCCGCTGGTGCAAAGCATAGCCGCGACTTTCACGCAGACCGCAACGACGCTGCCGCTTGCCGTCGCGGTGACGGCGCCGTGGGGTGCAGGGAAGTCGTCTGTGATGATGCAGCTACGAAAACAGCTCTACGAGCAGAGCAAGAACCGTCCGAACGGGCAAACGTGGGAGCCGAACGAGCGCCGCTGGTTTACCGTCTGGTTCCCAGCTTGGAAGTATGAGAGCGGCGAGCCAACGTGGGCGGCGATGGCCAAGGAAATGTACCGGCAGCCGCAGGATGAGATGACGTTTCGGGAGAAGTGGTGGTTTCGCGCCTGGCTCCAGTTTACGAGGCTCCAGTTCTGGGCCCTACTGCTTACGCTGGTAGGATTCGGCGTGGCCGGAGCCTCGGCGTGGGCCGCGCAGAATCTGAGCGGTACGTTCGATGACCTGTTTAATGATCGTGAAATCCTGGGCGTCGGATTGGCTGGTGCACTCACAACCGGCAGTTTTCAGGCCTTCGGCTGGTTGGGCTCGTTTGTCAAGAGCATCAATAAGAAGAGCAAGCCTTCTGACGACGCCTCGATATCCAAAGAAGCCTCGTCCGAGGTTCAGCGGTTGACTCAGATGCTCACGACCGGGCCCCGACGAGGCGTGGCCGTGTTCATCGATGACTTGGACCGCTGCAGCCCCGCGTCGATCGCGGAGATGATCGAGACGATCAACCAGATCTTCAATTGCCAATCGGATGGCGGTGAGCACACACGGAAGAAACGCCAGCCGGATCCGCAGTTCCTGTTTCTTCTTGGGATGGACCGTGAGATTGTGTCGGCGGCGATTGAGGTCGAGTACAAGGATGTGGTTGAGCGACTGAACAAGCGATCGAGCCCGTTGGCGTTGGACTTCGGGCACCGCTTCCTGGAGAAGGTGACACAGCTAACCGTCTGTGTGCCTAAGCCTGATGAGGGTGCGATCACGAAACTCATAACGGGCGAGGGCGCCACCATCAGTCCAGACGAGCAACAAATATTGCAGGCGCAAAGCCACATACAAGCGGTAAATGTAGGTGGTGACCTCAGTGGTGTTTCGCAGGCGACCGTTGATGCCAGACAGGAGGCTACTGCATCACAGGGAGCGACCGCTGCTCCTTCCTCGGCCGCATACGAAGCGGGGGCAAGAAGAGAAATCGCGAAGATAGTGGTGGATTCACCGGAGTTCCGCGCGGCGGAGACGGAGATTCTCAAGCTCGTCCCTCCGAACCCGCGGCAGGTCAAACGCTTCGACACCGCGTTTCGGCTGCAGCTCACAGTGCTCGGTCCGTTTGGCCACAAGGACTTCAGCCAGGATTCGCTCATCGCGATTGGGAAGGTCGTAGCTTTGCGGTTGTGGTGGCCGGGCATGGCGATTCGGATGGATGAAGAGCCAGGTCTGGTATCGCAACTGGAGAATCATGCAAACGGTGCGGTCGCGGTGCCCCCGCCTATAAACCCGTGGTTAGCTAACCCGCGGGCCGACAAGTTGCAGAAAGACCGGAATCTAGCATCGCAACCGGAGAAACATGCGGACGGTTCGGCCGCCATGCCCGACAACCCATGGCTGAACTTGGCGGAGGTCGAGAAGCTGCTGAAGGATGACGACCCGGCGCGGAGGATCACCGCACAGAGCTGGAAGGACCTTGTTCGCATCGTTTGACCAGAGGGCTATCTCGATCTGGGTACAGCAATCGCCCCTAATCCCGTATCCTAACCACAAACATGGCCGATCTCGCCGAGCCCATTCCCACGCATCCTCCGACGGTGCACTCCGCCCACGAGGGCGAGAGCAGGGGCGCCGTCATCGCGGCGATGGCGGTGAACCTGGCGATCGCGCTCGGCAAGCTCGTGGCGGGGCTGATGACGGGCAGCGCGGCGCTGCTTGCCGAGGCCGGACACTCGCTCGCCGACACCGTGAACCAGGTGTTCCTGCTCGTCGGGATCAACCTCTCGCACGCAGAGGCGGACGAGAAGCACCCGCACGGCTACGGCAAGGAAGCGTTCTTCTGGTCGTTCCTCGCCGCCATCTTCATCTTCGTCGCCGGCGCCGTCTTCTCGCTGTACGAGGGCGTGCGCACGGCTGTGGAGAGCCACCACCACGACCGCTCGTCGTTCGAGCTGATCGTGGCGTTCGGGGTGCTGGTCATGGCGCTCGTGTTCGAATCGACCTCGTGGACGATCGCCGTCCGCGGGTTGCTCGCCGGGGCGAAGCGGCGGGGGTGGACGATGATGCGCTACATCGCGGAGTCGCCGGACGTGACGATCAAGACCGTGTTCTTCGAGGACAGCGCCGCGATCATCGGGCTTTTCATCGCGATAGCGGGGCTCGCCCTGTCGGAGATCACCGGCGACGAGATCTTCGACGCCATCGCCTCGATCTGCATCGGACTGCTGCTGGGGCTGGTGGCGGTGCTGCTCGGGCGCCAGTCGCGAGACCTGCTGCTGGGCGCAGCGGCGCCGCCGGAGACGCGCGAGGCCCTGCACCGTCTGGTGAACTCGTTCCCGGAGGTGATCGGCGTGCAGCGGATGCTCTCGATGCTGATCGGCTCGCAGAGCATCCTCGTCACCGGCGAGCTGCACGTGCGGCCCGGGCTGACGACAGCGCAGATCGAGAACCTGATCCAGCGCATCGACGATCAGATCGAGAGGGAGATCCCGGAGGTCAGCGAGACGTTCTGGGAGCTGCACGGGACGGAGAGCCGGTTGCAGGCGGCGGCGGACGCGGAGGCAGCGGG
>JBGPBZ010000058.1:0-14293 GCA_041481535.1 Dehalococcoidia bacterium | reverse complement strand
GTAGACCTCGACGTTGCCGTCGCGGTCGCTCGTGAACGCGATCTTCGTCCCGTCGGGCGACCACGCTGGCTCTTCTTCGTCAGCGGCATTATTGCTGAGATTGGTCTGGCCGCCGCCGTTGGCGTCCATCACGTAAATCTCGCTGTTGCCGTCGCGGTCACTCCTGAACGTGATCTTCGTCCCGTCGGGCGACCACGCGGCGTAGTATTCGCCAGCCGCGTTGTTGGTGAGGTTGGCCTGGCCGCCGCCGTTGGCGGCCATCACGTAGACCTCGTCGTTATCGTCGCGGACGCTCGAGAAGGCGATCCTCGTACCGTCGGGCGACCACGCGGCGTAGGTGTCGCCGCCCGTGTTGTTGGTGATGTTAGTCTGACCGCCGCCGGCCGCGTTCATCGTATAGATCTCCTCGTTCCCGTCGCGGTTACTCGTGAAGGCGATTTTTCCGTTCGTGCCAGGGAAGGCGGCCTCTCCAGAAGGAGGCAGGATGGCGAGGAGAGCCGCCGCCGCGATGATGGACGCCAGGGCGGCCGCCACCGAGCCAAGAAGAGAATGGCGGAGCAGGGTGTCGATGTGCATGAGCAAAAGAAACTCTCGCGAAGTATAGCAGGCCCCGCGGGGGCGCTCGGGCGAGAGCGTCTGCTTGTCGGCCCAGATGCCCATGCGACTTAGCGGTCATTATCTCCCATCTGGTTGTCGATGCGGCTCAGCCATCAGTTGTGGTGCGTGCATAGAGAGGGTGACTCCTAAGCCGACCCGAATTCTGAAAGATACCTAAGCCTATGAACCCACAGTGAAGGTGCTGCTGTCGCTGCGACCCCAGACCTCAGGGAAGTACTGCTCGCTGGCCGTAGCCGGCGGGACATGGAAGCTGCCGGGGGTCGTGGCCTGTGCGAAGTATGTGTATTCGTAGACGCCTTTCGGGACAAATCGCGCGAAGAGGGCCACCCGGTTGTCGCGGATGTCGGTGTGGTCGAACGGGCTCCAGCGCTTAGACACTTGGTATGCCTTCCGCTGCTCCTCAACGAGCTGCCGGCGAAGTTCTAGGGGCGTCGTCTTTAGGCTGGCATCGATCGGCTCCAGACCTGACGGGAGGTAGTCCTCCAGCACGAGGAAGTTGAGGTCGGCGGGCGCGACCAGGGTCACTTTGACTCGCACCGTCTCGCCCAGGCCCACCTCGCTGATAGGTGTATCGGAGTCCGGCGCGAAGTACTCGTGGGAGACGCCGATGCCGTAGCTGGCCGCTTCAATGTCCTCGGCTGGCGTGAAATACCGCAGGTGAGCGGTGTAGTACAGGCGCGAATCGCCGACCGGGCTGCGGCCCACGTCGAGCTTGTTGACCGCGTCCTTCAGCAGGTCCGCCATCTGGATGACGATGGTATCGTCCTGCTGAACCTTGCCTCGCTCTGCGGCGCCTTCCAGCCGTCTTCTGCCGTTGAGGTCAACGTGGTAGCTGAACGACTCTTGAGCATCCTTTCGCACGCGCATGAAGTCAGTGATGGCAAGGATGGCGACGGCCGTACCCTGGGTGGAATCCCAGTGCCCTTCCTTGCGGGCGACCATCAGCCAGCGCAGGGTGCCATCGAGAAGCGGATTGTCCGGCTGAAGCGCGGCGAACGCCTGCAATACCTGGGCGGTGGTCTGCACGCTGTTGCCAAAGACGTTCTGGTCGTACTGCTTCTCCTCCCAGTGGTTGCCTGTGGCCGAGGGTATGGCGGCGGCCTGGAGGTCGGCCATTAGCGAGGTGAGCCGCGGATCGGTAAGCGACCCGCCACTCGCTTTGACTGCGAGGGCGACCCACGCCTTCGCCGCGTTGCTCAGGCTGGCGCGCTCTTCGGCGAGAGCAAAGCTACGGCCCAGATCGCCGCGGCCGGACTGAGCGAGTGCGTAGACGAGGTACGCCCGCAGGTTGAACTCCGGGGATTCGACGTCCCGCGGTCTGTTCAGCTCGCCGAGGAGGTAGGTGGCTGCGTTGTCTTCAACAGCCTGATCTACTGTGTAACCGGCTTCCCTGGCTTCCGCCAGACCGATAAGAGCGTAGGCTGTGATAGCGGGGTCAGAGTCGCCGCTGATCCACCAGCCCCAGCCGCCGTCAGCGTGTTGATTGGAGTACAAACGCTGGGCCGATCGTTTGACGAGGGCATCGACGTCTCCGCCGGGCAGATCGGTGAGTCCCAACTCTTTCACCGCCCGATTGAGCGCGAGGCGCGGCAGGAAGCGGCTGACCGTTGTTTCCGCGCTTTCGTACGGGTACTCGAGAATGTAGTCAAGGGACGTATTTACGCCGCATGCGAGCGAGGGCGAAAGGCGCACGGTCAGCTCGCCGGCGTCCGGGCGGACGTAGTACGGCACTTCGACGGCTTCGGCGGCTTCGCTAGTTGTCTCGCCGGCGGTCCCGGCGGTCTCAGGCGTCCAGAAGGCGTAGAGCGGTAGATCAAGGCTGACGCTATCGGAGCCAACCCCGGCCTGCGCGCTGAAAGTTAGGGTAACGGAGTCGTCGGCGGAATACGGCACGGTGGTCTCCCAGCGCACGAGGGCCTCTTGACCAGCGGGGATTGTCACGGTCTGCGTCGGGTCGCCGTCAAGGTTGATGCCTTCGGCTTCCAGCGAGACGTCCATGTCCTGCGTTTCCGGCGTGAAGTTGTGGACGATGGCGCCGAGGGAGACGTGGTCACCGGCGAGGAAGAACCGTGGCACCGCCGGACGGATGATGACGTCTTTTGCGGTCACGATGTCGTTCCGGGCATCGCCCACGCGGGTATCTGACGTCACGCCGCGAGCGGTCATGCGCCACGTTGTGAGCGTGTCCGGCAGGGTGACCTTAACGGTAGCGTGGCCGTTGTCATCGGTCTGGAGCGCGGGTTCCCAGTAAGCGGTGTTCGGGAAGAACGTGCGAGATTGATCACCGGCGCCGCCTCCGCCACCTTTGCCGCCCACTCCCTGTCGTCGGTTGATCGCGAGCTCGTTCGTGCGGTCGATCGAGACAGCGAACGTGGAGGCTGTCGCAACGCCGAGGGGATGGGAACTCCAGAAAGCTTCGACCGGATCACGCGCGAGTTCGTCTTGCAGGGACAGCACGGAGAGGTCGACGAGAGCGAGTGACAGTTCTGCCGGGATGCCGCGGCCGGTGCTGTCCGTGGTGCTGATTTCGTAGGTCACGGTGTCGCGAGGGTTCAGCCTATCGCGGTCAGGGGTGATGGAGATCCGCAGCTCTTTTTCATCGGTCGAAACCTTTAACTCGATGAGTCCGAACTTTACTTGCGGCATCGGATTTTCGGCCGTGGGCGGTTTGAACAGCGTCACGCCGACGAAGATGTTGGGGATGTGATCCGAAGTAATGGGAACTTCCAGGATGTCTGAGTTCGTGCCGAAGTCGCGGAGCTCGTAACCGCGAACGCGTCCACGCTCGAACGTTACGAGGCCGTGGCTATCGGCAAACGGTGCAGCGACGAGGATGCGGGCAGTATCGCCGGGGCTGTAGGTCTCCTTGTCGGCGACGAGTTGAATGAGGTCATCGTTGCCGATGAACCAACTCGCGTACTCGGCGCTGGATGCCCAGATGTACGCGGACGACTTGATCTGGTTGCCGGAGGAGTCCGTCGCGCGAGCCACCATGTAGTATGTGCCGCTTCCCGGGGGCGTGAAGTTGAACGCGCCCTGACCATCTGCGCCTGTGGATGCATTGATCGTCTGGATCAGCGTATCCTCCGGCTCGCTGCGGTAACGCTGTTCTCCATCGGGATCGACGTCGCGGACGGTGTTCCAGCGTCGCAGGTAGACGCTAATCTCAACGGGGACGCTGGGTACCGGGTTCTCTTCCGGATCCAGCCACACCAGGTCGATTGTGGTTGCTGAGCCGGCAAAGGCAACGTAGTCGCGAGGTCTCATGCCGATGTAGAAGTCGCCCTTGTGGACCGGCACGCCGACGAACGCACCGACTGCCTGGCCGTTCTGGTCGGTCACCGTCGCTTCGAGCGTGTACACCTGGCTGGTGGCATCACGCGAAATGTCCGCGGGGAGGCTAAAGGGGAAGCGGCCCTGTGCGTCCGTGGTCCCGGTTCCCTCGGCGCGCAGGAACTCCTGTGATTCGAAGTCCTGGCTGAAATCGAAGAGGAACCTGGACTCAACGTCACCGAAGTTGTAGCCGGGGTACCCGTCCGGCCGGAAGAAGTAGGGCTGGGAAGTCACTCGCCAGGTTACGCCAGCGTTGGCGAGCGGTGCTCCGAAAAAGAGGTCGGCCGCGACGGTGGCGTTGATGGTTTCGCCGTTGGCGTAGTTTTCGTTTTCCGTGGTGACGTTCACCTCGAACTCCGGCTTGCGAAACTCAGCCACGCGGAAGGAGACGCTAGTGACCGGGGCCGCGTAAGTCGTATCGCTGGACGCAGTCAACGACAACTGGCCGCTGTAGAGTCCGGTGGATGCTTCGGGGCTCAGCTCGAATGACGAATCGAACGTGCCGGCCTTGGAGAGCGCAAGGGCCCGGTCATCCACCAGACGTCCCTGGTCGTCGCGGATCGCGAAGTGGACGGTGTCGACCGAGGGAAGGGAATAGTTCGCGTCGTCGTCGGCGCGGATTACGCCCTTGAAATCGACGGTCTCGCCCGGGCGATAGATGGGGCGGTCTGTATAGAGGTAACCGGTTAGAGAAGGCGGAGCGAATTGGAAGTTGACGCCCGACTGATAGTTCCAGGAGGCGACGCCATCGTCCCAGTTAGTCCCGGAAAGCACGGCGCGCCCGCCGGACTGAAACCAGACGTAGAAGGGGCTGGAATAGTAGTCTACGCTCGAACCCGGCAAATCAACCCGGGCGATACCCTGTGCGTCCGTCTTCCCGGAGCGCGCCGTTCCCCCATCTTTATTGAGTAGCTGGAAGTCCTCGTCCGCGAGCGGCTCCCCCGTTTGCAGATCCACCATCCAGATGAGGACATCGTGCTGCGTCCACTTGGTGACAACGTTGACGCTGCTGACGACGAAGAACATGCCGATGTCCCCATAGGTGGGGACAGAGGGAGAGGTGACCCGCACGTAGTACACACCCTCAGCGAGCGAGTCGCCTTGAGCGGCAAGCCTCGATGTGGTGATGACGGACTTGTCGAGCGGCGCCTGGGGCGTCTCGGTCCATGTCCGCACGAGTTTGTCCGGGTTCGGCGAGAAGGGAGGGTACTTCGTCTCAGAATCGATGAGGTTCTTCGGCTCGACTGTATAAAGCTGAAAATCCAGCTGAGTGACGTTGGTTGAAGACACCATGAGCTTCGCGTCCAGGTATGCGTTGTAAGTGCCGGCGCGCGAACTGCGGAAGAGGTAGAAGCCCGGCGGAAGACGGTCAGTGACGTAGTTCAGATCGAGGCCGTCGGCAAGGGGCTGGCCATAGCGGTCGGTCGCGGCGGTGCTTAGCAGCACACGGTATGGCGACGAAGGCGCGGTCCCGAAACTCACGTAGGCGGAGAGGCCGTCTGGACTCCAGCTGAAATTGGGCGGGTCTTCCGGGGTGGGAATGACGGTGAGGTTGTCTTCGACGGACGCGGTGTCCATGGGGTTGCTGAACAAGATTTGAACGCCACCGCCAAACGCGTGCTGATTGCCGTTGTCCGGGTTCGTGCTTACGATCCGTGGCGCACCGATTGTGGTAAACGTCCAACGCCTCTCGCCGGGCATTGTGGCTTCGCCGTTCAAGGCTTTTGTGCCGGGGCTCACCAGGGCTGTGAACGGAGTATCCAGCGCGAGTGTGGCGGCGGGCGTGAACACGAACGTTGCGTCGTCCGCCCAGCGGAAGCTTCCGGCCACCGGGGCGCCGCCGTAGGGAGTGAGGGAGAAGCTGGCCTCGGCGGTGGCGTGGTCAACAGGCTGGTTGTACTGCACAGTGATGTCAGGAAGCGGCGCAACGAAATTGCTGTTGTCAGACGGCGTTACCGCCGCGACGCCCGGCGAGAGGGTGGTAAACGAGAACGGGTAGTCGGCCGCCAGCCGGCCGCCAAGGTCGTTCGTCACGCCGGCCTTCACCGTCACCGCATAGTCCGTGGCGGGCGCCCAGCCGGCGGCGGCCGGCGTGAACGTGTAGAGCGAAGTGTTGAGCCACTTGCCCGTCCCCTCCACAGGCGGGTTGATAGCGAGGATGTCCTGGGGGCCGCTGGCGCTAACCACCGTCAGGGGTGCAACCGATCGGTTGAACTGCAGCATGATCGCCGCGTCAAGCGCCACCTCCTGGGAGCCGTCCGGCGGAAACGACGCGGCTATCTGGAGCTTGCCGTCCGTTGTGAAGCTGAAGCTTACCGACCCGGCAGGGGTAGTCGCCGCAGGCAAGTCAAGCGCGACATCGTACTTGATACCGCGGGCGAACCCCGGCCACTCCGGGCGGAAGGTGAGGACATCGCCCTCAAAGTCCTTGGATCCTGCGGGCTCATGGGTAATCTTGAGGGCGCTAATGGCATCTTGCTGGTTAATGTCTCCGCTGACGCGTATCTGCACAGGCGTCATCGGCTGAACGCCTTCGCCACTGGGGCCGATCACTTCAATGCAGACATCCTCGCCGCAGCGGGACACACCGGCGCTGGCCGCCAGGATTGCACCGGCACAAACGATGATCAACAACAGAACGGCGGCGCCGGCAGTGGCGGCCTTATCGAGCTGGGTCTTGGCGCGCCAACGCGTTCTCACTTCGTTCCGCCAGGCATTGACGGACTTCCGCAGGGCAGCGAGACGTTTACTTGCTGTGACTTTCATGGCAGATCTCCTTCGGGCGGAAGTACCGTGACGGTTGCCTGTTCGCTCCACAATTCGTTCCCGGCGCTATCGATGGCGCCGGCGCGGATTTCGTGAGTACCCACAGTCAGTTGCCAGGTGGTCCGATAGGGAGCTTCTTCGATGTGCGCGAGCGGCGCGCCGTCCACGTACAGCTCTACATACCGGGCGGAAAGAGAAGGCAGCGCCTCGATACGAAGCGCCTGGTCATCAAGCGGGATCTCACGACTGATTCGCAGGACCGTGCCGTTTGCTGGTGAAACCAGCGTCACGCCGGCGGCTGAGAACGCCGTGTTAGCAGCAGGCGTGGTCCCGCCATCGCTGTTTGTGTAAGGAGGCACCGGCGGCAAGGGAACACCTGCGGACCTCGCCCAGGGGACCGCTTCGAGGGGAAGGAAGGCGTAGACCTTCTCGGTGACGCCACCGGGGCAGCTGTCACTTGTAGACGAAACGATTGGCGCGTCCGTGCAGATTCTGACGGGCCGGTAGTAGTCATCCGGCAAGACCGGCTCCGTACCAGCGGCGAACTTCTCGATACGGCGGCGGGCGCAATGCTCTGTCGGCAAGAGTCCGGAGGGAACACAGACCGCGAGCTCACGAATTCCTTGAGGTACCGTTAGGGGAGCCGGCGTCACCCCTTTGAGGGCAGTCTCCATGACGTCGCGCCAGATCGGCGCCGCGCCATCGACGCCGGACACTTGTCGCATCGCAGTGTTGTCGGCGTTACCCACCCAGACACCGACGGTGAGTTCAGGCGTGTAACCGACCGTCCAGTTATCGCGGAAGTCGCTCGTAGTGCCCGTCTTGACGGCCGCCGGCCGGCTCAGGTGCAGTGGACTACTCAGCCCGAACGCCGGTGCCCGCGCGTTGTTGTCCGCGAGGATATCGCCGATGAGATATGCGGTCTGCGGCGACACGATTTGCTGGCGAGAGGGGCGCGGTGCTTCGTAGAGAACATCGCCGGCGCCGTTTTCGACGCGCAGGATGGCGACGGGCTCGACTCGCTGGCCGCCTGCAGCCAGGCCAGCGTATGCCGCCGTGAGGTCCAGCAGCCGCACCTCGCCACCTCCGAGCGCGAGCGACAGATCGTAGCGCGAAGGATCCTGGTACGAGGTGATGCCGAGGCCTCTGCCAACCTCCACCGCGCGATCAACGCCCACGGTGGCCAGGACGCGGACGGTGGGCACGTTGTAAGAAGACGCCAGCGCCTCACGGAGAGGCACGACGCCATGGAAGGTCAGATCGTAGTTGTTCGGCGCGTATGGTTTCCCGTGACCGTCCGGTAGCGAAGTCGGCACGTCCAGCAGCGGCGAAGCCGGGGTGAACCCGTCTTCGAGCGCCGCGGCGTAGATTATCGGCTTGATGGAACTGCCGGGCTGACGTTCCGCCAGGGCGATGTTGACGGCGCCATCGATTGTGTCATCGAAGTAATCGGCGCTGCCTACCATCGCGAGGACATCGCCTGTGGAAGGATCGATGACGACGACAGCGCCGTTGGATACGTTGTGATCTTTTAGCGCGCGCACGTGCGAGGCCACCGAGGCTTGCGCTGACTCCTGGAGATCGAGGTCGAGCGACGTGAAGACGTGGAGGCTCCCTGCGGCCATCGCGTCTTCACCGACGAGTGCGGGAAGCTGATCGATCACCCAGGTTGTGAAGTGGGGCGCGCGCATCGGGAACGGCTGCCGGTTGATGGAGAGCGGCTCCGCCCACGCAGCGTCCGCCTCTTCCGCCGTGATGTAGCCCTCCGCCGCCATGCGATCGAGGACGATTCGTTGCCTGTCCCTGGCGGCCCCCATCTGTGTGAACGGGTCGTAGTAAGCGGGCGATTGGGGCAGGCCTGCCAGGAAAGCGGACTCTGCCAGGTCCAGGTCCCGCACGCTCCTGCCGAAATAAGTCCGAGATGCCGCTTCGACGCCGTAGGCAAGGTTTCCCAGGTAAACCCGGTTCAAGTACTGCTCCAGGATCTCGTCCTTGGACATGGTGCGGTCCAGCCTCAGAGCAAGAGCGATCTCGCTGATCTTGCGCAGCGGGTCCGCGGATGAGCGCTCCTCAGGCTCGAAGTAAAGGTTCCGCGCCAGTTGCTGAGTGATGGTACTGGCACCCTGGCGGGCTTCGCCGGCAACCAGATCCGTTACGGCAGCTCGTCCGATGGCCTTCAGGTCTATGCCTGGGTTGTCGTAGAACGATGCATCCTCGGTCGCGACGATCGCCTGCTTCAGCCTCTTCGGGATCTCGGCCAGCGCCACGTACGTGTAGTGAACGTCACCGGGGCCAGCCGAGTCGTAGAGCAGACGTCCTTCGCGATCGAAGATCTTCGTTGACTCGGGGATGGGAGTTGCTGCGGGTGCCGCCGGCAGAGGGGCCAGGTAGAGGGCGGCATAGAGGACGACGGCGCAGATCCCGCCGAGGACGAAGCAGCGCTTCAAGAGCCGAACCAGACGCCTCAAACCTTTGCTCCCTTGGAACCACGGAAGAGCCCCGCGAAGAATCTACACATTAGCGAACGCCTCATGCTCGCGTGAGATACGGTACAGCGCAACCGCGAGTCGGCCCGTAGACTCACGCAACCTTGCGGTGGATGATAAGCGTGGCGATCGCGCGGCTATAAGTGCCGAACGGCCCGTCGCCGCAGGGCCAGCCGGATTCCCCGGGCCCTAAGCTTCCAACGAAGGGACCACTGTTTCGGGACTGCGAGTCACGGAAATCGTATCTGGAGCGGGAGACGGGGCTCGAACCCGCGACCCTCTGGCGACGACTTCAGCTTCATCACCTCGCGCGTCACGACGCGCTCGCTGGTCGTCAGCTTCTGCCTCGGCGTCGTGCTGACGTTCGTCACCGTCGTCTTCGCCTCGATGAAGGTGAGCTCCGTGAACATCGTCGCCGCGATCCGCGGCACCCCGGAGGACGAAACCCCGGCCACGCGCAAGAAGGTCTCCTGGCGGGCGATACTCATCGGCCTGCCTCTGCCGATCGTGCCGCCGCTGGGCCTGTGGTTCATCCTGGCTCTCCCCCGCTTCCCGCTAGCTGCGGACCAGGGTTTTCTAAGCGAGACCGGTTCTGAGAGGCGCTTCGGAGCTTTACGGTGACTCGCGGTTTAGGTGGTTGACCGTTGACAACTTGCCAATCTGGCCGGGCTACGGCGGAATTCGATGCGTTGGAGCCGGTGGCCGTGCCATACTTCGTTCGCAGAAACGGACTCCGTCCCGAAAGGTCTCACTGAGCCAGGCGGAGATCGTCTAGAATCTTCTTAGACAGACTGAGGCCGACCCACCTACGGATTCTCAGTTTACGGAGGTGACTTCCCATGCGCATGAACGTACAGCCGGTGCCCACGCTCTCGGAACGGATTAACGAGATCCGCACGCTAACCGCGAGCATCGTCAACAAGGACATTCTTCCGAACGAAAACGTGATCTGGGCATGGCGCTCCAGCGAGCGCGTGACGGATACGGACCGGCGGGAGTCGCACGACCTGCGGGAGCAGATCAAGGCGAAGGTCAAGCAGGCGGGCCTCTGGGCGCCACATCTTCCCCCTGAGTACGGTGGCGCCGGCCTCAATTTCCTGGAGCACGCCTATATGAACGAAGTGCTTGCCTACGCGATCGGCGCTGCGGCGCTCTTCGGCGTGGTCGCGCCAAACTCCGGGAACCAGACGATCCTGCTGAAGTATGGTACGGAGGAACAGAAGCGAAAGTGGCTCGTGCCGCTGGTCGAAGGTCGGATGGAGTCCGGATTCTCCATGACCGAACCTGACCAGCCCGGCTCCGATCCGCGATCGCTTCAGACGAGCGCGCGGCGTGACGGCGACGAGTGGGTCATCAACGGCCACAAGTGGTTCACGTCCAACGGCAAGCGAGCGGACTTCTTCATCGTCATGTGCCGTACGCAGGAGGACGGAACAGCCTCCGCCACCGGCCGTATGACGCAGATCATCGTCCCTAAGGACACACCAGGCGTGAACGTTGTGCGCGGTATTCAGGTCTGGGGCCAGGAGAGCGACCACTGCGAGATCATTTACGACAACGTCCGCGTGCCTGTCACCAATCAACTCGGGCAGGAAGGCTCTGGACACCAGGCGGCGCAGGACCGGCTCGGCGCAGGGCGCATTTACCACTGTATGAACTCGATCGGGCAGATGTGGCGCGCCTTCGACCTGATGGTCGATCGCTTGATGACACGCGAAGTTCACGGCGGCCTGCTCGAGAGCAAGCAGTTCATGCAGGGCTTCGTCGCCGATTCGTATATCGACATTCAGGCGGCACGCCTGATGACCATCCATTGCGCCGAGAAGATGGAGAGCCTCGGCGACCCGCGCACTGACATCTCTGCGATCAAGGTGTTCGTTCCCGCTGCCTACGAGCGCGTGGTCGATCGCGCGATCCAGGTCTGGGGCGCCGCCGGCGTCTCCGGTGACCTGCCGCTGTCAGCGATGTACCAGGGAGCGCGCACACTGCGCCTTGCCGACGGCCCGGATGAGGTACACAAGATCCTGATTGCGAAGAACATTCTCAAGCACTACCACCGGCTTGAAGGGTGGGGATGGGACTTCGGCAATTGAGGCGAAACGACTGATAGCGCCTCAGGAGAGCCTGTACCAGCCGTCCATATAGCGCTTCATCGCGTCATCAACGACGCCGCGGTCCGGGATGGTATTCGCCATGCCGTACAGCGGGGCGGACTTTCCCTGGTCGCTCGGGTTGTCCTTCACATACTCAACCGACGCGCGCAGGTCGGTCAGGAAGCGCTCGGCAACTCCCGGCTGCGTGTGGCGAAGCGTTGTGCAGAGGTGAAGGCACGGCGGCTTGTAGAGACCGTTCAGGCTCCAGCCGCGTTTTGCCATCGCGTCCATCACGCGGTATATGTCCAGCTCGGGCGATTCAAACGCGATCACGAAGAGCGGCTCGCCGATCACCTTCAACTCCTGAATGGCGGCGACGCCTTTTCGTATAGTGGCCGCCGTCTCAAGGATGCGCTTCGCGGCGTCCAGGTAGCCTTCTTCGCCCGTCGCTACCATCGACGCCCAGCACGCCGCGCTGAGCGCGCCAGGCCGGCTGCCAGCGAACGTCGGTGAGCAGTAGAAGCCGCCGGGCCAATCCGTCGTCGTGAAGTACTGGAAGTGGCGCAAATCGTGGCCGCGGTAGAGGACGACCGACGTCCCCTTCGCCGCGTAGCCATACTTGTGCGTGTCCGCGGACATCGAGGTCACGCCCGGCAGCCTGAAGTCGAAACGCGGCACGTCGTAGCCGAGTTTCTCCGCCCACGGAAGCAGGAAGCCACCCAGGCAACCGTCCGTGTGGAAGCCGATACCCCGTTTGCGAGCGATCTCGGACAGCTCTTCGATCGGATCGATCATCCCGTGCGGAAACTGCGGCGCCGAGCCGACCATCACGACGGTGTTGTCGGTCACCGCCGCCTCCATCGCCCGCACGTCGGCGCGAAAGTCATCACCGACCGGCACCCGCACATTCTTGATCCCGAAGTACTCCGCCGCCTTGTCAAACGCTGCGTGTGCTGTCGTCGGCCGAACCATTTCCGGCTGCGTGATGCCCTTCGTCTCGCGGGCCCAATCGCGGTAAGTCTTCATCGCCAGCAGGATGCTCTCCGTGCCGCCCGAGGACACGGTTCCGCAGATCTCATTCGGTCCGCCCGGCGTTGCACCTATCTCCGCACCGCCCATCATGTTAGCCGTCATCGCCACGATCTCCGACTCGAACTTTGTCGCACTCGGCCAGATGTCGGGGTGCAGCGGGTTCGCCTGCGAGTTGATCGCATAGACCTGATTCAAGAACTCGATGTGGTCGTCGTCTCCGTTGTAAACCGCACCCGATGCGAAGCCCTCGCCCCAGAGCGCCTCCTCCAACGCTTTCATCTCCCGCATCTCTACGAGGATCGACTCGCGGTCGCGGCCCTTTTTCGGGATCGCGGCGTACGTCTCGTATTGCTGACGGTACTGCTTAATCGTGGCGCCGATGTGGCCTCGTGTTTCCTGTTCTGTCATAGCACCCTCTCCTGGCTCAGCGGTTGAGCCGGTTGCTTGGCTCGCTGCGGCCCGTTGAGCCGCGCGAAAGCTCGTTTGTTGTTCTTATAGATGTTCACGAACTCGCTGAAGAGCTCATCGTACAGCTTCTCGTTGTCAGGATTCGGTTCGAACGTCCCGCTGAATCGCACGCGGTTGGGAATCTCGTCCCACGTTAGATGCCCGAGCGCCACCGCCGCCGAGAACGCCGCGCCGCGCGCGTTCGCGAGGCGGGGTTCTTCCACCTGGCGGATCGTGCGGCCGAGAACGTCGGCGTGGATCTGCGACCACAGAGCCGAGGTTGCGCCGCCGCCTACGAAGTTGATCGCCTCGAATCGGTGCTTAACAAAGCGCTCCACCGCCCGGTGCATCCAGCGAGTGTTGTACGCGACTCCCTCGAACACCGCGCGCACGAAGTGTGCTCGCGTCGTGGAGAGCGATTGGTTGAAGAAGCCGCCGCGAATCAAGTGATTCTCCACCGGCGTGCGCTCGCCGTTCAGCCACGGCGTGAAGATCAGGCCACCGCTGCCGGGCATGGTACGTTGCGCCATCTGGTTGAACGTATCGAAAACGTTGTCTGGCGCTTGCCCGGTGGGCAACTCGTCCTTAGCGAAGAAGAGGTTGTCGCGCAGCATCGTCAAGCAACCGCCGGCGATGTCTTGCTCGGTAGCGACCAGGTACTTGCCTGGCACGCCGGACGGCAACGTCGCGACGCTGTTTATGACGTCTGTCTTCTTGTACGGCACGTGACACGAGAGCCATGACGACGTACCGATGTACAGGTGTGCCTCCAGATCGCGCACGGCCCCGGAGCCGATCGCCGCCGACTCAGTGTCCGGCGTACCCATCACCACTTGCACGTTCTCCAGCAACCCCAGTTCGCCTCCCACCCTGGGCAGGATCTTCCCGAGGATTGCACCAGCCGGGCGCAGGTCGGGCAGTTTGTCGCGGTCAACGCCCGCCATCGCGACCAGCTTGTCGACGTAGCGGACGCGAGAGAGGTCACGGTTGTCGGTAAGCCAGTGGCCCGTGATCGTGTCGTATGACGCCGCGAACTGGCCGGTCAGCCGCATGTTGAGGTAGTCCATCGGTTCGAGAAACTTGTACGTGTCGCGGTAGACGTCCGGGCGTTCGTTCTGGATGAACAGGATGTGCCCGAGCGAGTCCTTCCCCGTGCGCGAAGGGACGCCTCCCGTGTACTTGATCCACTCGCGCAGCTTCAGGGCTCCGTAACCACTAACGCTCACGGCGCCGCGAGTGATCCGCTTCGCGTACCGCGCGCCGCGGGAATCCATCCAGATCACCGCGTTCATGAGGTGCTTGCCATCTCGGTCTACGGGCACGGTGCCCATCCATTGCGTTGTCAGCCCGATCCCGACGATGCTCTCCACCGGCACAAGCTCGCGGGCGAGCAGCCGTTTCGCCGCCGTCGTGATCGCTCGCCACCAGTCCTCCGGGTCCTGCTCAGCGCCGCCGGCCGGCAGCAGTTGTACTCCAGTGGTCTCGATCTCGTAGCCCGCGATATCGCCTTCAGTTGAG
>JBGPBZ010000057.1:0-14425 GCA_041481535.1 Dehalococcoidia bacterium | reverse complement strand
CGACATGCACACGTCGGGGGCGCGCGGGAATTCGGCGCATCTCCATCAGTGCGTACTTGTAGCCGATGTCGTCGCGCGTCTCGCCCGCGGCGATCGAGAACCCGTTACGGACCAGCTCCCCGCGCATGAACTCGGTCAGGTTTCCCCGAAGTCCGCTTTCATCTCCATCAAGTTATTGTGGCGGTTCACGTACACTCGCGCAAGTCCGCGACCCGCCTACCGCCACGCCTGCTCATCGTTAAGCGACACTCCATAGCCTGACCGCCGCGTCGCCTGCGTGAACTCGTCCTCATCGCGCATCACCGCTATCGAACGCGCGTGTGACGCCGCGATCATCGCCTCGGCGAGCGCACCGTCGAGCCCGCGTTCGCGTGCAAGCCGGTAGGCGTCGCTGGGTGGTCACAACAGCCCCTCAAGCAAGGACGTGGATGTCGGCCAATTGCGGCATCCCCGGCCTGGTGGTTCGGGATGCATCATCGTGAAGCACGGGTACGTGATACAATGCCTGGAAATATCGCTTGCCTTTGGTCGCGTTATAGAGTTCACGTCGTAGTAGATGATCTTGCAATACCACGGCAAACGCCTTGTCGCCTTGCCCTTGAAGATCAGCGACGTCTATTATAGTTGCGCCCGTTGCGCGCGAACCGAGCGTATTGGGTAATACCGTAATGAGAAGCAGATCCGATTCAATCCGTCCCGTATCATTGTCAACTTTCGAGAAGCGGGGCATGCCGAGAGCGCCGGAACTGTGAGAATCGACGAGCGCCTTCGCCATTGTCTTCTCGCGAAGAGATCCCCCAACATAACGGCTGAACGGCGGATCGTCGTCGCGGGGGAACGGATAGTGAAAATGCCAACGTAATGAGGTGCTCGTTACTGGGTTGACACTGATCTTCCGTCCGTCGAAATGATGCCCGTGCAGCCTGCTACTGAGTACATTCGATATCGGTCCGCCTATCAATACAAGATTGCCTCGCGGGTTCGCAGAAGGTAGATCCGCATCGCTTCCAAGTACAATGGGAAGATCCGCACGTGGGATCAGGGGTGCCAACTCTCGAAGCGCGTCAACGATATCTGGATGGAAACCGTCGACCGGGTGGTGCCGACCGGGTACGACTTGAGCATCTCGCCATTCAGGAAAGAGATCGGCAACATCGACGTCTGCGACGCGTGCCTCGAGTTTATCCCAGAGAAAAAACACCGCTCGCTTCGCCGCCGTTCCTGATACCGACCCCACAGCCGCCACTCCGGCTATCTTTCCAATCGCCATGAGCACGGCGCGCCTTGTCCTGGGTCTTGCCTTGGTCGTCATGTCTGGCCCCCGCGTCTCCACTTAGTATCCGCTTACCGCCAGCACCGGTCGAGCCGCGAGCCCCCTGCCCGATAGGCTCCGTTCCGCGTCACGGTTGGGGAAACGCACGCTCGATGTCGAGCCCGAGCCGCCGATCGCACCCGAGCCGCGGTGACACAATTCGTTTGTGGCTCTCGTGTGCCTCAGCGAGTTGCCGAACGCCTTCCGAGCGAACGGAGGGCGCCCGCAGAACTGCGCCTGCCGGCCCTTCGTCGTCGCCCTGCGCTTGGCGCGCCTCCGGCGCGTGCGCTCACGCGAAGCGTAAGCGTCGGCGACCTTCGGACGCGAGCCCCCCGGCGGGTGTCCGGCTATTCGGCGTCGCTTCCGGTGCCTGGAAGGCGGCAGGACCGATTCGCAAGCGACCCCCGAGGGAGCCGACGCATCGCCCCTTCGACGGCTGCACGCGCCGTCTGTGGTAGCAGCGCGGTAACAGCAATCTGTAAGCGACGGTCGTTGCATCGCTTTTCAGCGGCAATCTGCCAAGGAATTAGCGGGTCATAATTTCGCGACGGTACAAGTGCAGCA
The DNA here is from genome assembly GCA_041481535.1 of Dehalococcoidia bacterium. GTDB lineage: Bacteria > Chloroflexota > Dehalococcoidia > SM23-28-2 > RBG-16-64-32 > DATKKM01. The sequence goes on along the minus strand of JBGPBZ010000057.1, from coordinate 12,549 downwards.
GCGCGCGAAGCGGCGTCGACCCCCGGCGTGTGATGCTGGTTACCGCAAGGGGGAAATCGTGATCGCGCCCGGTACCTGCATGATCGCCGACTGGCGACCGACGTAGATCGCATAGAGCACTGCGGCGTTGTTCGATCGGGTTTCCGTAGTGCCCGTGTTGTCCTGGATTACCTCCTTGATCGTGTGGGCACCGCCATTGGAGCTGTTGGTGAGGATCGCTGCCCCTCCGCCGTCTCCGGGTTGCGGTACACCCTCGAACTGATGGTGATGCTTAGTAAAGTCGCCCCGCTGGACAGATCCGACGAGATCTCCTTTGTTGCCGGGTGTTCCTGGTTGGGGAATTTCAGGTCGCGCCGGCCAACGGCCAGCTGCATCAGGATCGCCTTTGTACGGGGCTTCATTAGAGTCCACCCCGGGGATTTGGGTATTTCCTTGTGGCTTCTTCCCGTGATGCCAGCCGCGGAGGAACGTGCCTCGGAGGTCGGGAAGGAAGAAAACATTCGTGCCGTCCGCACTACCCCAGGTGTCTTTGAGCGCAGCGTGCAGCTCCGGATAGTCGGTCTTCTTGAACGATTGCCCCGCGCACTCCACCCAGCCCAAGGACGCGAGCCGTTTCACGTTGTCATCGCCACCAAAGGCGAACGTTCGTATCTCCCCAACGACGCCAGCGTTCGAAGAGGGAAGCGGAACGGGGGTTTGGGCGGCAACTGAAGCGCTAACAGCCATCACCAATACGACGGCCAACGTCCACGATTTCGTTCTCACCATCGGCGCCCTCCACTGGTTGCGCGGTTTCAAGTCACGATCGCGGCACCCCCGTAGCAATGTTTGAGGGCAAGTTTCAATGTTTACAGACGCGAAAAGTGGCCGTACGAGCTGCGGTGTCTCAAGTTGGATCAGTCTTCGGACGAATCCGGCCAACGGTACGCCGGTACGCCGCCTCAGATTGCTCCGTTGTGGAGCAGTTTGGAGATGGAGGGGTGGAGCGGCCAGCAAAGGACCCGTGACGCGATTCGGATTGGCTTGGCGCGACGACCGATGCCAAGCCTGGTGCCGGCGCGGACGAAAGCTGCTACCACGCTGCTACCACTCCATCCCGCACCACCCCATAGAACCAGCTTCCGCGTCAGTCCGTTTCGTCGAGAAAACAGTCGGATAGTGGGTCCTGGTCGTCTCCGGTCAGATCTTTTAAGCAGCGGTCGATGGTTCGAGTTCAATACGGGCCGAGTCTGCAAGTTATTGTCGCGAATTCGTGTTGGACCAATCGACGGTCACGCCGCTTTCGTATACCGCGTCCCGCGGCGCGACCCGGTGCGCTTGAGCTTCTTCGCCTTCACCCAGCCCGTGAGTCGTTGGGAGAGCGTGCCCGGAGCAACACCACCAGGTACGAGCTTGTGGACGTCCTTTGCCTGAAAGGAGCCCTTCGGTAGGCGCTTGAACACGCCGTCCCAGTTGACGCGTGCACGGCGTCCTCGGCCGGCACGGGCAGGGGATGCACCGCCGAGCATCGAGCTGATCTCGTTCTGGAGGAGGTGGCGTTGTCTGTTCAACTTGGTGAGTTCACGTTCGATCGCGGCGAGCTGATGCTGCCCGGCCTGTCGGAGACGCTTCATCAGCGCACCGGCTTGCTTCCGAAGTGACGCGAGTCCATCCGTTGATGTCGCCGATCGTCGTCCTCTGGGCATACTCGACCTCCTCGTCGTGTTGTGCGATACGTGATGTTATTCCTAAATGGCGATGCGATAGTACCATGGTATATCAGACCAATATCGTATCCAGCAACCGCACTTCTATTACCCACTGATTCCGGTGAACATACTGTAAGCTGTCCCCCGCGAACCTGATCGATGCGCAGCTGACCACGAGAGTTATCCACAGCGCTGTGGGCGGCCGAACGCGACAAGGCGCATACACGTGACGGTGATCGCCAGAAAGTCCTTGTCAGACGACCCGGACAGGCCTACATAACGACCACGATCACGTCGGCTTGCTCATCGGGGGGAAGTCGGCAGGAGACCGACTACAGCACATCCATCACGGGGGGGGCACATGGGGAATCGGATTCAAGGAGTGTGGACGGTGCGTGTCGCGCGATGCGTCGCGGTGAGCATGGTCCTGCTGGTCGTCAGCGCCTCGGCATCTCGGGCGGCGATCATTGCCGTCACGACGACCGCGGATGACATCACGCCGAACGACGGATCGGTCTCGTTCCGAGAGGCGCTCACCGCGACCAATGCGGGCAACGATCTGGGCGATCCGGACATCACCGCCCAGAACCCCGGTACGTTTGGGACGAACGATACCATCGTGTTCAATATCGCCGGGGGCGGCGTCCGGACGATCAATGTTGGCACGGACGCGAGTGCGGCCGGCATTCCCCTGCCCACGATCCACAGACCCGTGCTGATCAACGGCTATACGCAGAGCGGGGCCAGCGTAAACACCCTGGTCCATGGTGACAATGCGTTGGTGCTCATCCAATTGAACGGCACGAACGCCGGCACGGGGGCCAACGGTCTGGACCTGGGCACTGGCAGTGGGGGATCGACTGTGCGGGGACTGGTCATTAATCAGTTCGGCGGGAATGGCATGGCGATCGAGTCCGATGGCAACGTGATCACCGGCAACTTCATTGGCACGGATCCGACCGGGAATGCTGCTGGCCCTGGCAATGCCGGAGACGGGATCGTGATTCACGGGGCGAACGGGAACACCATTGGGACACCGGCGAAGGTGGTCGGAGACCGCAACATCATCGCGCACAACGGGGCGAACGGCGTCGATATCCTGCGGCAGGTCAATGACATCGAAGGCAATGTTCTCGCGTGCAACGGCGCGAAGAAAATAGCGGTTCCGGGTCGGGACGTGGTCCACGGGAATCTGCCGGGGCATGGGCGTTGCGGTCCGTAGCCAACGTCTGGTGATCCGAAATCCTGTCCGTCTTCTGTCCGTGAACTCAGACCGGAAGCAGCCGTCACGATCCAATTCTCTCCCTGACGGCAGGCCGTAACTCCCGGTTGTTGTTGGTTGCTCTGGGTTCCTGGTGCGGGTTACGCAGCGCTTTTAGGTGAGCGCGGGTCATAGGTTCACTGCCGCGGCTCGTTCGGTGTCAGTTCGCTTGCGATAGGCACACGCTGCGCGTGTCACCTTCGGTACACGTGTCGTGTAAGCGCGCAGAACTTCGCGCCTTCCGCGTGTCATCACGCGAGGCGCCGTGGCGGCTCGCCCCGCCAGGAACTGACACCAGCCTTCCCGCGGGTTCCCCTCGCAGGACGCCACCTTAGCCCGCGCTTCGCGCTGCGCGTGAGATGCCGATTTTTGCGCGATGGTCGGTGACAGCGGTGACACGCGGCGCGGGGCGCGTGCCGAGAAGGCGGGGAAATAGCAAGTGCGGGCACCGCGCCGACGGACACATTGCAAGCGGAGAGAGGGACTGGGCGCGGCGAGACACTACGCCGCCGCGTTATCCATCGCGTGCCGCGCTCCCAGCATGCGTGCAGCAGCCGACGAGCGGCCTTACGCGTTGTTCCGGTGGCAACGCGTGACTCGGGCATGACTCATCGCCACACGCTCCAATCCCGGAACGCGGAAATCTCTCGTGCGCTCGGGATGCGTGACAATCCCGGAGGTGCCGCTCGAAACAGTGCTCACAGAGCCGATACGTGTCTGCCGCCCCCATTTGTCCGCTTCCTCCCGAGTCGAAAGCGTATCGGTGGCGCGGCGCAGGAGGCTAGACGCGAATTGCGATTCCCGGCCGAGCCTCGTGGCGCTGCGAGGTGGGCGCGTCTCGGGCGTCCTCGACGCGCTTCCGGTGCCCCCTCCGATCGACCATGCGGAAGGTCACCCTTGCCAATCCGAGCCGCGGCCGGCGCGCTCGATCGTGCGAAGCGGCGGCGGCACGATGCAGCGGCGCCGGTCCGTCGAGCGAACCTCACCCTTTGCTGCGAGCCTTACGGGCGCGAGCCCGCGCCGCGCTCTTCTCGGCGACCTTGCGCGTATTGTGGAACGCGACTGAGCACGGCTCCGAGCAGAACCGACGCTTGCGCGTAATCCACCGTCCCGTCCGCAAGTAGAAGCTGTCGCACTGTTCGCACCGCCCGAGCTGGGGCGCATACCGGAGCACGTCGTCTATGCAGCTCAGGACGATGGCGCGTGCTCCGCTCGTTCGGGTCGGTTCCCATGTGAGCTGCCAGCTCCGTGTGGAAGCGTCGGCACGGGGACGGGTGCGCTTCCGGCCGGTGTGGCCCGGCGGATCGGGTGTGCCTCGCGCCACGATTCGACAGCGATACTGACCGCCACTCTCGACGAACCGCTCAGCGGGCTCTACGTCCCCTTGGACGAGCCCAACGAGCACGTCGCACACCTCGCGCTGTAGCCTCCGGGCGGCATCGAGTCCCGCACGTCCGCGTGGCAGCGACCAGCCGGACGGTTCATCGGGGTCCCGCAACAGCCACCCGAACCGTACAGCTGGCTCACCATCCTTGTCACACTGAGCAACGCCCTTCTGCCGCTCTAGTTCGCTCCACAACGCGGGCGTCAGCATCTCGTTCGCGAAGTCGAGCACGTTTTGCACGCTCTCTACTGCATCCACATCGCCGACGCGCGCGGCTTCGCGGTACGGGGTCAACTCGTCTCTCGCCATAGGGTTCGCTCCCTCCGGTGTCGCCTGCACGGTTCCGGTACACGCGACATCTCGCGGCACCACAGGTCGCCGGTACCGCCTGTCACCGCTCGCAGACTGTACTTAGTAGCTCCCATGGCTGTCAAGACTGTGTTAGAAGTAACCCGTGACAAAGAACCGGCCACGAGATCACCAGTTCACTGGCGCTCGGCGCCAACGGAAGGAGACCCTGTGCAACACAGCGAGAGGTACGTGGGGATCGGCGAAGCTGCCCGCCTCACGGGCGTGTGCATCAACACGATTCGGAATTTCGAGCGACGCGGGCTCATCGCCGTCCCGCGTACATGGGCCGGCGTTCGTACATTCCGCCCGGAGGATGTGGCCGCGATCCGCGCCATCGTCGCGATGCAACCGTCGCAGCGCCGGAAGAAGGCACGACGCGCGTGACATCACCCACGACTGCGGCGGCTCAGACCGGAGAGCGCAAGCTCGCCGCCGCAACGAAACGCGAGCCATTCGCCGAATCAGTATCAATTCTCCTCGGCGAGTTAGACGAACCCGTTGTTTGGCTCGTCGAGCACCTGTTCGCCGCGTGCGCGCATGGGTGGATCGGCGCCGAGCCGAAGGTGGGGAAATCGTGGCTGGCCTTGTGGCTGGCAATCTGCGCGGCGCTTGGAATCCCATTTCTCGGGTACGAAGTGCCGCGCGCCGTCCGCGTTCTCTACGTGCAGGAAGAGGACAGCCGGCGCCGTGTACGACGGCGATTGCGGCAACTGCTGAGGGGGCACGCGTATGACCCCGATGCGCCGCCGCCCGAACTCAACGCCAACCTCCACGTCGCGATCCGCAAGGGTTTCAAGATCGACCACGAGCTGTCGCGTGCATGGCTCGCGCACGAGATGGCGACGTTCAAGCCGGACATCATCATCGTTGATGTCTTCAACGAGGTGCATGGCGCGAAGGAGAAGGATCAAGACGGCATCTCGCCGGTGCTGCGGCACTTCACCGAACTCGAACGCAAGTACGGGGGCGCGTTCATCATCCTGCATCACTTCTACAAGGGCGATGCGCGCACGCCGCGAGCACGTGGCGGACAGAGCCTCCGTGGATCGAGTGCGCTTCACGGGTGGGCAGAGAATTCGCTGTACCTGTTCTATGGCAAGAAAAACCGCTTCCGCGTCGAACCCGAGAGCAAGGACGAGTCGGATGCCGTACAGTTCGAAGTCGAAATCACCGACACCCCAGACGGTGGCGTGCAGCTCGTTCGGCATGAGATCGCCGCGCGCGAGCCGGCGGACACGGAGGAGTTCAGCAATGTTACGCGAGCGATGCTGCTGGCAGAGGACGGGGAGATCACCGCGATGCAGGCAGGCATGGCGATGGGCTGCACCAAGAAAACCGCCCACACCCGACTTGTGAAATGGGAGGCGCAAGCGCGCGTCGTTCGGCGCCACGTTGCGAGCGGCGGGCCGAACGGGACGGACTTTTTCAGCTTGCCGAGCCCCGCCAAGCCGTCCGGCGACAAAGCGACAACGGAGAAAACGAGTGAGTAACCCTACTCACATGGACCTACCCACTACCGACCGCGTGAAGGTGGGTAGGGTGGGGATGCCACCTTTAGGTGGCTCCACCCTCTACCCACCCACGCTCACGACCGCTGCGTCTCGGACGGTGCACGATGTACTCCTTGAGCGGGCCACCATCGACGCAACCACGCTCGCGCCCGACGTGCTCGCCGGCTACCGGCGGGCGGGGCTGGGCGGGGAGGACGGGTGGCTCGCGACGGCACTCGGTGAGTCGTCATGCGGGTGAGTCGGCACGTGGCGGCGCCCGGTGAGCGCGATCACGGCGAGACCCCCGCCACCATACTCAGTGAGCGACGACCGCGACGCGCCGCCGTGGCACGTCCGTTGCTCTCGTCCACCGCAGGACAGCTCGATGCCGTTGCACCCGCGCGAGACGTGGGGGCGATCGTCGAGGACCACTACATGAGCCTCAGGGCACTCGCACGTTACAGCGGCCTCTCCGTTCGCACGCTTCGCGCGCACATCGCCGACCCAACGCACCCACTGCCGTGTTACCGGCCTTCCGGTCGCTCCGTGGGCAAGGTGCTCGTGCGGCGCAGCGAGTTCGACCGTTGGATGGCGCGCTACCGCGTCGAAGGTGATGCCGCGCTCGACGCGATCGTGCGCGACGTGCTCGGCGACACCGCTGCGTAGCTGCCACGAGGCTCGATAACCAAGAGGACCCACACAGTGGCTGTGAAACTTCGACAACGCGATGATCGCCCCGGCGAGTATTGGCTGTACATCGACCACCGCGGAAAGCGGAAAGCGAAGTGCGTCGGCACCGACAAGAGGCTCGCGGAGAAGGCGCGGAAACGGGTCGAGGCACAACTGGCCCTCGGGGCACTCGGTATCGTGGATGACCGCACCCGGCGCCCGTTCGCGGCGTACTACAAACGGTGGCTCGACACGTACGCGCTCACGCATTGCAAGCCATCCACCTACGCCGAGTACGACTCGGCCTACCGCATCCACCTGCTGCCGCACTTCGGGCAGCGGGACATCGCCGACATTACACGCGACGATGTGAAGGCGCTCGTGTACGCGATGCTTGGAAAGGGTAGGGCGCGCGCTACGGTGCGCGCGGTGATCGCGCCGTTTCGCGAGATGTACGCGCACGCCATCGAGGACGGGCATGCCGCCGCCAATCCGGCGACGGGTGTGCTGCGCAGGACACGCGGCGAGGCCGCGGAGCGTCGTGCGGCGGACTTCCTCACCCGCGAAGAACTGGTCGGGCTACTGGACGTTGTGCGGCGCGACGAGCCGGCGTGGTACGCATTCGTTCTCACGCTCGCTCGTACGGGGATGCGGCTGGGGGAGGCGGTGGCACTCCAATGGGACGACATCGACTGGCAAGGCGGCTTCGTCGAGGTGCGGCGGTCGTACTCGAAGCGGCGACACAGCACGCCCAAGAGCGGCAAAGGACGCCGCGTCGATCTGTCGGATCACCTCCTTGAAGTGCTCGGCGTTCGCCACGTCGAAGCCAAGAAAGCTGCGCTACGTGGCGGAACCGCTGTGTCGCACTGGGTTTTCCCCGGTGACGACGTGGACGGCCCACTGGACACGAACAACTTCCGGCGCCGGCAATGGCACCGATGCGTTGAGCGTGCGAAGCTGCGTGCTATCCACCCGCACGTTCTGCGACACACGTTTGCGTCGCTACTGATCGCGCAGGGCGAATCGCTTGCGTACGTCCGCGACCAGCTCGGACACCACTCGATACAGATCACCGTCGATACGTACGGCCATCTCGTACCGGGCGGGAATCGCGCCGCGGTGAATCGGCTCGATGCGCCCGGATCGCCGGACTCGCGGACCGCGGACGCAAAGCCACGCGCGTAGCTCAGCGCCCACGCACGACGCAACAATCCGCAACCTATCCGCAACCAAGCCGCTAGCCCCGAGGCGCGAAAGGCGCTAAGTACGCGACGTTACTCCTTGCGCCCGTAGCTCAGTTGGATAGAGCGGCAGACTTCGAATCTGTAGGTCGGGGGTTCGACTCCCTCCGGGCGCGCTTTTCAAGGGCTATCGAAACCGCACCGCAAGGCTTGGTCTGTGTAGAATCGTTTAGAGACGGGGTGATCCCTTGGCGCTGCTCTACTTCGACGAGAACGTCATTCCTGCTGTTGCCGATTCAGGTCTTCACCTGGGCGAGGGCCTGACGCAGCGCCTCCTGGAACGCCGGGAACCGTGACGTTCGTTGGCGGAGTGCGGCGACCCAGCCGGAGCCGGAGCCGATCGTGGCCCTCCGACCGTCGGCGAGATCGACGCAGCATCCGACAAGCATTGCGGCGTGCTGGTAGTGGCGGCGGCGTTTCTCGATGAGAACTCCGTCAACGCGCGCGGTGGCGGCGGTGCGCAACGCTGCTCGCATGACGACACGATCCTCCTGCGTAAGTCCCTTGCTGATGGCGGCTTGCTGCATGACCTGCACGAGCGAGGGAGTTGAGAGTCTCGGCTTCTCGGGCTGACCAGAGCCAGCGTCATCGTAGCGATCAACGACCTCAAAGTTATGGAAGTCGGTTGCCGGTGGACGATCAATTGCAAGCGGAAGCCCGCCGCGGAGTGACCCGTTCGGCGCACCGTTGAGCAGCCACACAAAAGCCGGAAATAACAGATGTCCCGGATGATCTTCGCTCGACCAGCCAAGCCCTGGAGCCGCACCGAGCAGCTTGGCCGCAGGCTCAACCTCGCCGGCAATCAAATGCAGGATGCCTCTGAGACGCGCCGACTTTGTCGGGCACTGCTTCAGCGCCGATCTCGCCCGCTTTTTCAGCGTTGCCGCGCTCGCTTTGTCGGCGCCGAGCCACCGGAGCAGTCGCCCGAGGGAGGGCGCGCCGCGCCAAGCCGACTCGAATCGCTTCGACGTATCCGCGCGGCCGAGCCGCTGAGCCGCGAGCGCGACACCGTCCAGAAATTCCCCGAGCCAGCCGGCCGATGTCACGAGCTCTGCGGCTTCCTCGTATGCGTGCAGTGCTCGAGACCAATCGCCCTCGTCGACAACGGCGTCGCACCACGCACGCACCGCTTCCGGTTGCCTTGATGAGTGTGCCAGACGGTCGAGCCCCGCGAGGCCCTCGCTCCGGGCAACCGCTTCACGGAGCCAGCGGTCACGGTCGGTCTCCCACTCTCCCGCCGGGATCGACTCTCGCTCGAGCCGTTCGATCCACCGTGGCAGAAACTGAGTGAGCTGGGGCAGCGGGTCGACCGCGACGCCCTCCATCGCGGCGATGGGCTCACTCAGGTATGCGAGTCCGTCCACTGTGCCCATCGCCTTGAAGACTGCGTCGGCACGATCATCGGGGAGAGTCGTACAGTAGACGGCTACGATATAGCGCGCGGCGCAGTCGCGCATGTTCACGGTGAGGACCTCGTCGACGATCTCGTGCTGGCCGAGATCGACTCCGGCCTCGGCGATGGATGCCAGTAGGGCGCCGAGAATCGAGCGCGCCGCGGGCTGGTCTCCCGCGAGGGACGCCTTCACCCCCTGGCGCAGGTACTTGTCCACATCGGTCGGATCGGCGTGACCGACATGGCGAGTGGCCTCGACGAAGCGCTCGATCTCACCGACTATGGTCTGCGACGGCACGCTGGGGCGCCAACCGGTCGTGCCGCGCGCTGCACGTTGAAGGAGCACGTCCTCCAGTTGTGCGCGTGGTTCATCCTCGAGTCTGCGGAGGGCATCCAGCACGAACGTGCGCAGCTCATCCGCGCTCATCGCTTCGACGGCGGTCGAGACGTCGGATACGCCGTCGGTCCGCCGATTCGTACGTCTCGGGGTTCGCCTCGATCTCAAGTGCAACTCTTGCCCGCTCATCCAGCCGCGGCGTTGCGCTCCCAGTGCCATGAGCACTTCCTCACTGCCTCGCTCACCACGTCCGTGGCGGACGCAAAGCGTCCCGCGGTGACCTCTGCCGTGACAAAATCGTAGAGCTTGTCGGGGAGAAGCAGATTGCCCAGAAGACCCTTTCTCCGCGCCTCGTCGATCCTCCGAGAGTCTTCTTCGCAGCGCGCCCGAAACCACTTCCACCACTCGGCCGTTGCCTCCTCAGCTGGCCCACTGTCGAGGGCGGCTTGCAGTTCCTCCGCAAGCTCGCGCTGTATGGTTTCTCGGCCCATGGCCCTTGCTCGCATCTCCCAGAGCGCCCCGTGTATGACAATCGTCCAGACCGAGCCCTCGTCTGGGGACTCATGCTCCGCAATGATGGCCTCCACGTCGGTTGGGAGATCGACCTCTACCGATCGCGGAAGCTCCTCACTCATCGATGCGTTCCTCGCCGGCGTTTTCTTCGTCGACGAGTGAGCCTTCACGTCCGTTCGGGCTTGTCACTGCCGCGTACGCGTTCCGCACCACCGGGTCCGCAGGTCTTACCCGTAGCGGAGCGCACCGCGCGAGAATCCGCTTCCAGCCATTCCGAACTCGGCAGGCTTCCTGCACGATATCGAGGAATTCATCCGGGTCGACTCTTTCGTCCGCAGGGCCAGCACGTTCCCCGAGCATACGAACGCGTCGTGTGCGTTCGGCCGGGTCCTCCCCCTGCGCACAGATGGCGCTATATGCCTCGCAGGCATAGGCGAACGTCTCGCGCTTCCGGAATTCGATCGCGAGGAGCCATTCTTGATTTCGCGTCGCGGGGAGCCCCAGCGTGCGGCGCTTGCAATTGTGAAACACGTGCGCGGCTTCATGCACAAGGTAGTCCGCGAGCGGATCGTCGTGCCTGAGATAGTCGACCGAGAGGTAGCAAGTCGTCTCGACGGAGACGCCAACGAGGTGCCCTTCTTCCGGAGACAGCGGCGGCACGTTGATGCTCCCGAGGTAGAGGTTTGCGAGCACCCACGCCGTGTGGTCCCAGCGAGTCTCCAAGAGGATCCGCTCGATGTTCGCGGTCGTGACGACGACCACCGAATGCTCCAGGAGTTGAAGGACCATCTCCTGCTCACGCCGCGAAAACAGTCCCCGCACCATCGGCGCGACGCGCGCACGCACAAGCACCGGCAGGTCTTCCGGCACCGCGAGGTCTGGGCCGGTCGCTTCGCCAGCCCGTTTGCGGACTTCACCACACAGCGCTGCGCGCCGGGCCGCACGGGCATTCTGCATGCATTCGACCGTCGTGCGTCCAGGCCACGCTCCCTCCGACTCGTCGTGCTGACCCGTCTCCAGATAGCGGCGGATTTCGCTCGCCTGCTCCGCGTTCATGTTCTTCGTCGCCCCGCTTGCTCCTGTCATGGCCGTAGCCTGCCCGGATCGCGGGCGATCTGGCAAGGCCCGCATAAGAGCGTGCACAGCGGCCAAAAGACCGCTGTGGGAAAGCTCGCCCCGCTCCCTGCTGCGATGCTCACGCCCCGAACGTCTGTAATACAGTGTGACACAGTAAGCCATCTTGTAGTATGATCGCTCCCATGAGAACGGCACTAAACATCTCGCTCCCCGAGGCGACCCGCGGTTGGGTCGAGGACCAGGTCAGGAAGCACGGTTACGGCACCGTGAGCGAGTACATTCGGCAGCTCCTTCGTGAAGAGCAGAAGCGGCAGTTGCGCGAAGAGGTTGACCGCAACGTGCTTGAGGCCCTCGATAGTGGCGAGGCAACCCCCATGACCCGCAAAGATTGGCAAGACATCGAGCGGGAGGGTCTCAAGCGCGCAAGGACGAAGAAGACCAGGACGGCGAGGTGAACCGGAGGATCACGAAGCGACCCCGCGCCAAACGTGACCTCATCGGGCATTTTGCCTACCTCGTCGAGCACGCCTCTCTCGAGGAAGCACGCCGCTTCCTCCGGGCGATCGACGCTGCCCTCGAACTCCTCCTTGAAATGCCCGAGATGGGCGCTCGCTGGCATTCTGCCCTCCCTCGCCTGAGCGGCGTTCGGCGGTGGATTCCTCGCCGCTACAAGAACTACTTGCTCCTCTACCGGCCCACGCGAACCGGCATCGAGCTGCTCCACGTCTACTACTCCGCGCGCGATATTCCGGCCCTGTTGGCCGACGAGGACGAAACCCCATGAACAGGAAAACAGGGTGACTTGCCGGAGCGCCGACAATCACCAGCGGCTCACCGATGAGCGAAGCACGCGCCGCGTCACGACTCTGAATTGAGCGTCGTACCGTGCTTCGAGCGCTTCGAGCTTGCGAGCGAGATCCTTGTGACTCGCCATCAACTCGCGGAGGCGGACGAACGCCCGGACGATCTGGACGCTCACATCAACGGCGACACGGCTGTTGAGTACGCTCGCGACCATCAGCGCTCCGTGCTCGGTGAACACATGCGGCAGGGTCGGCGAGAACCGCAGTCGAGCGAGGTGGTCACAGACTGTGACCACCTCCTTCTTCTCGCGAGGGGTCAGACGGAACACGATCCTGGAGATG
>JBGPBZ010000056.1:0-14499 GCA_041481535.1 Dehalococcoidia bacterium | reverse complement strand
CGCGATGAACGCCACCCCGAAGCCCAACAACTTCGCGCCACGAGCCGCCATCTCCGGTTCCGCATTGGCAAACTCACCCCACTTCATCATACAAAGCCGGCGTCGAGCGGTACGAGGCTCTGCTCGCCCGGTGCAAAGTGGTGGATGACTCGCCCCGCCATCGAATCGTCGCGCACAAACTCGAGCACAACCTCACCAATGTCTTTCGGCGTCGCGACCTCGTCCGGGACGTGCTGCTCCTGGCGCTCCGCGGGTGACATCGCGGCGATTGTCTTCGCCACCTTCTCCGTCAACACCCAGTTAGGAGCGACGCAGTTCACTCGCACCCCACGCTCGGCCAGGCCGCCGAGGGCAGCGGTGAGACGGATGATCGCTGCCTTCGCGGCGGCGTACTCCGGCCACCAGTACGGCCGGTACCCAACGCCACCCAACGACGAGATGTTGACGATGACGCCACCGCCGCGCTTGTCGAACATTGGCAGTGCGTACTGGATCGTCGCCATCGGCGCGCGCAGATAAACGTCGAGCACCGCGTTCCACCGCTCCGGATGCGCAATCGGAAAGCCCGACGGACCACCCGCGCCCGCGTTGTTCACGAGAATATCGAGCCCGCCGTAAGTCTTCTCCGCAAACTCCAGCATCCGGTCGATCCCGCTCGTCGACGTAATGTCCGCGCGCACGAACCCCGCCTGGCCGCCCGCCGCTTCGATGCGTCGCACCGTCTCGCGGCCGTTCGTCTCGTCCACATCGTTCACGACCAGCGACACGCCCGCCATCGCGAGCACGCCGGCAATCCCGCGCCTGATCCTCAGCCCGCTGCCGGTCACGAGGGCGACCTTACCCGCGGGATCCAACGGTCTCCTCCATTATCGTCGATGAACGGCTGAACCCCGCGAATTGCTCCAGCATCTCGACGCGGTTCGTCGCCACGTCAAACAGATCGGCGAACCGTTCGCGGAAGCGCACCATGTACGCCGACGTATTGTGCTTGAGAAACGCCTCGTTCGAAACGTACGACTCGACCAGGATGATCTCCCGTGAGTCGTTCGCGCTTCGGTAGAAGTTGTAAGAGACGGCGTCCGGCTCGTCGCGCGCCGTTGACGCGACAACGTCAGCGATGATGCGCTCAGCCTCCGACTGCTTCGCGTCGTTGTCCTGCAACCGGCACCGCACGAGAAACGTGATCAATGCGCCGCTGCCTCTGGCTTGTACTCGATCAGCTGACAGTAGTTCCCGTCCGGGTCGAGGAACGTCGAGATGACGCCGCCCCACTCTTCACGGCCCGCCTCGCGCAGGAACTTCACGCCCTTCGACTTCAACCGCGCCTGCTCCGTGGCCAGGTCCTCGACAAAGAAGTCGATCAGCACGCGCGCCGGCTCCTTCGTCATGCCCTTCACGTCGCTGTGCCCATCGATGATGAACGTCGCGCCCGGCGATATCTCGAACGCGCCCTCGCCGATGTTCGGGTTCTGCGCGAGCTGCACCACGTCGCGATAAAACGCAATCATCGCCTCTGTCTGGTCGCTCGTCACGTTCACGATGAAACTGGTCGTCTTCATCTCTTGTCCTCCTGCTGCTGTGGTGATTGCACGACGAGCGTCGCCGTCCCCGTGGCGACAAGCTCGCCATCTTCTGTCATCAACTTTCCTTCGACGTGCATAAACCGCCGCGACTGGTGCACAACGCTCCCTTCCGCGATCAAGGCCCTCGCGCGCGCCGGCCGCAGGAAGCTCACCTTCATCTCCAGCGTCGGCGCAAAGCTGCCCTCGTCCAGCAGCGTGAACGCGGCCGGCCCCATCGCATCGTCCAGCATCGCCGCCAGGAACCCGCCCTGCACCGCACCCTGCGGGTTGTAGAACGCCTCGCGCGCCTCATACCGCACCCGCACAAACCCGGGCTTCAGCTCCAGCGCCTGCCACCCAAGCAACGCCGGCGCCGGCGGCAACTCCATCGCTTCCGCCGCCTCTCGCAAGACATCCAGCCCCGTCCGTTTCGCCTTCACAATCGTCATCTCAGTTCCTCCGAGACGACGGTATGCCACCCCAGTGACAACATAGTGTCAGCAGGGGTGAAGACGTTCGTCATCCTGAGCGGAACATCACCTGCAACGTTAACTCCAACGCAACTTCGCGAAGGGACTTCTTGCTAGAAACCGGCCGCCTCTTGCTTAACCCGCGCGAGCGTCCGCGACCACCCCCGCGCGAAGTCATGGCGACGCCCAAATCAGTCCAAAGCACTCGCCTCGGGCAACCGGTAATCCGTTTATCCGCTCGCCGCAGGCAATCCGCTGTGAACTACTCCCCCGCGTACCGCTCCACCAGCGCCTTCGCCTGCCTCCGCACATCCTCCGCAAACTCCGGCGGCGAGACCACGCGCGCCGAGCCGCCCCAGCTCAGCACCCACGGCATCAACCGCCGCGTATCGAAACAGGCGAACACAAACGTCGAGCCCCCCTCGCCCCGCTCCTCCCGCTCGAACCCGAACGCCGGCTGCTCCCGCGCCCACGCCACGGCCGACTCGTCGATCCAAACCCGCACCTCGAACGTCCGCTGCTCCGTGTCGTTGTGGTGCCAGACCGGCTCGCTCATCCGCTCGAACGTCTCCGGCAGCAGCTCCGCGTCGCGGATGCGGCTGGCCCGGAAGTCGCGCATCGCCTCGCGTAGCCGGCAGTACCCCACCATGTGCCAGTCGTTCGCGTAGTAGATGAGGCCGTGCGGCTCCACCTTGCGCTCGGTGATCTCGTCCGGCGAGAACGAATGGTACCGCAGGTGAATCACCCGCTGCTGCAACACCGCCTGCTGCAGCACGGCCAGCCACGGCGATGGCTCCCCGTGCATCCACTGCGAGATGCGTATTCGCTCCCGCAGGCTGCTCACCACCGCGCGAGTCTCCGGCCGCAGCACCGCCTCCACCTTCGCCACGGCAGACCTCGTCGCCTCCCGCTGCGCGGCCGTGCCCAGCCCGCGCGCAACGTCCGCGCCCAGTAGCAGTTGCACAGCCTCGTCCGCTGTGAACGCCACAGGCGGCAGGTGGTACCCCGGCACCAGCCTGTACCCCTCGCCCGGCATCGCCGCCACCGGCACGCCCGACAACGACAGCGCATCCAGGTCGCGATAAATCGTCCGTACCGAGCACCCGCACTCCGTCGCCAGGTCAGAGGCGCGAATCGCCGCTTCCTCCCGCAGGCGCATCAGTATCAGCAGCCGCCGGTCCATCTGTCGCATCGACCGAAGTATAAGAGGTACGAGGGGCGAGGTGTCAGGTGCGAGTTGGGCGAAGGCGGAGCCGGAGCGGCAGCAGACCAGCGAGACGCTATGTCCTATCTCCGGAATTCGGTTACCACTGTGTCCAAAGATCCCGGTTTCCACCACCAAACCTGCGTGGTAATATGCCGATCTCCTGTCGGTACAGTGAATCTACGTCGCAGTGATATGGCGTGCCAAGGACGAATTGCAGAATTTTTTGGCCGTCCGCAGTCGTGACTAGTCCGTTGCAGTCTACGTCGCCGAAAATTTGGGTCGTGAAACCGCAATCGTATCCCATGGGAGGTGTCGTGCACTGTTGATGGAGATTGACCATCTGTCCTACGTTCGGACACGGTGTAGTAATGGGCGCTATTTGTGGCTGACCCAGCACGTAGTTCAGAAGACGCTGTCCGTCACGAGGCGCGACAACACCGCTACAGTCAAGATCACCGCCGATGATTGGTCTTGGTCCGCTCGCCTCGGCGGCAAAAACCACCAGGAACAGCGTGAGTAAGACGCCCACAAGAATCACAGGAATGGATCGAGCGAAAGGAATGGATCGAATACGCAAAGTAGACCTCCTTCGTGTCAGAGTCCCGCTCGGCCTGCTGCTGCGCCGTCAGCCTGCTCCCATTCCGATAAGAAGTCAACGAGCATTTGTCGCGCTAAAATAAAACACACGCAAATGTTCACAGACGTTGACACCTACCTCCGCTACTACGAGGGCCTGCACAAGCGCACGATGCGCGACGTCGCCGCCCTTCCCGCCGCCTCCGTCGCCTACAGGCCCCCGGCCGGCGAAGGCGAAAACGCCTGGGGCATCGGCGAGATCGTCCGTCACGTCGCCGGCGCCCGCCTCTACTTCGCCCGCGCCTACCGCGACGAAGGCTGGATTTTTGACTTCCCTCTGCGCCAGTGCGAATCCCAAGCGGACTGGCTGCCCGTGTTGGAGGAGAGCTTCGTGGAGTTCCGAAAGCGCCTCGAACGCACCTCACCTGACTGGCTATCCCGCCGCATCAAGATGATCGACACCGACGGCACGCTGCCCGGCTGGCGCATCCTACTCATGTGCCTGGAGCACGAAGTCCACCACCGCTCCCAGATCGACACCTACGCCGGCCTCCAGGGCTGGGATCCGCCCCAAATCTACGGCCGCTCAGCGGAGCAAGTCGGCCTAGAGCGCGAACGCCAGCGCGCCCAGCACCGCGACGCTTAGTGCTCGATCCACGCGAAATCGATCAACCCGCTCCAAGACCACCGGCGATCATAACTACCGCAAGACATGCGCCAATGGCGATTAGCACCCATAAGGCGACGACAGATTGCGTTTCTGTGAGGATGTGCAGGCCGCGCCTCCACCAAGGACGGCCGTCCCTTCTTGACATCATCGCAGACCAACGCCGCAAGAGATCTGCCTCTTGCTTCCAGTTCATTGCGAGATAGATCGCTGCGCTCAGCAGGACGACGCCTGTTATGACGTATACGAAACTCAAGTGATCGTCACTCCTTAGCGTGACTGAATGAAGAATTGTTGTTGGTCCACTGGGTCAGCTCCTCCGGAAGAACGTCGGCACTCACTGCCCGGCGACGTACGGCGTGGCGCCCTTATCCACCGGCGGCCCCTGGATCAGCTCGCTGTCTCCAACGTGTATCTCGATAACGCCGTTCACCACCCGCGTCGGGTAGCGGTCCAGGCCCCGAATGCACGGCCCATCGAAGCAGGCGCCCGTCAGATCGTACGTCTGGCTGTGGCACGGGTTGCGGAACCAACCCTTGATATTGCGGAACGTAAAGTCTGGCCGCCACGGAACCGTGCATCCCAGCCGGGGATCCTTGTGCGAAAGCGCCAGTACCTCTCCCGTCCGCAACTTCACCAGCCACGCCTTCGCCTCGAGCACGTGCACCGGTTGATCGGTCTGCAGATCGTTGACGCTGATGCCTTTGACCCAGCCCGGGCCCGTGATGCTGTCACGGCTAATGCCAGTCGGAGTAGCAGCGACGATTCCGACAACAATCAGCGCGATCAAGCCGAGGAGTACAAACGCAATCGCCAGCCCGCGGCGCGGGAACGTCCAGCGCGGTATTGGTGAGGGCTGCGCGACGGGGATGTGCCCCACGCGAGCCTCCTTTCTCCCGCTGCTACTGCGGCGGGCTCACCGGTTCTGCGGCATCGTCGCGTAACGCGCCACGGCCGCCGTCCACCATGTCAACCGTCAACACACCCGTCGTCGCGTCCGGCGTTATCGGCAGGCGGTTCAGCCCGATCAGGCACGGCCCATCGAAGCAATTCCCCGAAAGGTCGTACGTCGAGTCGCTGCACGCGTCACGGAACCAACCGTGCAGGCCCAGCACCTCCAGGTTCGGGTTCCAGGGCACCGTGCAGCCTGTGATTGGGTCGCGGTCGTAAAGCGCGATCATGTCGTTCTCCGCCAGCTTCACCACCCAGAACCGCTCGTTCTCGAAAAAGATCGGCGCCCCGATCTGGTAGTCCGACTGCTTGCCCACGTCCTTGGAACGCGACGCGTGGTAATTCGGCGAGACGAACGTGATCACCGTAAAGAGAACGATCGCCGCACCGCCAATCAGCGGCACCGCAATCCCCATCGACATCAACCATCGCCAGCCCCTCAGCGCCGGGTTGATGTGCTCAGCCTGCGTCGTCATCGTTGTATCTTCGCTCTCTACTCTCCGCGTAGCCGAGGCTTTCCAGCCTCGGAAGGCGCCCTTCGTTTCAGGTTTCCAACCTGATTCTAGCGCTAATCCCCCGTACGTCGTAGGGGCGTTTACCCTTTGTCATCCAGACGAAGGAAGGACCTGGCGGGGATTTGGAGGCCCGTCCCCTGACTATTACCACGGGACTCTTCTCTGAACGAGCGTAACGTTTCGTGCCAGGCGCAAGTGAAGGGGCCGCAGGCCCGTACCGGGGGTTCCGGGGGTGTCCCCCGGACTCCCTTTGTTTGGTGGGGGTGCGGGTTGGGCCAACGCCTCCCTTATCGAGCCAGAATCGCCCTCTCCACCAGCACCGCCTCCAACTTCAACGCCTCCCCAAGTGACATCTCCGCCCCCTCATAGACCGCACGCTTCGCCAGAGCCACCAGATGCCCCGGCCGGGCGACTATCTTCCGCGCGAACGCCTCCGCCTCCGTATACAACCGCTCGCGAGGCACCACCCGCTGCACCAGCCTGTACCCGTACGCCGTCTGCGCATCGATCGGGTCGCCCGTGAGGATCATCTGCATCGCGATCCCCGGCGGCACGTGCCGGGGCAGCGTCTGCGTCCCCCCGGCCGACGGTATGTACCCGAGAGAAACCTCTGGCAACCCCATCCGCGCGTCTTCCGCCGCGATCCTAATGTCGCAGCACATCGCCAGCTCGATGCCAGCCCCCAGCGCATACCCCTGGATCGCCGCGATCAGGAGCTTCTCCTGTGAGAGCATCAGCCACCACAAATCCCGCTCCCGCCGGGCCCGCCGAGCCTCCGCGTACGAAGGCGCCGTCCCAAACTCCGAAATGTCCGCCCCCGCCGAGAACGCCCGCTCCCCCGCCCCTCGAAAAATCACGGCTCGCACCTCCGGGTCCACCGCCACCGCCTGCATGATCTCCCAAAGGTCATCCCGCGCCTGCATATTCAGCGCGTTCAACACATCCGGCCGGTTCAGCGTCACCCAGGCGATCCCGCCACTGGCCTTCTCGTACAGAACAGGCGGGTCACTCATGTCGCTGCTTCTCTCGTCACTGCCAGTCCGGCTTCATGCTCGCGCTGCGCTTCTGTCCCTCCAGCACCCGCGCCACGTCTGCGTTCACCTTCGCCGTAAACTCCCGCATCGCCTCCGAGCCCGGCTTCAGCGTCGCGCGCCATTTCCGGATCGCGGTCAAATCCGCCGGATTAAGAGCCGAATCGTGCGAAATTGAATTGATCAGGCTTATCAACAGTTCGCGCGTCTCTTCGATTTCCAGCTCGATTCTCATCGGCTCTTCGCCTTCTTCGTCGTGTAGCGCCCCTTCTGACGTACCTGGCGATTCGTTTGCTCATCGATGAACGTCCCGAGTGCCTTGTTCATGCTCTCCGCCAGAGCAATCATCTCCTGAGAGCCTTCGGCACGCCCGCTGCGCCACTTTCTCAGCCTCTGCTTGCCCTCCTGCGACACTCCGGCGTGGTCGATTACGAACGACGTCATCAGCGTCATCAGCGACCACGCCTCGTCGTTGTCGAGAACTATCTGCATTTACCACTCCCTCTATCTCCCATTTTCCTCCCGCTATCTCCCCTTGAACTCAGGTTTGCGCTTCTCCAGGAACGCGCGCACACCCTCCGCCCGGTCTTCCGTTGTCTGCAGAATCACCGTCAAATCCGTCTCGAACCGCATCGCCTGCTCCAGCGGCATATCCAGCCCGCGCACGATCGCTTCCTTCGCGTACTGCAACGCCAGCGGTCCGCGCTCGGCAAGTCGCTACGCGATTGCCTGCGCGCGTGCCTGAAGCTTGTCTGGCGGGACCACTTCGCCCACCAGGCCGATGCGTAGCGCTTCTGCTGCGTCTATCGGCTCTCCCGTGAGCACCATCTCCAGCGCTCGCCCCCGCCCGACAAGTCGCGCCAGGCGCTGGATCGCTCCGGCGAGCGGTAGCCAGCCGGCCTCGATCTCCGGGAGCCAGAATAGAGCATCCTCTGACGCGATGCGGATGTCGGCGGCGAGTGCCAACGCGAGCTTTCCCGAGACCGCATTACTTGCGATCGCGCAGATTACCGGCTTCGTCAACTCGGCCAGACAGCCGAACGGGTCATCCAGGACACCCGCCTCCCTCAGCTTCTCGATGTCCGGGCCGTGCGGGTTCTCGATGCCGTCCGTGAAGTCTTTGCCGATGCCGGTGACAACGACGGCGCGCAAGCCGGCATCGCCGCTGATCGCCTCGCAAGCGTCCCGCAACCCCCGGACCATGGACGCGTCGAGCGGTGGCCGCGACAGCGTAATCCAGGCCACCGGACCGCGCTTTTTGAGGGATGTGTCTTTTGTCATGACTAGTACGAGTTTCGTCGGGCGGACCGATTGTCGCAACCACCGCCGGCCACGGCACCTGGCCGGGCCACCGCTCGGATCGGCGCTCCTGCAAGCGGATAGGCTTAAGCGCCGACCGCGTTACTCGAAGGCTTCGTACCTGACACCTGACATCTAACCTGCTATCATCCGGCGCGTGCCTGAACTAGCCCTGGACGGTATCCGTGTCGTTGACCTGTCGCAAGGGATCGCCGGACCGTACGCTACGAAGTTGCTCGCCGACCTCGGAGCCGAGGTGATCAAGGTAGAGCCGCCTTCCGGCGACTACACACGCCAGCTCGGTCCTTTCCCCGGCGACGTGCCCGATCCGGACAAGTCCGGGCTGTTCATACACCTCAACGGCAACAAGAAAAGCGTCACTCTGGACATCGAATCTGAAGATGGCCGCGCTGCCCTCGCAAAGCTCATCGGCACGGCGGACGTCTTTGTTGAGAGCGAGACGCCAAGCCGGATGGCCGACCTCGACCTGCACTACAACGACCTGAAGGCCGCCTACCCCGACCTTGTGTACGCCTCGGTGACGCCGTTCGGGCAGACGGGGCCGTATGCGAAGTACAAGGGCAACTCGCTGGCGGCGATGGCGCTGTCCGGTCTGATGTACATCACCGGCGACCCGGACAAGGCGCCGCTGGTCACCGGCGGCGAGCCGGCGGAGTATTTCGGTGCGCTGCATGCCTGGGTCTCGATCCTCGCGGCGCTGGAGCACCGCGGGCAGCACGGCGGCGGACAACACGTCGACGTCTCGTGGCTGGAAGCATTGGGCTCAGCGGACGAATACAACACGCCGATGTACTCCTACCTCGGCGCTATCCGGAAGCGCTTCTACTCGCGGCACCACATCCCGACGTTCCCGAGCGAGATCTACCCGTGCCGCGACGGCCACATCGTCGTCATCGGCGGCGCGACGGGCTTTCCGTTGCTGATGGCGATCCTGCTCGAACAGCCGGAGCTCGAAGACAACCCGCTCTTTCAGAACCTCTGGCTCCGCACCATCGAGTGGAAAGAGTTCGAGGCGATACTTCGCCCCTACCTGATGGACCACGACTGGGTTGACCTGCTGACGCGGGCGCAGGAGTTGCGCGTCCCGTTCGCCGCCGTCCTCAATCCGGAGACGTTGCTGGGCAACGAGCATTTGCAAGAGCGAGGCTACTTCGCCGAAATCGAGCAGCCGGGCGTAGGGAAGCTGCCGATGTCTGGCAACCTGTTCCGGATGTCGGAGACGCCGCTGCGCCATGGCCCGGCGCCGGCGCTTGGGGAGCAGAACGCTGACATAGTCTCGGAGGCGGCGCGATGAGCCTCCCGCTCGATGGCGTGCGCGTCCTCGATCTCGCTCAGGTCTATGCTGGGCCGACGGCCACGCGGCTGCTGGCTGATCTCGGCGCGGACGTGATCAAGATCGAGGGGCTGAAGCGCATGGACATCACGCGCAACTTCGTGATGCCTGAGAACGACAGCTCGGACGATTACTGGAACAAGTCCGGTTACTTCCTGCTGCGCAACGGCGGTAAGAGATCGCTGACTCTAGACTTCAGCGAGGAGTCGGGCGGCGCCGGAATCGAGATCGTGAAGAAGCTGGCCGCACACTGCGATATCGTCGTCGAAAGCTTTACACCGCATGTGATGCACAAGCTCGGGATCGACTACGAGGCACTGAAGCAGATACGGCCGGACGTGATCATGATCAGCCTCTCAGGCTACGGGCAGAACGGGCCGTGGCGCGACTTCTCGGCGTACGGGATGGGGCTGGAGCCGGCGTCCGGCATCTCTTCGCTTACGGGATACGAGGGCGGCGACCCGCTGCGCACCGGCATCTCCTTCACCGATCCGTATTCGGGGATCGTGGGAGCTGGAGCGGTGCTGGCGGCGCTCGTGTACAGGCGACGCACCGGGAAAGGGCAGTACATCGACCTATCGGAGCAGGAGGCGGCGATACCGGTGACCGGCTACGCGACGATGGACTATGCGATGAATAAACGCGCGCCGAAACGCATGGGCAATCGTAGCCTCTGGCAGGCGCCGCAGGGCGTGTACAGGTGCGCCGGCGAGGATAACTGGCTGGCGGTGACGATACGGGATGATGAGGAGTGGACAGCGTTCGCGAAGGCGGTTGGGCATTCGGAATGGGGAAGCGATCCGCGTTTCGCGGATGTGAAGGGGCGGTTCGCGAACCACGATGAGATTGATGCGCTGATGGAAGGGTGGACGAGCACGCGAGACCATATCGAAGCCATGCATGAGCTGCAGGCGGCGGGCGTGCTTGCGGCGGCAGTGCTCAACCCGAAACAGGTGCTGCTGGACCCGCATTTGAAGGAGCGCGGGTTCTTCGACCGGGTGCAAACTGTCCAGAAGGATGAACGTTTAATTCCGCACCAAATCGGGGCCAAATTCAGCGAGTTTGAGCCGAATACGGCGCGCCGGGCGCCGAAGCTCGGGGAGCACAACCGGGAGATCCTGGGCGGGCTGCTGGGGATGGGGGAGGACGAGATCGCGAAGCTAGAAGAAAATAAGGTTATCGGGGACGAGCCGATCAGCGCGGTGCCGCTGCCGGTGATGCGGATGTTTGTGCAGTGGCCGCTGACGTCGTACCTGAACATGGGCGCGCTCGGTGGCATAGAGAAGGACTACAGGGAGCAGCTGGGGATTGCGCAGGAGAAAACAGAGGGAGAGGCGAAATGAAGTTTGGAGCGGTGCCAAATCAGTCCGGCTGCAGCTGGCCGGAACTACTCGATGTGTGGCGGGACCTCGACGCCAATTCGGGGTTTGACTCGCTGTGGCTGATGGACCACTTCGTGTCGGGCTTCGGGCAGGAGTTTGGGTCCGGGGAGCCGTGCATGGAAGGATGGACGGCGCTGAGTGCGCTGGCCAACGCGACGAACCGCGTCCGGCTGGGGATTCTGGTGACCGGGAACTTCTACCGGCACCCGAGCATCCTGGCGAAGATGGCGACGACGGTGGACCACATCTCGAACGGGAGGCTGAACTTCGGGATCGGCGCGGGATGGCACGAGTACGAGACGAAGTCGCTGCTGGGGATGCAAGACCTGCCGCCGGTGAAGGAGCGGATGGACCGGCTGGAGGAGGGGCTGCAGCTGATCAAGGCGCTGTGGACGGCGCCGAAGCCATCGTTTGAGGGGAAGTACTACCGCATCGACAAGCCGCCGTACAACCCGCCGAACCTGCAGGAGCCGCACCCGCCGATTCTGGTTGGCGGCGGGGGCGAGAAGCGGACGCTGCGGATCGTGGCGAAGTACGCGGACGTAGCGAACGTCTCGGGGACGCCGGAAGAGGTGCGTCACAAGTTCGATGTGCTGGACGGTTACTGCAAGCAGTACGGCCGCGACCCGAAGTCGATCAAGCGGACGATCCAGATCCCGCTGTTCCTGAGCGACAACGAGTCGTTCAAGCAGCGAGTGCTGCAGGGGATGGTGGCGATGCGCGGAGGGACGCCGGAAGAGGCAGCGAAGGGCATCCTCATCGGCAACGTCGCCGAGGTGAAGGAGCAGGTGGCGGGCTTCGAGAAGGCGGGCGTCGAGGAGATGTACCTGGCGCTGTGGCCGCGCTTCGTGAAGAAGGCGGTCATGCAGTTCTCGGACGAAGTCATACCTGCGTTTGCGTGATGAGCACGAGGCGGAGCTTCTGGACGATCCTCGGAGCCTGCGTGTTGGCCGTGATCGTGGCCTGCGGCGGTTCCTCAGATACGCCTGCCAGCCAGACACCGACCGCTAGCCCAGCCCTGACTCGCGCAGAGGCCGAGCAGCAGGCGGGGTTTACTTTCCTGCTTCCCTCGAACTTGCCGGCGAAGGTGGATCCTGAGCCTCAGTACACGGTGCTTGCGCGCAACCGTGGAGTGAACATTCGCTATTCTCCTGCGGGTGACGGCAAAGAAGCCGAGTCGCCGACTATTCTGCTACACGAACAGAACGGAGGCGGGCTGGAGCCCAACGCCGCTTATGTGACCGAGACGATCGGGGGAATCTCAGTCAAAATCTCGGATGTGACCATTGGTGACGTGCCCGCAGCCACGGCGGATGTGACCGGCGTCTGGAGCCAGGGAACACTCCAGCTGTCCGCGGAGATCATCTGGGGGCTCGATAGCACGCCGGTGGAGCTGACGGATGAGATGAAGGCAGTGGCGCGCAGAACGATCGAGTCGATCATCAGTCCCCAATCTAGCCCCTAGATCGTCCCGACGCGATAATCCACGGCGGAAGGAGCGTCGCCATGCGAGTGTTTGTCGCCGGGGCTACGGGTGTGCTCGGCCGGCCGAGCGTGAAGAGGCTGATCGCCGCCGGGCATGAGGTGCGAGGGGCGGCCCGCAGCGAGGACAAGGCCGCGCTCCTGCGTTCTCTGGGCGCGACGCCTGTCACCACCGACCTTTTCGATGCTACGTCCGTGCGCGAGGCGGTGGCCGGCTGCGACGCCGTCGTCCACCTCGCGACGAAAATACCCTCGCTCACAAAGATGCGATCAAAGGGGGCGTGGAAAGAGAACGACCGGCTGCGGCGCGATGCGACTCGCAACCTGGTGGACGCGGCACTGGCGGCGAAGGCGCAGGCGTTTGTGATGGAATCGATCACGTTCGTGTATGCGAACGGCGGTGAGAGCTGGCTGAGCGAAGACTCTCCGATCAACCTCGTGTGGCCGCCGCTGGAGTCAGCGATGGACGCGGAGAAAGAGACGAAGCGGTTCGCGGACGGCGGGGGGCGTGGCGTCGTGCTGCGATTCGGGCTGTTTTACGCGCCGTACGCGGCGAGCACGATAGACACGGTTAAGATGGCGCGACGCAAGATGTTCGGGATCATCGGCAGGGGCGAGAACTACTTCTCGTCGATCCACGTGGACGATGCGGCGGCGGCGGTTGTGGCAGCGGTGAACGCGCCGGGCGGCACGTACAACGTCGTCGAGGATACGCCGGTGAGCCAGGAAGGGTACGCGCAGGCGATGTACGACGCGTTCGGACTGGGCAAGCCGCGGCACTTCCCGAAGTGGCTGGGCAAGCTCGTACTGGGCGGGCCATCGAAGTACATCCTGCAGTCGCAGCGCGTGTCCAACAAGCGATTCAAGGAAGCGACTGGCTGGTCGCCACAACATCACGACGTCCGGGAGGGCATGCGCTCGGTGGCGGCGGCGATGCCGGGAAAGAAGGCTTAGGATGGCGCGCGTTCTGGTCACCGGCGGCACCGGAGTTCTCGGGCGGGAGGTCGTGCCGCGGCTTGTGGCGGCGAAGCACACGGTGCGGGTGATGAGCCGCCGCTCGGGCGAGTCGAACGCGCTGGGTGACGTTGAGTGGGCGAAGGCGGACATCATGTCGGGCGAAGGGCTGGCGGATGCCGTGCGCGACGTCGAGATCGTCGTCCACTGCGCCTCGAGCCCGTTCAAGAAGACGAAGGAGACGGACGTCGAGGGGACGCGGAAGCTGCTGGCGGCGGCGAAGGCGGCAGGCGTCTCGAACTTCTACTACATCTCGATTGTGGGGATCGACCGGATGAACTACGCCTACTACAAGGCGAAGCTGGCGGCGGAGAAGGTGATCGAAGAGGGCGGTGTGCCGTACACGATCCTGCGCGCGACGCAGTTCCATCCGCTGCTGGCGGAGACGATGCTGCCGATGATGAAGAAGGGGCCGTTCATGTACCTGCCGGGCTCGATCAAGTTCCAGCTGATCGATCCGGGTGAGGTGGCAGCGCACATTGTGGCGACGCTGGCGAACGGGCCGGGCGGACATCTGCCGGACATCGGCGGGCCGCAGGTGCAGAACGCGAAGGAGATCGCGCGTGAGTGGAAGGCGGCGACGGGCAAGAGTTACATCACGATCCCGGTGCCGGCGCTGGGGTTTCTGAGCGCGATGGCGAAGGGGTACAACTGCTGCCCGGAGAACGCCGGGGGGAAGATTACGTGGCGGGAGTGGTTGGGGAAGCGGTACGGCTAGGCGGAACCCTCACCCCCGGCCCCTCTCCTCCTCCGCGGCGGACAGGCGTGCGCGGGAGAGGGGAGCGTGCGCAAGTGGCGCTTTGGTGGGGGCGGCGGGTGTTTCTTCGAGGTAACGGCGGAGGTACGAAGGCGTTGCGCCCCTACGGTTTGGGGTAGCGTCACGAGTGGTGTGTAAATTGGGCGAGAGGCCTACCCTGCCAGTTTCGGTTCAAGTGAGTTAAGACTGCATAGATTATCCTTTCACAGCTGGCGTCGTTGTTGAAACAGGT